>NZ_JBFAVD010000005.1:0-366462 GCF_040679615.1 Streptomyces sp. NPDC052225 | reverse complement strand
GTTCCCCGCGCCCCTAAAGGCGAGCGGCTTCGCCGCTCAGCCTTTATCGGGGAAATGCGCGCGAAGCGCAGGCATTTCAGGGGCGCGGGGAACTGCGCGGCCAGCCCCCACCGAACCCGCACCCGCCGACGCACCCCACCCCACCCCTCCCCGAAGGCGCCCCCGGCCGAGCAGAAACCCGGCATGCGGCGGAGCCACCGCGTGAGGCAGAATCGCCGCAATGAGCACCTACCGCGACCTAGCCCACCGTGGCAGCGCCCGAGCCACGGTCCTGCGTACCGTCGGCACCCGTGAGCGCCGCTCGCACCTGACGGCCCCCCGCGTCCCCACCGTCGGGATCGACATCGGCGGCACGAAGGTGATGGCGGGTGTCGTCGACGCGGACGGCGTCATCCTGGAGACCCTGCGCACGGAGACGCCGGACAAGTCCAAGAGCCCCAAGGTCGTCGAGGACACCATCACGGAGCTGGTGCTCGACCTCTCCGACCGGCACGACGTGCACGCGGTGGGCATCGGCGCGGCCGGCTGGGTCGACGCGGACCGCAACCGCGTCCTGTTCGCCCCGCACCTGTCCTGGCGCAACGAACCCCTCAGGGACCGCCTCGCGGGCCGCCTCTCCGTCCCCGTACTCGTCGACAACGACGCGAACACCGCCGCCTGGGCCGAGTGGCGCTTCGGCGCGGGCCGCGGCGAGGACCACCTCGTCATGATCACCCTCGGGACGGGGATCGGCGGCGCGATCCTGGAGGACGGCCAGGTCAAGCGCGGCAAGTTCGGCGTCGCCGGCGAGTTCGGCCACATGCAGGTCGTCCCCGGCGGGCACCGCTGCCCGTGCGGCAACCGCGGCTGCTGGGAGCAGTACAGCTCCGGCAACGCCCTGGTCCGCGAGGCCCGCGAACTCGCCGCAGCCGACTCCCCGGTCGCGTACAACATCATCGAGCGGGTCAAGGGCAGCATCCCCGACATCACCGGGCCCCTCATCACCGAGCTGGCCCGCGAGGGCGACGCCATGTGCGTCGAGCTGCTCCAGGACATCGGCCAGTGGCTCGGCGTCGGCATCGCGAACCTCGCCGCCGCCCTCGACCCGTCCTGCTTCGTCATCGGCGGGGGAGTGTCCGCCGCCGACGACCTGCTCATCGGCCCCGCCCGCGACGCCTTCAAGCGCCACCTCACCGGCCGCGGCTACCGCCCCGAGGCCCGGATCGCCCGCGCCCAGCTCGGCCCCGAGGCCGGCATGGTCGGCGCCGCGGACCTGGCCCGCCTGGTCGCCCGCCGCTTCCGCCGCGCCAAGCGCCGCCGCGTGGAGCGCTACGAGCGGTACGAGCGCTACGCGCGCACCCTCGGCGGCGCCGCCGGCAGCGGCGAGCAGTGACGGGACGACCCGCCATGATGGTGCCCCGCCAGGCCTCGTCCCCGGACGAGACCGCACGCCCCGCCGAGGACCGCGGCCGGATGATCCGCCGCCGCGCGCTCACGCTCCTGACCATCGTGCTGCTCATCGGCATCCCCGCCGGCTACCTGGTGATCTCCGCGAACCAGAGCCGTGACAGCGGCAAGGACAAGGAAGCCAAGTACTCGGCGACCGGCCTGACCATCGGCTGGCCGTCGAAGGTGCAGCGCCGCCTCTACCAGATCCCGATCCCGGCGGGCTCGCGCAGCGTCGCGTACTACGAGACGAACAACTACAAGGTCAGCCGCCTGTACGCGCAGTTCCTCACCAGCAAAAAGGGCCTGGCCTCGTTCCTCGAGAACATCGACAGCACCGCCTCCGACCTCAAGAAGGACCACGTCGCGATCAGCGACCGGGACCAGCAGGTCGCGGGCTGGAACTTCACCGGACCCGGCCCCTGGTACGGCCTCACCCACGCCCAGAAAGACCCGTCGCCCACGCAGACGGTCATGGTGAACCGCTCGAACCCCGACCACCCCATGGTCTACGTGGTCTCGACGACCCACCCCTGAGCGCGCGATCCAGAAATATCTGCGCCCGCGAAGTGAGAGTTTGCCGAACCGCGCACTGAGGCTTTCTGCCGCAATAAGCGAGAGCGAATTGTTCGGCGTATGCACGCCGCCGTGACGTGCTACTGTCGATCTCAGTTGCTGTTGTGGTTCCCAAAACTTCAAGCGTGCAAGCGCTTATGTATTTCCGGTCATTTCCGGGCGGGGTCATCACGACGAACACGGCTCCCGCGCAGTGCGGGCGCCAATGACTTCGCAAGAGGAGAATGACATGGCTAACGGCACCGTGAAGTGGTTCAACGCTGAAAAGGGCTTCGGCTTCATCGAGCAGGACGGTGGCGGTCCGGACGTGTTCGCCCACTACTCGAACATCGCCTCGTCGGGCTTCCGCGAGCTGCTCGAGGGCCAGAAGGTGACCTTCGACATCGCGCAGGGCCAGAAGGGCCCGACGGCCGAGAACATCGTCGCGGCCTGACGCTGACCCACGCTGAGTAGCCGGGACCCGCATCCTTCGGGGTGCGGGTCCCGGCTACCTGCATTTCCGGCGCATGTACCGGCCGGCTCCGCAGTATTTACCCACCGGTTCATACTCGTAATTACCTGTGCCGTTCAGTGGCAGCCGTAATTCCTTGATATGTGCCACATCGAGGAAGGCGCCATATGTACCGCGCACGCCCCAGCTATTCCCGCCGACCCGCCGCCGCACGCGGCGAGTTCGCGCTTCCCGTAACGGTGACGCCGGCCCTGCCCGCCGTGACCGCCTTCGCCGAGCTCGACATGCCCGAGCAGCTGCTGGCCGAACTCGAACGGCAGGGCGTGAGCGCGCCGTTCCCGATCCAGGGCGCGACACTCCCGAACTCGCTCGCCGGCCGTGACGTTCTCGGCCGCGGTCGCACCGGCTCCGGCAAGACCCTCGCCTTCGGCCTCGCCCTGCTCGCCCGCACCCGTGGACAGCGGGCCGAGCCCCGCAGGCCCCTCGGGCTGATCCTCGTACCGACGCGTGAGCTGGCTCAGCAGGTGACCGACGCGCTCACCCCGTACGCCCGCTCCGTCCAGGTGCGCATGACCACGGTCGTCGGAGGCATGTCGATCGGCAAGCAGGCCGGCGCGCTGCGGCGCGGCGCCGAGGTCGTCGTCGCGACCCCCGGCCGGCTCAAGGACCTCATCGACCGCGGCGAGTGCCGGCTGAACGACGTGGCCGTCACCGTCCTCGACGAGGCCGACCAGATGGCCGACATGGGCTTCATGCCGCAGGTCACCGCGCTGCTCGACCAGGTGCGCCCGGGCGGGCAGCGGATGCTCTTCTCCGCCACGCTCGACCGCAACGTCGACCTGCTGGTCCGCCGCTACCTCAGCGACCCGGTCGTGCACTCGGTCGACCCGTCGGCCGGCGCCGTCACGCGGATGGAACACCACGTCCTGCACATCCACGGGGCCGACAAGCACGCCGCCACGACCCGGATCGCGGCCCGCGAGGGGCGCGTGATCATGTTCCTGGACACCAAGCACGCGGTGGACCGGCTGACGCAGGACCTGCTCGACAGCGGCGTACGGGCGGCCGCGCTGCACGGCGGCAAGACGCAGCCGCAGCGCACCCGCACGCTGGCGCAGTTCAAGTCGGGCCACGTCAGCGTCCTCGTCGCGACGAACGTCGCGGCGCGCGGCATCCACGTCGACAACCTCGACCTCGTCGTCAACGTCGATCCGCCGACCGACCACAAGGACTACCTCCACCGCGGCGGCCGCACCGCCCGCGCGGGTGAGGCCGGCAGCGTCGTCACCCTCGTCACGCCGAACCAGCGCCGCAGCATCGCGCGCCTGATGTCGGACGCGGGGATCCGCCCGCAGACCACCCAGGTCCGCTCGGGCGACGCCGCCCTGAGCCGGATCACCGGCGCGCAGGAGCCGTCCGGAGTCCCGGTGGTCATCACCGCACCGGCGGAGGACCGCCCGCGCCGCGGCCCCTCCGCCCGGGGCCGCCGCCGCCCCTCCTCCGGAGCCCGGCGCGCGTCCGCCCGTCCGACGGGCAGCGCCAGCCAGGCTGCGTAACACCCGGTCGGCCGAAGAACTCACCCCACTCCGCAGGAGGCATCTTTTGACGCTGGTCCAGGTCTGTGACGACATGAGCGTGGAAGTGGCGCTGGCCATCATGACCGCCGCCCGCACCGGCCGGCTGGCCGTGTGCGACCAGGACGACGAGCGCACCGGACTCGTCACCCGGACCGGCCTCACCGCCGTCCGCGCCAGCTCCGCCTACACGGACCGTGTACGGCTGCGCGACATCCCCGCCCTGGCCTGCTGACCCTGTTCCGCTGAACTTCTCCCTGTGAGGCATCATGCGCTGCGTCATCGCCCGCTTCCCCTTCGAACTCACCAAGAGCGGTGTGGTGCAGTCGATGAAGGGCATCAAGGCCGAACCCGTCACCGGTGAATCGGTGACCATCGGCCGCCGCCACTACCCCGTCAAGCAGGTGGGCCAGGTGATCACCGGCCAGGACCGCCGCGACTTCTCCGCCGCCGAGGTCCTGCGGGCCATGGAGCGGCTCGGCTTCACCTGCCGCACGCTGCCCGCGGCCGAACCCGTACGGGTCGAGGACGCGTTCCAGCGGGCCTCCGCGCTGCTGGGAACCCCCGCGGCCGTCTGAACACAGCAGTGTGGCCCCGTCCGGCGATGTGCCGGGCGGGGCCACACTGCTGTGTTCAGCGGTCGGAGTAACTGAAGTCGCCCACGGTCCAGGCGCTCACGTCCTCGATCGCGACGCGGTACATCCCGCCCGTCTCCGGGATGCCCACGGTGCCCTGGAGGATCCGGGCCACATGGAAGTGCAGATGGGTCGGCGGGTCGGCGCGCTTGGTGGGGGCGTCGAACACGGCGGAGAACTCACCGAGTCGGTCCGAGTCGGACAGGACCTCGCAGACCCGCCGCCTCCACACGGCTTCGGGAGCGAGCCGGCCGGTGATGACGGCACCACAGGTGACCACGGTCAGGGACATCTGGTTGCTCTCCTCGGACTCCACCAGGGCGGCGATGTCAACGAGCAACTCGTCAGGCTTCGACATGGCCCCCACTATATTTCCTGCCCGCCGACGGCCTGCGAAGGATTACCTCCTCCCTGGACGCGCAGAAATCTATCTCGGCCGGAGTAGACATTGGGCTGTGGGCTGGCTATGGTTTCTCTCGTAGCCGAGATCGGAAGATCGAGACGCAAGCAGTAGACGAAGTAGCAGTACCGAAGTATCCGTACAACCGCGGGAAAGAACGGAGGGATCGAACGCCATCAGGATCGCCCGGACGGGAGCATCGAGTCCGGGTACCGCAGGACATCGATAGGCAGGTGGTCTCCGGTCACGCATCCGCGATCCCCGCGCCCCCGGCAGTTTCCGAGCCGGACGTGCGGCAACAATAGGTCGGCGCAGTACAAGAGCCGGCAGATGGTGTAGTAGTTCCTTCGGGGCCCTGGTGCCGGTACGGCGCCAGGGCCCCTCGACGCGTTTCACAGAGAAGGTGCAAATGACAGCAGAGGACTCGTTCGGGCGTCTCGACGACGACGACTACCCCGCCTACACCATGGGCAGGGCCGCCGAGATGCTCGGTACCACCCAGGGCTTCCTGAGGGCCATCGGCGAAGCCCGCCTGATCACCCCGCTGCGCTCCAGCGGCGGACACCGGCGCTACTCCCGGTACCAGCTGCGCATCGCCGCCCGCGCGCGCGAGCTCGTCGACCAGGGCACCCCGATCGAGGCCGCCTGCCGCATCGTCATCCTCGAGGACCAGCTCGAAGAGGCCCAGCGGCTCAACGCCGAGTACCGCCGCGCAGGCGAAGCGGCGAAGCAGGCGAAGGCGTCCGCACAGTCCGCCCGGGACGACTAGCGCGACTGGAGCGACACGGACGCAGGCGACCGGAGCGACGGTACGGCGCGCGCACGCAGCACCATGAGCGCGCCCTCCGGGGCCGCCACCATGGCGAAGGGGAACCGGTCGAGTTCGAGGCAGAGCGCGACGTCGTCGGGGTGCACCCCCTGACGGATCCCTTGCGTCAACTCATCGGCGGCGCGCGAGTGCTGGGCCCGGCGCAGGTACGGGGCGGCGTCCGTCCCGTCCCCCGCGGCCCGTCCCGCGATGTACTCGGCGCACGCCCGATCCTCCTCGGCGCGCCCGTCCTCCCCGGTCACCACGTACGTCACCCCGGCGCCGTCGTCCGCGCGCTCCCGCAGCACCCGCGCCGTCGCCTCCGCCACCACGAACCCGGCACACAGCACGAGCGACGCGTCCTTCACCGCGAGGGCGCCGACCGTCCCGGCCGTCGTCTTCTGTACGACGGTGCGCCCGTCGAGGTCCGCGGACCGCAGCAGGCCCGGTGAGTTGACGGCGTCGAACCCGGGCGCGGGCGGCCCGTCCTTGAGCGCCACCCACTCGGGATGCTCCGCCTTGAGCGCCCTGGCGTCGTCCAGCGACTCGGCGAGCACGATCTTCTCGGCGCCCCTCGCGAAGGCCCACGCGGCGACCGTGAAGGCGCGCATGACGTCGACGACGACGGCCACGGAAGGGGTTTCGGCCAGCTCGGTGATGCCGAGGAAACGTGTGTCCATCGGGCGATGATCGCGTACGCAGGGGGATCTTTCACCTGGTCCGCCCTGAATTCTCACCACCCCCTTATCGGCGCCGCGGCGCGATGTGGGAGCGTTGGCGGGTGAGTGAGACGCGTACCCAGACCTTGCAGTACCGCTTTGACGGGCCCGAAGACGCCCCTGTCCTGATCCTGGGCCCCTCACTGGGTACGACCTGGCACATGTGGGACCGGCAGATACCCGAGCTGACCCGGCAGTGGCGGGTGTTCCGCTACGACCTTCCCGGCCACGGCGGCGCCCCCGCCCACCCCGCGGGCTCCGTCGCCGAGTTCGCGGACCGGCTGCTCGCCACGCTCGACGAGGTGGGCGTGCAGCGGTTCGGGTACGCGGGCTGCTCGCTGGCCGGCGCGATCGGTGCCGAACTGGCCCTGCGCCACCCGCACCGCGTCGCCTCCCTGGCGCTGATCGCGGCTTCGCCCCGCTTCGGCACGGCCGACGAGTTCCGCCAGCGCGGCGTCATCGTGCGCAGCAACGGACTCGACCCCATCGCCCGCACGTCCCCGGAGCGCTGGTTCACGCCGGGCTTCGCGACCGCGCAGCCCGCCATCACCGACTGGGCCGTGCAGATGGTCCGTACGACGGATCCCGGCTGCTACATCGCCGCCTGCGAGGCCCTCGCCGCCTTCGACATCCGCGCCGAGCTGGGCGCCATCGGTCTGCCCACGCTCGTGCTCGTCGGCTCGGAGGACCAGGTCACGGGGCCGGCCGAGGCCCGCACGCTGGTGGCCGGCATCCCGGACGCGCGCCTCGCCGTCGTCCCCGGCGCCTCGCACCTGGCCCCGGTCGAGCAGCCCGCGGCCGTCACCGACCTTCTCGTACGCCACTTCTCCTCGGCCTGGATCCCCGCGTACGAGACCGGGCAGCACGCCATCCAGGCCGCCCCGGTCAAGCCGGTCCTCGCGCCGCCGCCCCCGCCGCTCGCGCCGCGGGCGGAGATCAGCGCGGCCGTCCTCCAGCCGGAGGCCGCGGGCCGTCCCGACCCGCACGACGTGGGCCTGAAGGTGCGCCGCGAGGTGCTCGGCGACGCGCACGTGGACCAGGCGCTGGCCACGGCCGACGAGTTCTCCGGGGACTTCCAGCAGTTCATCACGCGCTACGCCTGGGGCGAGATCTGGGCGCGCCCCGGCCTCGACCGCAGGATGCGCTCCTGCGTGACGCTGACCGCGCTGGTCGCGGGCGGTCACCTCGACGAACTGGCCTTCCACACCCGGGCCGCGCTGCGCAACGGGCTCACGCCGGCCGAGATCAAGGAGATCCTGCTCCAGGCCGCCGTCTACTGCGGTGTTCCCGCCGCCAACGCGGCGTTCAAGGTCGCCCAGCAGGTGATCCGCGAGGAGACGACGCCGCAGGAGTAGGAGCAGGATGGGGCGTATGAAGTTCACGAAGAAGACCCATGCCTGCGTCCGCCTGGAGAAGGACGGACAGACGCTCGTCATCGACCCGGGCGGGTTCTCCGAAGGGGACGCCGCGCTCGGGGCCGACGCGATCCTCGTGACGCACGAGCACCCCGACCACTTCAACGAGGAACGGCTGCGCGCCGGGATGGAGGCCAATCCCGGCGCGCACATCTGGACGTTGAGGTCGGTGGCGGAGCAGATCTCGGCGGCGTTCCCCGGCCGCGTCCACACGGTCGGGCACGGCGACACGTTCACGGCGGCGGGCTTCGACGTACAGGTGCACGGCGAACTGCACGCCGTCATCCACCCGGACATCCCGCGCATCACGAACGTCGGCTACCTCGTCGACGGCGGCGCCGTCTTCCACCCCGGCGACGCCCTGACCGTCCCCGACCGGCCCGTCGAGACCCTGATGCTGCCGGTCATGGCGCCGTGGAACAAGATCGCCGAGGTCATCGAGTACGTGCGCGAGGTGAAGCCGCAGCGGGCGTACGACATCCATGACGCGCTCCTGACCGACCTCGCGCGCCCGATCTACGACAACCAGATCGGCGCGCTCGGCGGCACCGAGCACCTGCGTCTGACGCCGGGTGACTCGACGCGGCTGTGAACTACCGTCGCCGCGCGAGGAGTTCGAGGACGTCCTCGGTCGTGCCCAGCTCGGCGATGCGCGGGAAGATCTTGCCGAAGGTGTGCGCGTGCGACGCGGCGTCCGTGTCGGTCGTCGCGTCCTCGACCACCAGCAGGTGGTAGCTCAGCTCGAAGGCGGAGCGCGCGGTCGACTCGACCCCGATGGACGTCGAGATGCCGCCGAGCACGATCTGCGTCACCCCGCGCCGGCGCAGCTGGAGATCCAGCTCGGTGCCGGTGAACGCGCCCCAGTGCCGCTTGGTGATCACGATGTCGTCGCCCAGCGGCCCGAGCTCGTCGGGGAACGCGGAGAACTCCGGCGGGGGTGCCTGGGTGAGGCCCGGCGCCGCGGACCGGCCCGCCGGCAGGTCGCCGCCGTCGGGCGACCAGGCGACCTTCACACGCACGACCGGCAGGCCCTGGGCGCGGAAGGCGTCCGCGAGGCGCGCCGCGTTCTTCAGGACGTCCGTGGCGGGGTGCACGGTCGGCAGGCCGAGGATGCCGTTCTGCAGGTCGATGAGGACGAGGGCGGGGCGCTCGTCGAGGGCGTGCGGGGTGCCGGTGCTGGGGGTGCTCATGTTCGGCAGGCTACCTGCCTAACAGGAAAACTTGCAAGGTTGCCTGTCTATATCCGTGCCCGGGGTCGGGCCGTTGTCATACCCGGCCGGTAGGTTGTGGGGCATGCGCATTGCTACCTGGAACGTGAACTCGATCACCGCGCGGCTGCCGCGCCTCCTTGCCTGGCTGGAGAGCAGCGGCACGGACGTGCTGTGCATCCAGGAGACCAAGTGCTCGGCCGAGCAGTTCCCCGCGGACGCGCTGCGGGAGCTCGGCTACGAGTCGGCGGTGAACGCGAACGGCAGGTGGAACGGGGTGGCACTGCTCTCCCGCGTCGGCCTGGAGGACGTCGTCAAGGGCCTGCCCGGCGACCCCGGCTACGACGGCGCCGAGGAGCCCCGCGCGGTCTCCGCGACCTGCGGCCCGGTCCGCGTCTGGTCGGTCTACGTGCCGAACGGCCGGGAGGTGGACCACCCGCACTACGCGTACAAGCTCCAGTGGTTCGAGGCCCTGAAGGCGGCGGTCGCGAGCGACGCGGCGGGCTCGCGCCCGTTCGCGGTCATGGGCGACTACAACGTCGCGCCGACGGACGACGACGTCTGGGACATCGCCCTGTTCGACGGCGCCACGCATGTCACCCCCGCGGAGCGCGCTGCGCTGGCCGCGTTGCGGGAGGCCGGGCTGAGCGATGTCGTGCCTCGGCCGCTGAAGTACGACCACCCGTTCACGTACTGGGACTACCGGGCGCTCGGGTTCCCGAAGAACAAGGGGATGCGGATCGACCTGGTGTACGGGAACGCTGCGTTCGCCGGGGCGGTCAAGGATGCGTATGTCGACCGCGAGGAGCGGAAGGGCAAGGGGGCTTCGGATCACGCCCCTGTGGTGGTGGATCTGGACGTGTAGCGCGTCTGCGGGTGCGTGGGGGCTGGTCGCGCAGTTCCCCGCGCCCCTCAGGGGAAATGCGCGCGAGGCGCAGGCATTTCAGGGGCGCGGGGAACTGCGCGACCAGCCCCCACCGTGCGGTCAGCCGACCAGGACCCGCAGGTCGACGGAGTCGGCCAAGGCCTTCAGCCCCGCATCCCCGGGATGCAGATGATCCCCGCTGTCGAACTCCGGGCGCATCCGCGAAGGATGCGCCGGGTCACGCAGCACCGCGTCGAAGTCGAGCACCCCGTCGAACCCCGAACCCGCCCCGCGCACAAACGAGTTCACGGCAGCCCGCTCCGCATCGGCGGCAGCCGTGCACAGCGCCTCTCCCTCGCACGGAGTGATCGTCGCCCCGATCACCCGCAGCCCCCGCGCGTGCGCCCGCGCCGCGATCTCCCGCAGCCCCGCAACCACCTGCTCGGCGCTCGCGCCCCACCGCACGTCGTTGATGCCCTGGAACACCACGACGGTCCGGGCCGACGTCTGGGCCAGCACATCCCGGTCCAGGCGGTGCAGCGCGCTCACCCCGCCCGTGTCGGTCGAGATCCCGTCGCCCACGTACCGGTCGGTGGCGACCTTGTTCGCCGAGATGCCCTGGTTCAGGACCCCGTAGCGCGGCACCTCGGACTGGGCGAGCAGGCGCGTCGCGAGCACGTTCGGCCAGCGGTGGTTCGCGTCCTGCGTCGACTTCACGCCGTCCGTGATCGAGTCGCCGAGCAGCACGACGGAGCCCGGGCCGCCCCCGACGTCGACGCCGGTCAGCAGCGGCCAGTACGAGATCGTGGACGTGTAGGCCGTGCCCTGCGCGTCACCGGCGTGGTCCCCGGGCTCGCTCACGTACGAGCGCTGGATGGCCTGGCTGTGCACGGGCGCCGCGGCGACCGGCTCCGGCAGATGGAAGCTGACCAGGAGGTTCGCGTCCGCGGGTACGTCGAAGTCCAGCGGATCGCTGAACGCCTGCGCGCCGGCCGGGAGTTGGGTCCCGGCGGCGCCACGGAACGTCAGCGGCACCGGGTTCCCGCGCGCCGCCGCCCCCGACTCCTGCACCGCCACCGACGCGCTCCCGATCCGTACCGGCGTCGATGCGAAGGTGTTGTCGAGCCGGACGCGTACGCGCGGTCCGCCCGTGCTCGTGTGCACGACGAGCCGCACCGTGCGGTCGGCCCACGGGCCCACCGTCGTATAGCCGGCCGTGGACGCCGACCAGGTCCCCGTCCAGCCGGTGGTGCGCGCCCGCACGGACAGCGCGAACACATGCAGTGCGGCCCCGCTCTCCGGTGCCTTCGGCAGCTCGACCGACGTGATCCGGCGACCCGTGCGCACCGGCACCGTCACCACGTACAGCCTGGTCCTCTCGGTGAGTTGGCCGTCCGGTGTGTTCCGGTGCGGCAGCGCGACCGACTTCGTCGCGAGCGGTCCGGTGCGCCAGTCGGGGGCGGTCAGCGTGTACGCGGAGCGGGTCCCGTCCGCGTACCGCACGACGCCCGCCCCGCCGGCGTCCCCGCCGGTGCCCGCCACCAGGAAGGCGAGGGCGTCGCCGCTCCCGCTCACCCGGACCCGCTGTCCGTTCGCGGCCACGTTGTCGTCGCCGGTTCCGGCCGTCCGCGGCCACGTCAGGCGCGCCCGGTCAACTCCCAGGCTCCGCCCGGGGGTCCAGCCCGCGGCCGTCAGGTCCTGCGCGGACAGCGAACCGCCCGCGCCGTCGAAGTCCGCCTCGCCCGGGGCCCGGTCGTCGCTGACCGCCCGGTTGTCGAAGAGCCGCTCCAGGGGGAGCGGCTCGGATCTGCCGGGGGCCGCGTGGGCCGTGCCCCCTGGCGCGAGGCCCGCGCAGACGGCCAGTAGGACGGCGGCTGTTCCCCAGGTACGTCGGCGCAAGGCCGGCTCCCTCCATCGTGCGGCTGACGAGACAGGTGCGCCATGAACGTAGGGAGGGGGCGGGAACGCGTCAATGAGCCGCGTATGAAGCGAGGGGGAACTCCCCGCGAACCCCGCGCCGCGACGTGGCCCGCGCGCCTGTGGTGCGCGGCCCGGCGCGGATGCCAGTCTGTGCGGTATGAAGATCCCTTTCGTGGGTAATTGGCGCAAGAAGCACGGCCCCGCCTTCGGCGTCGCGGTGTTCGGCGAGGGCGGCGACGCGGGTGACGGCACGGACGGAGGTCTCGCCGAACTCCTCTCCGAGTGCGAGCTGTTGCGCTCCCAGGCGGAGGACGCCGGGGTCGAACTCGACGACTCCGTACGGTCGTTGGAGGCGCTCGACCAGCTGGTGCCGCGCTGGCGCGAGGACGAGGACGTACTGCACTGGCTCGGCAACGACGCGGGGCTCTACCTCGGCACCGTCCTCGTGCACCACGCGCCCGGCGCCGCATGGGTGATCTGGCCCAACGGGCAGCCGGTCGTACGCCTTGCGTCCGGGCGCGAGATCGACGTCGTGGAGGCGGGCCACGCCTGGGCCGTGAGCGGCGCCCCCGAGCTCTCCCAGTTCTACGCGGAGGCCGCCGAATCGTAGGCCCGTGGCCAGGAACGCCGTTGAGCCGCAAATACGGTTAATGGCCATAAGTGCGTGTCGTCGGTTAAGTCCCATATCAGCGTGGATAGTTTGCGCGGACCGACACAGCTGAGAGTGGGCAGGGACTGCCATGGCCGTCGATCCGTTGATCGAGCTGCGTGACGTGAACAAGTACTACGGGGAGCTGCATGTCCTCCAGGACATCAACCTCACCGTCGGCAAGGGGGAGGTGGTCGTGGTCATCGGCCCTTCGGGGTCGGGCAAGTCGACGCTCTGCCGGACGATCAACCGTCTGGAGACGATCGAGTCCGGGTCCATCCGGCTCGACGGGCAGCCGCTGCCCGAAGAGGGCAAGGCCCTGGCGCAGCTCCGCGCCGAAGTGGGCATGGTCTTCCAGTCCTTCAACCTCTTCGCGCACAAGACCGTACTCCAGAACGTCTCCCTGGCGCAGGTGAAGGTCAGGAGGCGCAAGAAGGACGAGGCGGACAAGCGCTCCCGTGAACTCCTCGACCGGGTCGGACTCGCCGCCCACGCCGACAAGTTCCCCGCGCAGATGTCCGGCGGCCAGCAGCAGCGCGTGGCCATCGCCCGCGCCCTCGCCATGGACCCCAAGGCCCTGCTCTTCGACGAGCCGACGTCCGCGCTCGACCCGGAGATGATCAACGAGGTCCTCGAGGTCATGCAGCAACTCGCGCGCGACGGCATGACGATGGTGGTGGTCACCCACGAGATGGGCTTCGCCCGCACCGCCGCCGACCGGGTCGTGTTCATGGCGGACGGGAAGATCGTCGAGGACCGTGCCCCCGAGGACTTCTTCACGCACCCCGAGAGCGAGCGCGCCCGGGACTTCCTCTCCAAGATCCTCAAGCACTGACGGGGGAGTGAAGCACCTGATGATCGCCAAGTCGCTGCGGCTGCTCGCCGCGCTCCTCGTGACGGCCGTCGCCGCCACCGCCTGCGGCAAGGAGGGCAGCCCGCCGGTCAAGGGCCCGTCCGCCGCCGAACTCCCCACGTACCAAGTGGCGCAGGGCTTTTCGCTGCCCGACTCCCCGACGTGGAAGAAGGCGAAGAAGCGCGGCCACTTCGTGGTCGGCGCCAAGGAGGACCAGCCGTACCTCGGGGAGAAGAACCCCGCCAACGGCGTCTACTCCGGCTTCGACATCGAGATCGCCAAGATGGTGTCCGCCTCGCTCGGCCTCGACCCGAAGAAGATCGCCTTCAAGACGATCGCCTCGGCGAACCGCGAGACCGCCCTCCAGAACGGGCAGATCGACTACTACGTCGGCACGTACACCATCAACGACAACCGCAAGAAGCTCGTCGGCTTCGCCGGCCCCTACTTCATGGCCGGCCAGTCGCTGCTCGTGCGCAGCGACGAGAACGACATCCACGGCCCGGGCGACCTCGCGGGCAAGCGGGTCTGCTCGGCGGCCGGCTCCACCCCGTACCAGCGGATCCAGGCCGACTACCCGAAGGCCGAACTCGTGGCGTACGACACGTACTCGATCTGTGTCGACAACCTGCTGACCTACCAGGTCGACGCGGTCACCACCGACGACGCGATCCTGCTCGGCTTCGCCGCCAAGGCGCCCGACGAGCTGAAACTGGCGGGCAAGCCGTTCTCCGAGGAGCCGTACGGCATCGGCGTACCGCGCAAGGACAACGCGCTGCGGTTCGCCATGAACGACGCCCTGGAGGCCCGCCAGAAGAACGGGGACTGGAAGAAGGCGTTCGAGGCCACCCTCGGACTGTCCGGAGAACCCGCCCCGACGCCGCCGCCCATCGACCGCTACCCGGCGAGCTGAGGAGCGTCACGTGAACGTTCTGACCGACAACATCTCGACGTACTGGGAAGGCTTCCTCGGTACGGTCGAACTCACCGTCTACGCCTCGGTCCTGGCGCTCGTCCTCGGGTTCGTCATGGCCTCGTTCCGGGTCGCGCCCGTCGGCTCCTTCCGCGCTTTCGGCACGGCCTGGGTCACGGTGCTGCGCAACACCCCGCTGACGCTGCTGTTCTTCGCCGTGCTGCTCGGCCTGCCGCGCTTCGGACTCGTGCTGCCGTTCACCGTGTTCGCGGTGCTCGCGCTCGGCTGCTACACCTCGGCGTTCATCTGCGAGGCGCTGCGCTCCGGCATCAACACCGTCCCCCGCGGGCAGGGCGAGGCGGCGCGCAGTCTCGGGATGACGTTCAGCCAGACCCTGACCAACGTGATCCTGCCGCAGGCCTTCCGGTCCGTGATCCCGCCCGTCGGCTCGACGCTCATCGCGCTCGCCAAGAACTCGGCGATCGCGGGCGCGTTCAGCGTCACCGAGCTGCTCGGCACGTACAAGACGCTCAGCGAACTCGGCTACAACATCATCTGGACGTTCGTCTGGATCGCGCTCGGCTATCTCGTCATCACGCTCGCCATCAGCGCGCTCTTCAACGTCCTCGAGAAGCGCTGGGGAGTCGCCCGATGAAAGCCCTCGACCGCTCCGCGACCGCGCTCTACGACATCCCGGGCCCGAAGACCGAGCGCCGGCACAGGATCTACGGCCTCGTCTCCACGCTCGCCGTGCTCGGGATCGCCGCGTGGATCCTGTATCTGCTCTTCGACACCGACCAGTTCACCTCCACCAAGTGGATGCCCTTCGAGTACAAGGGCATCCAGGAGCTGTTGCTGCGCGGGCTCGGGAACACGCTGAAGGCGTTCGCCATCGCGGCCGCGCTCTCCCTCGTCCTCGGGACGCTGCTCGCCGTCGGGCGGCTGTCCGACCACCGTCCCGTGCGCTGGATCTCGACACTGTTCGTGGAGTTCTTCCGCGCGATGCCGGTCCTCGTGATGATCTTCTTCATCTACGTGGCCCTCAAGGTCGAGCCGCTGCCCGCGCTGGTCGCCGGGCTGACGCTCTACAACGGCTCCGTGCTCGCCGAGGTGTTCCGCTCCGGCATCAACTCCGTGGAGCGCGGGCAGCGGGAGGCCGCGTACGCGCTCGGAATGCGCAAGACGCAGGTCATGACGCATGTGCTGGTGCCGCAGGCGGTACGGGCCATGCTGCCGGCCATCATCAGCCAGCTGGTGGTCGCCCTGAAGGACACGTCGCTCGGCTATCTCATCACCTACGAGGAGTTCCTCCACGCCGGGAAGCTCATCGCGTCGAACCTCGACTACGATTTGCCCTTCATCCCCGTGGTGATGGTGATCTCGCCGATCTACATCGGGATGTGCATGTTGCTGTCGTGGTTCGCCCAGTGGGTGGCCAAGCGTCAGCGGCGCAATCCCAAGACGGAGGCGGCGGATGTCGCGCCTGCCGAACCCGGGACGCTGCTGCCAGGAGTGCAGTAGCCGAAAAGCATGGGCAGTCCCCGCCCAGCAGCCGGAGATCACTGCCCGCGTCCGCGGGCGGAAGGTCAGCTGTGCACGGGGTGGGACGCGCCTGCTTGCCGAGGCCGAGCGGGCCCTGGTCGCATTCGTACGCGACGGGGGCACCGCTCTCCTTGGTTTACGGGCTCCTTGTCCTCCGGGCTACTTGGCGCGGTGCGACGTGCGGGCCGCGGCCGGCGCGGGGAGCGGGGTCTGGGCGGCCTTCGTGACGTCGGCGACGAGCTCGACGACGTCGGGGCCGTACGCCCCCGAGTTGACCACCTTCAGGAGCAGCACGAACGAGCTGTTGCCGTGCTTGCGGGCGAGGCGCTCGTGGTGGCGGGCGAGATAGCGGGTCGCCGCCTGGTTGGTGATGGGGAGCTGGCCGCAGAAGAGGAAGACCGGTCTCGCCTCCTTGGCCTCGCCGGCGGTCAGCCGGGCCAGGACCACGTACTCGGTTCTGCCGGGCTCCAGGCGGTAGCGCTCGGTGCCGATCTGGAACGCGCCCCGGTCGGGGCCCGGTTCCGGGTCGCTGTTCACGCGGATCCCGGGCAGCAGGCTCACCATGTGCGCCGCCATCCGGCGGTTCGAGGCGGGACCGCCGACGCAGAACTCCGTGCGCTCGCCGAAGCCCTGCTGCGCCGTGTCGTGGGCGACGACCTGGGCGTGGGCGCCGCAGTCCTTGATGAGCGCGGAGAGTTCGAGCAGCGCGAAGACGTCGTGGCGCTTCACTGTCAGCTCGGGGCCGCCCGCGTCGCGGTTCACCACGAGCAGCGACTCCGAGTTGTCGGGCAGCCCGAAGAACGCCTGCTTCCTGCGGAGCTTCCGCTTCCACAGGTAGGTGCGGGCGAGCCAGCCCAGCGCGGCGCTGATGCCCGCTGCGATCAGGCCGAGGACGATGTTGCGCACGTCTTCAGTCATGGGGGCGCACTCTAGCCAACCGGCGCACCGGTGTTCGAGGGGGTCCTGACGGCCCGGGGAAGTCAAGTTACGCTGCGCAGACGGCTGTTGACCGGAGGTACTGATGAGACGTTCAGTTGGGCGGAATCTGTCGTTGTGCGCCGCTGTGGCGACCATGGTGACGGTCGGGGCGGCCGCGCCCCCTTCCTCCGCTTCCACTCCGCAGAAGGTGCCTGTCGCCGTCGGGTACGGCGGCGCCGTGGCCAGCGTCGACGCCGACGCCTCCGCCGCCGGGATCGAGGTGCTGCGCAAGGGAGGCAACGCCGTGGACGCCGCCGTCGCCACCGCCGCGGCCCTCGGCGTCACCGAGCCGTACTCCTCCGGGATCGGCGGAGGCGGCTATTTCGTCTACTACGACGCCAAGACCCGCTCCGTGCACACCATCGACGGCCGGGAGACCGCGCCGCTGACGGCCGGCTCCGACCTGTTCCTGGAGAACGGCAAGCCCCTCGCCTTCAACGACGCCGTGACCAGCGGCCTGAGCGTCGGCACACCGGGTACGCCGGCGACCTGGCAGTCCGCGCTCGACGCGTGGGGCAGCAAGCGGCTCGGCTCCGTCCTGGCACCGGCCGAGCGCCTGGCGCGGGACGGGTTCACGGTCGACGACACGTTCCGCTCGCAGACCGCGGCGAACGAGGCCCGCTTCCGGAACTTCCCCGACACGGCGAAGCTGTTCCTGCCGGGCGGGCAACTGCCCGTCGTCGGCTCGACGTTCAAGAACGCCGACCTCGCGCGCACGTACGCGGAGCTGGGCAGCAAGGGTGTCGGGGCGCTGTACCGCGGGGACATCGGCAAGGACGTCGTCGCCACCGTCAACAAGCCGCCGGTGGACCCGGGTTCGGGCTATCTCGCGCGCCCCGGGAAGCTGTCGGCGAAGGACCTCGCGGCCTACACCGCCAAGTATCAGGCCCCGTCCAAGACGTCGTACCGCGGGCTCGGTGTCTACTCGATGGCGCCGTCCTCGTCCGGTGGCACGACCGTCGGCGAGGCCCTCAACATCCTGGAGCACACCAACCTGTCGAAGGCGTCCGACGTCCGCTACCTGCACCGGTTCATCGAGGCGAGCCGGATCGCGTTCGCCGACCGGGGGCGCTGGGTCGGCGACCCCGCCTTCGAGGACGTACCGACGAAGCAGCTCCTGTCGCAGAAGTACGCGGACTCGCGGGAGTGCCTCATCAAGGACGACGCGGTGCTGACCAGCCCGGTGGCGCCCGGCGATCCCCGGCACCCGGGCAGGTGCGGTGAGGCGGGGGACAAGGCCGCTCCGACGACGTTCGAGGGCGAGAACACCACCCATCTGACCGCCGCCGACAAGTGGGGCAACGTCGTCGCGTACACCCTCACCATCGAGTCGACCGGCGGCAGCGGCATCACCGTGCCGGGCCGCGGCTTCCTGCTCAACAACGAACTGACCGACTTCTCCTTCGCGCCCGCCAACCCGGCCGTCCACGACCCGAACCTGCCGGGTCCGGGCAAGCGGCCGCGCTCGTCGATCTCGCCGACCATCGTGCTCGACAAGGCGCACAAGCCGGTCGTGGCGCTGGGGTCGCCCGGCGGGGCCACCATCATCACCACCGTGCTGCAGACCCTGACCGGGTTCCTCGACCGGGGCCTGCCGCTCGTCGACGCGATCGCGGCGCCGCGCGCCAGCCAGCGCAACGCCGCGCAGACGGAGCTCGAACCCGGCCTCTACGACAGTGCGCTGCGAGGCGAGCTCGAAGCCATCGGGCACTCCTTCAAGCCGAACCCGGAGATCGGTGCCGCGACCGGTGTGCAGCGGCTGCCGGGCGGACAGTGGCTCGCCGCCGCCGAGAAGGTGCGGCGCGGCGGGGGCTCGGCCATGGTGGTGCAGCCCGCCAAGTGACCGGCTCAGCCCCGGGGATGCATCCCCGGGGCTGATGTCCGCCCGCACCCGTCCTCGTACGCTCACCTGCATGAACTCGACATCGTCCTCTCGCGGTGTCGCCGCCGGGTTCGGGCTCGCCCTGTACCCGTTCGTGCTGACGCTGCCGTTGTTCGCGGCCCAGGACGCGGGTCCGGTCGTGCGCGCCGTACTGGTCGCCTTCACCGCTGTCCTCCTGGTGGGGGTGGTGCGGCGGACGCCGCTGCTCGGGCTCGCGGTGATCCTGCTCGGCACGGTGATCGCGGTCGGCTCCATTCCGTCGGCCGTGCGGGGGGACTACGACGCACGACAGGTGATGCTCTTCGCGTTCGTGTCGGCCGACGTGGCGCTCGGGTACCTCGTCGCGGCCCGGCCGCGGCCGCAGTGGATCACCGGGGCTGTGCTGTCCGCGCTCGTCCAGGCCGTGACCATCGCCGGATTCGCGCACGCGTCCGTCCTCGGCGCGTGGACCATGGCGCTGCTCGCCCTCCTCGTCTCCTGCATGATCGGGCTGCTCGGCCGGGAGCGGCGCGAGCACGCCGGTGCCCTGCGCGCACGGGAGGTCACCGAGGCCGTCACCGCCGAACGGCTGCGCATAGCAAGGGAGTTGCACGACATGGTCTCCCACAGCATCGGCGTCATCGCCATCCAGTCCGGTGTCGCGAGTCGCGTCATCGAGACCCAGCCCGCAGAGGCGCGCGCCGCCCTGGAGGCCATCGAGGCGACCAGCCGCGAGACCCTGGCGGAACTGCGCCGCACCCTCGTCTCGCTGCGCAAGGCGGAGCCGGGCGCCGAGGCGCCGCTCACCCCGGGCGGCGGGCTCGGTGACCTCGACCGGCTGACGCGGGACGCCGGCGTCGACGTAGAGGTGACACGGAAGGGGACGGAGCGCGCGCTGCCGCACGACGTCGACCTCGCCGCGTACCGGATCGTCCAGGAGTCGCTGACCAACGTGGTGCGGCACGCGGGCGTCGACGCGTGCCGGGTCCTGGTCTCCTACGGTGACGACGAACTGTGCCTGGAGATCGTCGACTCCGGCGCCGCGGCGTCGGTTACGGTGCCCGGCATGGGGATCACGGGGATGGCCGAACGGGTGAGTCTGCTGGGCGGGGAGTTCGACGCGGGGCGGCGGCCCGGGGGCGGGTTCCGGGTGACGGCGCGCATCCCGCTGTCGGGAGCGGCGCGATGACCGTACGAGTGCTGCTCGTCGACGACCAGCCGCTAGTCCGCTCCGGGCTGCGGGTCCTCATCGCGGACACGGACGACCTGGAGGTCGTCGGCGAGGCGGGCGGCGGCGCCGAGGCCGTCGACCTGGCCGCGCGGCTGCGGCCCGACGTCGTCGTGATGGACATCCGGATGCCCGGCATGGACGGCATCGAGGCGACCCGGCGGATCGTCGCGCAGGACGGCGAGACGGTACGCGTCCTCGTCCTGACCACCTTCGACGAGGACGACTACGTGTACGGGGCGCTGCGCGCCGGAGCCAGCGGGTTCGCCGTGAAGGACATGGCGCTCGACGACATCCTGGCGGCCGTGCGCGTGGTCGCCGCGGGCGACGCCCTCATCGCGCCCGGCGTGACCCGGCGCCTCATCGCCGACTTCGTGGGGCGGCCGGGGCCCGTCGCGGCCCGCTCGCCCCGCCCCGTCGAGTCGATCACGGAACGTGAGCGCGAGGTGCTCACGCTGGTCGGGCTCGGCCGGTCGAACCAGGAGATCGCCGAGGAGCTCTTCATCAGCGTGGCCACCGCCAAGTCCCACGTGGCCCGGCTCTTCACCAAACTGGACGCCCGCGACCGGGTGCAACTGGTCATCACCGCATACGAGTTGGGGCTCGTGGCGCCGTCGCGCTGAGTCCTTCGTGGGCCGGTGCCCGCTCGGGCTGCCTCGTGCGTCCCCGCCCATCCGCTCACATCGGTCCGAACGCCGGATGCCGTACGCCCATGGGGTGTACGGCATCCGGTGTGTCGGGGCGCGGATACGCCGTCGGCGGGCGGGCTGCCGCGACGCTCGCTGGCGGAACCCCACCGTCCCCAGGAGGACTGCATGGCCCTCGCCCCCGCCCTGCGTGCCGCAGCGGCGCTCTCCGTCGTGGCCCTCGCCGCCGGTGCGTGCTCGACGGCGGAGCCCGAGAACATCCCCGAGGTCTCCGGCGCGTTCGGCAGCCGACCGACGATCACGGTCCCGGACCGTCCGGCGCCGGAGCAGGCCCGGACGAAGGTGCTGCGCGAGGGCACGGGCGCGGAGGTGAAGCGGGGCCAAGTGGCCGTGACCGACGTCGAGATGAAGATCTGGGAAGGCGACAGGAAGCTCATGTCGTCCTGGGGGCTGCTCCAGCCGGCGACCGTCTCCTTCGAGGATGAGCACGTCTCGCGCGGCTGGAGTCAGGCGCTCGTCGGCCGCAGGGGCGGCAGCCGCGTCCTGACGGTCACCCCGTCGACCGGCGGCTTCGGCCCGCACGGTGCGGCGCCCGCCCGGGTCGGCCCGACCGATCACATGGTGCTCGTCTTCGACCTGATCGGCGGGTACGGCGTCGACCAGCGGGTGCTGGAGGGCAAGCAGGTGACCGGCAGCGCGCGGGCCACGCCGAAGGTCGCGTTCAAAGGCCCGAAGAACCTTCCCCACGTGGGCAGTTGGGGCCCCGAGCCGCGACGGGTCGGCGTGCACACGCTCGTCGAGGGCAAGGGCCCCGTCCTGGGTGAACAGGATGTCGCCGTCGTGCAGTACGCGACCTGGATCTGGGGTCAGGACAAGCCGTACCGCATCACGTACGCGGCCACGGGACCCAGCGGGATGCTCGTGAACCGGGAGGCCGTGCCGCCGGGGGTGTACGAGGCGCTGCGCGGCACGCGTGTGGGCTCCCGGCTCCAGATCGCCGTGCCCGCCCAGTACCGAAAGGGCTTCAAGATGACCAAGGGCGGGATCGCCGCCCCGGCCGAGCACCCGATCTTCTGGGTCGTGGACGTCCTCGACCGCCAGGACCGCTGACCCCGTCAGAGGGCGGTGAGGATCCGGGGCCCCTCGTCCGTGATCGCCACCGTGTGCTCGGCGTGGGCGGCGCGCGAGCGGTCGTTCGTGCGCAGCGTCCAGCCGTCCGCCGCCTCGTGGTAGTCGTCCTTGCCGCCGGCGATCAGCATCGGCTCGATGGCGAGGACCATGCCGTGGCGCAGCGGCATGCCGCGGCCCGCGCGTCCCTCGTTCGGCACCGGCGGGTCCTCGTGCATCTGCCGGCCGATGCCGTGCCCGCCGAAGTCCTGCGGGATGCCGTAGCCGCCGGCGCGGCCGACCGTGCCGACGGCGTGCGCGATGTCGCCGATCCGGTTGCCGACGACTGCCGCCGCGATCCCGGCGGCCAGCGCTCGCTCGGCCGTCTCGATGAGCGTCAGGTCCTCCGGGCGGGGCGTGCCCACCGTGAAGCTGATCGCGGAGTCGCCCGCCCATCCGTCGAGCTGCGCGCCGCAGTCGATCGACACGAGATCGCCGTCGCGCAGCCGGTAGCCGTCCGGGATGCCGTGCACGATCGCGTCGTTCACGGAGGCGCAGATCACCGCCGGGAAGGGGGTCGGTGCGAAGGAGGGGCGGTAGCCGAGGAACGGGGACGTCGCGCCCGCCTCGCGCAGCACGTCGCGTGCCACCTCGTCCAGGTCGAGCAGGCTCACGCCCACGGCCGCGTGCTTGCGTGCGGCGGCCAGGGCCTGCGCCACCACGCGGCCCGCCTCCCGCATCGCGTCGATCGATGTGTTCGTCTTCAGTTCCACCATGCCAATAACTATACCGGTATTTGAATCCGGTATAGAAACCCGGTACGGGAACCCGGTATGAGAATCCGGTATAGGAATCGGCTCCTCGGGTACACTGGGCGCATGGTCCGAACCCCCTTGACACCGGAAGAGCGCGAACGCGGCGAGCACCTCGGGCAGTTGCTCCGCGAGGCGCGCCAGGGTCGCAGCATGACCGAGGTGGCCGCCGGTGCGGGGATCTCCGTCGAGACGCTGCGGAAGATCGAGACGGGGCGGGCCCCGACCCCGGCGTTCTTCACCGTCGCCGCCCTCGCCCGTGAGCTGGGCCTGTCGATGGACGACCTCGTCGTGCGGTGCGCACTGGTGCCTGCCTGAGGTGCTGGCTGTGCGGCCGTGTGCCACCCCGGAAAACTGCGCGTAGCAGCGTCGTAACACACGGGGTGTTTCCTTCCGGAGCGTAAGGCTCCAAGGCGTGGGGGAACGGCGGCGGCGCGTGACGGACGTAGGACAACTCCCGGCTGCGGTGCGGGAGTTCGCGGCATACCTGCAAGGAATCCTCGCCCGGGTCGACCAGGGCGCCGGCTGGTGCGGCGTGTTCTGGCAGCGCGACCCCGAGGGCATGACGGCCTGTCTCGACGGGCGTGAGGTGCCGCCCTGGGACGTGGTGGACTCCCTGCTCAGGGACCTCGCGGCCGCGCACGGCCCCGAGCGGGCCGAGCGCGAGGGCCTGCGGGCGCGAGCCCTGCACCGGGCGGCCGCGCGCGCCTACGACGACGGTCCCGGCGGCCGCGCGGCCCTCGCCGACCGGATCGACGTCATGACCCGCGAGCAGCGGCACGCCACCGAACGCCGCCAGGAACTGACCCGCCGCCTCGACGCGGCGACCTCGGCGGAGGAGGCGGACGCCGCCCGCCTGGACCTTGCGTGGGTGCGGGACGACCATGAACGCGCGACGGCACGGCTGGCCGAACTCCGGTCGAGGCTCCGGGACGTGGAGGCGGTCGAGGCGGCCCCCTCAGGTGTGCGGGGGACTGCGCGCCCTGCCGCGAACGACCCGCAGCCGCCGGTGGCACCGCAACCGGGCAGACGCCGACGCCGAGGCGGCGCCCGCTTCGCCGGACTCCCGACGGACGAAGCCTCCCGGCCCGCAACTCCCGCCCCCGCACCGGACGTTGCGGCCACCCCGCGCGGGGCGCGTTTCGCAGGCGGCGGCATCGACGAGACCCCGACGGCACAGCCCCCGCCCGTGGTGGACGCCCGGGCCCACCAGGACGTGGCCGCGGCGATCCGCACCCTCCTCCGCCTCCGCGCCGCAGGCCGCAGCGGCGAGGCCCACGGCGTCCTCGTCGACGCCGTGCACGGCCCCGCCGCCCGCCTCCCGCTGCTCGCCGCCGAACTCCAGCGCGCCGGGCTCGGCGCCGACTGGGCCACCCTGCTGTGGGAGGCGGCGTCGCTGCCGCCGGAGCGGCTCGTCGCCGCGGCGGACGCGCTGACCGCGGCGGGCAGGACCGCCGACGCCGAACAGGTCCTGCGCCAGGGTGTGGGCCGCCCGCCCGAGCAGATCGGCGCGGCGGTCGGCCGGCTCGACGCCGAAGGGCGGCACCGCGAGGCCCGCGTGCTCCTCGACACGTACGTCCGCAGCCGCACCCCCGAGGAGGCGGCCCGCAGCGCCGAGGCCGACCCGGCCCGGCTCGTCCCGCTGATCACGGAGGCGGCGCTGCGCGTCTCCGACGAGCGCTACTGGGACGTGGTGCACGCGCTGCGCGTCGCGGGTCTCACCGCCTGAGCCGCCCGCGGTCACCCGGCCGGGTGCGAAACGCGATCGATTCAGCGGGTTAACGACGATGGTCTTGGCAAGCCTTCCGGGTGGGCTTACGTTCGTCCCTCTACGACCCGGTCTACGGGCGTAGAGGATCAGGCAAAGGAGCGGCTCATGGCCCACGTCGTACGCGCCGCACTCGTCCAGGCCACCTGGACGGGCGACACCGAATCCATGATCGCCAAGCACGAGGAGCACGCGCGCGAGGCCGCCCGGCAGGGGGCGAAGGTCATCGGGTTCCAGGAAGTCTTCAACGCCCCCTACTTCTGTCAGGTCCAGGAGCCCGAGCACTACCGCTGGGCGGAGCCCGTCCCGGACGGGCCGACCGTGACACGCATGCGTGAACTCGCCCGCGAGACCGGCATGGTGATCGTGGTGCCCGTCTTCGAGGTCGAGCAGTCCGGCTTCTACTTCAACACGGCCGCTGTGATCGACGGCGACGGCTCGTACCTCGGCAAGTACCGCAAGCACCACATCCCGCAGGTCAAGGGGTTCTGGGAGAAGTACTACTTCAAGCCGGGGAACGCGGGCTGGCCCGTCTTCGACACCGCCGTCGGCAAGGTCGGCGTCTACATCTGCTACGACCGCCACTTCCCGGAAGGCTGGCGGCAGTTGGGCCTGAACGGCGCGCAGCTCGTCTACAACCCGTCCGCCACGAGCCGCGGTCTGTCCGGCTATCTGTGGCAGCTGGAGCAGCCCGCCGCGGCCGTCGCCAACGAGTACTTCGTCGCCGCGATCAACCGCGTCGGCGTCGAGGAGTACGGCGACAACGACTTCTACGGCACGTCCTACTTCGTCGACCCGCGCGGCCAGTTCGTCGGCGACGTCGCGAGCGACAAGGAGGAGGAACTCCTCGTCCGCGACCTGGACTTCGGGCTCATCGACGAGGTGCGTCAGCAGTGGGCGTTCTACCGGGACCGCCGCCCCGACGCCTACGAGGGCCTCGTCCAGCCGTAGCCGTATTCGTACCGACGCTTGGAACAGCACGTCAGAGCCGTGATCGACGAAGGGACGCCGCAGCCGTGATGACCCCCAACCGCGCCTCTCTGCAAGCCCGCCACCGCTCCGTCCTGCCGGACTGGCTCGCCCTGTACTACGACGAGCCGATCGAGATCACGCACGGTGAGGGACGCCATGTGTGGGACGCCGACGGGAAGAAGTACCTCGACTTCTTCGGCGGCATCCTGACGACGATGACGGCGCACGCGCTGCCCGAGGTGACCAAAGCGGTCAGCGAGCAGGCGGGCCGCATCATCCACTCCTCGACCCTCTACCTGAACCGGCCGATGGTCGAACTCGCCGAGCGCGTCGCGCAGTTGTCCGGCATCCCCGACGCCCGCGTCTTCTTCACCACGTCCGGCACCGAGGCCAACGACACGGCGCTGCTGCTCGCGACCGCGTACCGCCGCTCGAACCAGATCCTGGCGATGCGCAACAGCTACCACGGCCGCTCCTTCACCGCGGTCGGCATCACCGGCAACAAGGGCTGGTCGCCGACGAGTCTGTCCCCGCTCCAGACGCTGTACGTGCACGGAGGCGTCCGCAGCCGTGGCCCGTACGCTGCGCTGTCCGACGCCGAGTTCATCGACGCGTGCGTCGCCGACCTGCGCGACATGCTCGGCCAGACGCGCGGCGTCGCGGCGCTGATCGCCGAACCGGTGCAGGGCGTCGGCGGGTTCACCGCCCCGCCGGACGGTCTGTACGCGCGCTTCCGCGAGGTCCTCAAGGAGGACGGCATCCTGTGGATCTCGGACGAGGTGCAGACCGGCTGGGGGCGGACCGGCGAGCACTTCTGGGGCTGGCAGGCGCACGGGCAGTCCGGGCCGCCGGACATCCTCACCTTCGCCAAGGGCATCGGCAACGGCATGTCGATCGGTGGGGTCGTGGCGCGTGCCGACGTCATGAACTCCCTCGACTCCAACTCCATCTCGACCTTCGGCGGCTCCCCGATCACGATGGCGGCGGGCAACGCCAACCTCTCGTACCTCCTGGAACACGACCTCCAGGGCAACGCGCGCCGGGTCGGCGGCCTGCTCATCGAGCGGCTGCGGGCCGTCGCGGCGGGCGCCGCCGCCGTACGGGAGGTGCGCGGCCGGGGCCTCATGATCGGCGTCGAACTGGTGCGGCCGGGCACGGACGAGGCGGCGCCCGATGCCGCCGCGGCCGTCCTGGAGTCCTGTCGCGAGCAGGGCCTCCTGATCGGCAAGGGCGGCGGCCACGACACGAGCGTCCTGCGGATCGCGCCGCCGCTGTCCCTGACGGTGGCGGAGGCGGAGGAAGGCGCGGCGATCCTGGAGCGGGCGCTGCGAGAGGTCTCGTAACCGGTGCTCGCGGCGACGGGTCCCGAACACGCCCTGTCCGTACGGCAGATACTCGCCCTGGAGCGGATCGCCGCGGGGGAGCCCGAGGTGGTCGCGGGGGCCGGCCACCTCGACCGGCCCGTGCGCTGGGTCCACGTCGCGGAGGCCGCGGACGTCGGAGTCATGCTCAGCGGCGGCGAGATGGTCCTCACCACGGGTGTGCTGCTCGCCGGTGACGCCCGCGTCCGCACCGAGTACATCAGGTCGCTGCACCGCGCCGAGGCCTCCGCGCTCGTGCTCGGCCTCGGCCGGGCCTTCCCGGCGCCGCCCGACGACATGCGGCGCGCCGCCGAGCGGTACGGCCTTCCGATGGTGGTGCTGCACCGGCCGTTCCCGTTCGCGGAACTGACCGAGGAGGTCCAGTCGCGGCTCGTACGGCGGAAGTTCGCCGCCGTCAGCCTGTCCGAGGGGATCAGGACCGCGCTCACCGGCCTCATCACGGCGGGCGCCCCGCTCCAGCGGCTGCTCGACGAGGTCGCCGCGCACAGCGCCTGCCCGGTCGTCGTCACGAACCTCGCCCACCGGGTCCTCGCCACGGCGGGGGAGCACCCCGCCGTGGACGACGTGCTGCGCGACTGGGACCGGATCGCCCGCCGCCCCGGGGGAGTCGACGGCGAGGGCTGGGTCGCCGCCGACCTCGGCGGGCGCGGGGAGCGCTGGGGCTCGGTCGTGCTCTGCGGCTACCGCGGCGACAGCGCGTCCGGGCGGCTGCTCGCCGACCGTGCCGCCGAGGCCCTCGTCCTGCACCGGATGCTCGCCGGCTCCGCCGTGAGCTGGGAGGAGCAGTCCGCGCAGTGCCTCCTCGCCGACCTGGTCTCCGGCGTCGTGCCCGCGCGCCAGCTCCTGCCCCGGGCGCGGGCGGCGGGCCTCCCGGTGAACCGGCGCACCTTCGTCCCCCTCGTCGTACGCGACGGCGAACCGGCCCAACTCGACCGTGTGCGGCGCCTGTTGGGCCTGTCCGGGCTCGTCGCCGAACTCGCCGAGCACTCCACCGCCGTGCTGCTCAGCCTGGCCCGCGACCAGGCCGCGGAACCCCTCGCCGCGCACTTCGCGGCCCGGCTGCGCGCCGAGACCGATACGCCCGCCGTCGTCGCCGCCGGGCCCGCCTGCGCCGGCTGGGAGGACGTGCCCGCGGGGCTGCGCGAGGCGCTGCACGTCGCCGACGCCGTCGCCGGGGCGCCGCCCGACCTGCCGGCCGTCGTCCGCCTCGGTGACGTACGACTGCGGGGCCTGATGCGGCTGCTGCGCGACGACCCGCGCGTACAGGCCTTCGCGCAACGGGAGCTGGACGGGCTGCTGTACGCGGACGAGGCCGCCGACGACCTCCTCCCCGTCCTGCGCACCTATCTCGCCACGGGCCGCAACAAGTCCCGCACCGCCGTGCTCCACCACATGAGCCGGCCCGCCCTCTACCGGCGCCTGGAGGCCATCGAAGCGCTGCTCGGCGTCGACCTCGACGACTTCGAGCAGGCCGCGTCCGTGCACATCGCCCTGCTCGCGCACGACGCGCAGACCGGCGCGTGACACCGTGCAACGCAGGGCGCCCAGGGACGTGACACGGTGCGACTCGGCCACGGACACGGCCGGTTCCTATCGTCGTGGACACACCGCGCACCCCCTGAGTCGGAGGTCCCGATGAGTTCCGTGATCCGCGCCGCGATCTTCCAGACCGCATGGACCGGCGACAAGGAATCCATGATCAAGGTGCACGAACAGGCCGTTCGTGACGCCGCCGCGCAGGGCGCCCAAGTCCTGTGCTTCCAGGAGCTGTTCTACGGCCCGTACTTCTGCCAGGTGCAGGACCCGGCCTTCTACGAGTACGCCGAGGCGATCCCCGAGGGGCCGATCGTCCAGCGCTTCCAGGAGCTGGCCCGCGAGCACCACATCGTCCTCGTCCTGCCGATGTACGAGGAGGAGCAGCCCGGCGTCCTCTACAACACGGCCGCCGTCATCGACGCCGACGGCAGCTACCTCGGCAAGTACCGCAAGACCCACATCCCCCAGGTCAAGGGATTCTGGGAGAAGTTCTACTTCCGTCCGGGCAACTCCGGCTGGCCGGTCTTCGACACCGCCGTCGGCAAGATCGGCGTCTACATCTGCTACGACCGGCACTTCCCCGAGGGCTGGCGCGCGCTCGGCCTCGAAGGAGCGCAGATCGTCTTCAACCCGTCGGCGACCAGCCGCGGCCTGAGCCGCTACCTCTGGCAGCTGGAGCAGCCCGCCGCGGCCGTCGCCAACGAGTACTTCGTCGGAGCCATCAACCGCGTCGGCGTCGAGGAGTACGGAGACAACGACTTCTACGGAACGTCGTACTTCGTCGACCCCGAGGGCCAGTTCGTGGGTGAGGTCGCCGACGACAAGGCGCCCGAACTCGTCGTCCGCGACCTCGACATGGCCAAGCTGCACGAGGTCCGCGACCGCTGGCAGTTCTACCGGGACCGCGCCCCGCAGGCGTACGAGCCCCTGACCCGCCCGTAAGACCGCCGTACTTCTGGAGGAGAACATGAGCGCCGTCCGTACCGTCATCCGCGGCGGTCTCGTCGTCACCGCCGCCGACGAGATGCACGCCGACGTCCTCATCGAGGACGGCCGTGTGGTGGCCCTCGCGGCCAGTGGCAGCGACACCGCCGCGTCCTGGACGGACGCGCGCACCATCGACGCGAGCCAGAAGTACGTCATCCCGGGCGGTGTCGACGCCCACACGCACATGGAGATGCCGTTCGGCGGCACGTTCGCCGCCGACACCTTCGAGACCGGGACGCGGGCCGCGGCCTGGGGCGGCACGACGACGATCGTCGACTTCGCGATCCAGAGCGTGGGGCGTTCGCTGCGCGAGGGCCTCGACGACTGGTACGCGAAGGCCGACGGCCGGTGCGCGATCGACTACGGCTTCCACATGATCGTCTCCGACGTCAACGACGAGACGCTCAAGGAGATGGACCTGCTGGTGGGGGAGGGGGTCACGTCCTTCAAGCAGTTCATGGCGTACCCCGGCGTCTTCTACTCCGACGACGGGCAGATCCTGCGCGCCATGCAGCGGGCCGGCGAGAACGGCGGGCTGATCATGATGCACGCCGAGAACGGCATCGCGATCGACGTCCTCGTCGAACAGGCCCTCGCCCGCGGCGAGACCGACCCCCGCTACCACGGCGAGGTCAGGAAGGCGCTCCTCGAAGCCGAGGCGACGCACCGCGCGATCAAGCTGGCGCAGGTCGCCGGCGCCCCGCTGTACATCGTGCACGTCTCCGCGCAGGAGGCCGTGGCCGAACTGGCGCGGGCGCGGGACGAGGGTCTGCCGGTCTTCGGCGAGACCTGCCCGCAGTATCTGTTCCTGTCGACGGACAATCTGGCGGAGCCGGACTTCGAGGGCGCGAAGTACGTGTGCTCGACGCCGCTGCGGCCCAAGGACCATCAGGCGGCCCTCTGGCGTGGCCTGCGCACCAACGACCTCCAGGTCGTCTCGACGGACCACTGCCCGTTCTGCTTCACGGGGCAGAAGGAGCTCGGCCGCGGCGACTTCTCGAAGATCCCCAACGGGATGCCCGGCGTCGAGAACCGCATGGACCTCCTGCACCAGGCGGTCGTCGACGGGCACATCTCGCGGCGGCGCTGGATCGAGATCGCGTGCGCCTCGCCGGCCAGGATGTTCGGCCTGTACCCGAAGAAGGGCACCATCGCGCCGGGCGCCGACGCCGACATCGTCATCTACGACCCGCACGCCGAGCAGGTCGTCAGCGCCGAGACCCACCACATGAACGTCGACTACTCCGCGTACGAGGGCAAGCGCCTGACCGGCCGGGTGGAGTCCGTCCTCTCGCGCGGCGAACTCGTCGTCACCGAGCGGGAGTTCACGGGCCGCGCCGGGCACGGCACGTACACGCCGCGTGGCATCAGTCAGTACCTGAACTGAACGAGCAAGGGGAACATCATGGACTTCGGACTTGTGCTGCAGACCGACCCGCCCGCCTCCGGGGTCGTGGAGTTGATGAAGCGCGCGGAGGGGGTCGGGTTCACGCACGGGTGGACGTTCGACTCGTGTGTGCTGTGGCAGGAGCCGTTCGTCATCTACAGCCGGATCCTCGCGGAGACGGAGCGGCTGATCGTGGGCCCGATGGTCACGAACCCGGGCACGCGGACGTGGGAGGTGACCGCGTCCACCTTCGCCACGCTCAACGACATGTACGGCAACCGGACGGTGTGCGGCATCGGGCGCGGTGACTCCGCGATGCGGGTGGCCGGGCGCACGCCCAACACGCTGGCCCGGATCAGCGGGGCGATGAAGGTGATCCGGGCGCTCGGGCGCGGCGACGAGGCGGACCTCGGCGGCACGGTGGTGCGCTTCCCCTGGGTGCGCGAAGGCGCCGAACTCCCGGTGTGGATGGCCGCGTACGGGCCCAAGGCGCTGAAGATGACCGGCGAGGAGGCGGACGGCTTCATCCTCCAGCTGGCCGACCCGTTCCTGACGCAGTGGATGGTGCAGGCGGTGCGGGACGCGGCGGTCGCGGCCGGCCGGGACCCGTCGGACGTGAAGATCTGCGTCGCCGCGCCCGCGTACGTCACGGAGGACGACTCGCCGGAGGCGCTCGCGCACGCCCGGGAGCAGTGCCGCTGGTTCGGCGGGATGGTCGGCAACCATGTCGCCGACCTGGTGTCCAAGTACGGCGCTCACTCCGGGATGGTGCCGGACGCGCTGACCGACTACATCAAGGCGCGCGAGGGCTACGACTACGCGCACCACGGGCGCTCCGGGAACCCGGACACGGCGTTCGTCCCGGACGAGATCGTCGACCGCTTCTGCCTGATCGGCCCGGCCTCGGCGCACATCGAAAAGCTGCGTGCGCTCAAGGAGTTGGGCGTCGACCAGTTCGCGATCTATGCGATGCACGACGCGAAGGAGAAAGTCATCGACGCGTACGGGCAGGACGTCATCCCCGTCCTCGGCGCATGACCGCAGATTTAGCAACACCAGTTTCCTGCACGGCAGTTCACGGCTACCGCACGGCCGCCATCCCTCGTTCCCCTCCCTAGAACGGACTGCCTCATGACCGACACCGCCCCCTCGCACATACCACCGTCCGCGCAAGTGACCCTGCCCGACGGCCGGGTCGAACTGGCTCCGGGCGCGCCCGCGCCGAGCGGGGCCTACGCCAACGAGGATCTGCTGCCGGTTCCGGCGGCGAAGCGCACCTGGACGACGTACAACTTCTCCGCCCTGTGGGTGGGCATGGCCCACAACACCGCGTCCTGGACCCTCGCGTCCGGGCTGATCGCGGTGGGCATGGACTGGAAGCAGGCGGTGCTCACCATCGCCCTGGCCAATGTGATCGTGCTGGTGCCGATGCTGCTCACCGGGCATGCGGGACCCAAGTACGGGATCCCGTTCCCGGTGTTCGCACGGGCCTCGTTCGGGGTGCGCGGCGCCAACTTGCCTGCGGTGGTACGGGCGTTGGTGGCGTGCGGCTGGTTCGGGATCCAGACGTGGATCGGCGGCGAGGCGATCTTCTTCCTCGCCGGGAAACTGATCGGCAGCGGGTGGAGCGACGCCGGGAAGATCGGCGGGTACGCGTGGACGATGTGGCTGTCGTTCGCGCTGTTCTGGGTGCTTCAGGTCGCGATCATCTACCGGGGCATGGAGACGATCCGCCGCTTCGAGAACTGGGCCGCGCCGTTCGTCATCGTCGGCGCGCTGGTGATGCTGGTCTGGATGAGCGACAAGGCGGGCGGTTTCGGCCCGCTGTTCGACCAGCCCTCCAAGCTGGGCTGGGGCGCCGACTTCTGGAAGCTGTTCTGGCCGTCGCTGATGGGCATGATCGGGTTCTGGTCGACGCTGTCGCTGAACATCCCCGACTTCACCCGCTACGGCAAGAGCCAGAAGGCGCAGATGTGGGGCCAGGGACTAGGTCTTCCCACCACGATGACGCTGTTCGCGTTCCTGTCGGTGATGGTGACCTCGGGTTCGCAGGCGGTGTACGGGGAGCCGATCTGGGACCCGGTGCAGCTGGCGGCGAAGACGGACAACGTCGTGGGTCTGTTGTTCGCTCTGGTCACGGTCCTGGTGGCGACGCTGTCGGTGAACATCGCGGCGAACCTGGTCTCGCCGGCCTTCGACTTCTCCAACGTGGCGCCGCGCAAGGTGAGTTTCCGCGCGGGCGCGCTGATCACGTGCGTGCTGGCGGTGCTGATCTTCCCGTGGAAGCTGTACTCGGACCCGCAGGGCTACATCTTCACGTGGCTCGGCCTGGTGGGCGGCCTGCTCGGCACGGTGGCGGGCATCCTGATCGCGGACTACTGGATCCTGCGCCGTGGCCGGCTCGACCTGGGCGATCTGTATCGGGCGGGCGGCCGGTACTGGTACCAGGGCGGGTGGAACTGGCGGGCGGTGGTGGCCTTCGTGGTCGGCGGCGTCCTGGCCATCGGCGGTGCCAGCTTCAAGCCGCTCATCGACGGACGCCCGATCCCGGCGCTCGAGCCGCTGGCGGATTATGGGTGGGCGGTGGGGCTCGGGGCCTCGACGGTTGTGTATCTGGGGTTGATGGCGGCCAGGCGGCGCGGCTGAGTTGCGGCGACCCGGGGAGGGCCCGTCGCGTCGGCCGACCACCGGTCAGCAGGCAGGGTTCTCCCCTCGGGCGTCGGTCCAGGTGCTGCTGGTCGCGAAGTACGTGTCGTAGAGCTCCTGGACGTCCAGAAGGCGCTCGGGCGGGGCCTTGCCGTAGGCGATGCGTTCGAGGTGCCGGAAGTGTGCGCTCGACTCCAACGGCTGCCCGCCGCATTACAGTTGGCGCCCTCAAGGAGCGGAGGGGGCCCGTTGGGGCTGGAGATCGAGAGCAGGCCGTCGGAGCTGCCGTACATCGAGCGGGTGTGGCGCAGCCGTAGCGACGCAGTGGGTCGCATGACGTCGATCGCGGCAGCGCACTGGGAGCTCGTCTTCTGGGAGCACCGAGGGCAGGTCCAGGCGGCCGTCATGGGCCCGGAACCCAGGGCATGCCCGGCGCCCGTCCCCGAGGACGCCACGTTCTTCGGCATCAGCTTCGCCCTGGGCACCTCGATGCCGCACATTCCGATCGGCCGGCTCGTGGGCAGCGGCGCGGAGATACCCGATGTGACGCGGCGCTCCGTCTGGCTGAAGGGCTCTGCCTGGCACCCGCCCGATTACGACAACGCGGAGGCGTTCGTACGGCGCATGGTGCGCGAAGGCATCGTGGACTGCGATCCGATCGTGCCCGCCGTGCTCGACGGTGCTGCCCCCGGTGTCTCCGAGCGCACCCTCCAGCGCCGCTTCGTCGCGGCGACGGGCCTCACCCGGGGCGCCATCCGCCAGATCCACCGGGCCCGTGAGGCGGCGGTACTGATCCAGGAGGGTGCGCCGGCCCAGGACGTCGTGCACCGCCTCGGCTACTTCGACCAGCCGCATCTGGCGCGGTCCTTGACCCGGTACATCGGCCGGACCGCCACCGGCCTGAGCCGCCCGGCCGGGACCGAGCCGCTGTCGCTTCTGTACAAGCCCTCGTCCTCGATGCCCGCGTAGGTTTCCCGGCGTGCCGACAAGCGTCGGCCGGTCATCACGGAGGAATCATGCGCAAGGTCGTTTCGAGTCCGTTCATCTCGCTCGACGGTGTCGTCCAGTCGCCGAACGAATGGCAGTTCGCCTTCGACGAAGAGATGGGCGCCGTGCTGGGGAAGGCGCTGGAAACGGCGGACACGATTCTGATGGGCCGGGGGACGTTCACCGAGTGGGCCGGGTACTGGCCGACGGTGACCAGCGGCGAGGACGCCGGTTTCGCCAAGTGGATCAACGATTCGCCCAAGTACGTCGTCTCCTCCACGCTGGACAGCGTCGAGGACTGGGCCAACAGCACGCTCATCAACGGTGATCTGGCGACCGCGATCGAGAAGCTCAAGGCGGGCGACGGCAAGGACATCACCGTCGCGGGCAGCCCGACGCTGGTTCGTTCGCTGCTGGAACTGGATCTGCTGGACGAACTGGTGCTGTTGATCCACCCGGTGGTGGCCGGCGAAGGCCGCAGGAAGCTGTTCGCGGACGACGCCGCTCTGAAGAAGCTGGAGCTGGTGAGCGCGGAGCCCACCAGTAGCGGAGTGATCATCGCGACCTACCGTCCGGTGCGCTGAGCGCTGGACCCTCCCGGGCCGTTCCCGAGCCTGCGCGTCACGTGCGGGCGCCTGATGCGTCATCAACTCTCCCTGGCCTGCACCTACTTCGTGAAGACGAGTGACACGTTGTGTCCGCCGAACCCGAACGAGTTGGAGAGTGCGGCGGACCACTGACCGGTGCGCCGCTCGCCGCGCACCACGTCGAGGTCCACGCGCGGGTCGAGCGCGTCGAGGTTGCGAGTGGCAGGGAGGGCGCCCTCCCTGAGGGCGAGGAGGGACGCCAGGGCGCCGACCGCGCCGGAGGCGCCCAGCATGTGGCCGGTCATGGACTTCGTCGCCGTCACCGCGGCGTGGTCGCCGACCGCCCGGCGGATCGCCTCGGCCTCCGCCAGGTCGCCGGACTCGGTCGACGTGGCGTGGGCGTGGACGACGCCGATGTCCGCGGGGCTCAACTGCGCGTCACGCAAAGCCAGTTGAATGGCACGGTCCTGGCCGTTCGCGTCGGATGCCGTGATGTGGTGCGCGCTGGAACCCACCGCGCTGCCGGCCAGCGTGCCGTAGGAGCGAGCCGCGCGGGCCTCGGCGAATCCGGCGCGCTCGAGCACCATCATCCCCGCGCCTTCGCCCATCACGAATCCGGAGCGCGCGACGTCGAACGGGCGCGACACCCCCTCCGGGTCGTCGGAGCGCGTCGACAGGGCCTTCATCTGGGCGAACGCCGCGAGGGTGAACGGGTGCAGACAGGCCTCCACCCCGCCGGCGAGGACCACGTCCGCCCGGCCCGCGCGGATCAGGTCCTGCCCGAGCGCCAGGGCCTCCGCCCCGGACGAGCACGCGCTCACCGGGGTGCGGGCGCCACCCTTCGCGCCCAGGTCCATGCTCACCCAGGCGGCGGGGCCGTTGGGCATCAGCATCGGGACCGTGAACGGCGAGACCCGACGGATCCCGTCGCGTTCGAACACGTCGTCCTGCCCCAGCGTGGAGAGCATCCCGCCGGTCCCCGTGCCGATGACGACGGCGAACCGCTCCGGCTCGACCTCGGGAGCGCCGGCGTCCCGCCACGCCTCGCGCGCGCTGAGGACGGCGACCTGCTCACCCCGGTCCAGCTTCCTCGCCTCCGCCCTCGGGAGCAGTCCGGCCGGGTCCACGGTGAGCCCCGCCGCGACATGCACCGGCAGGCCGTCGGCCCACTCCTCCTCCAGGAGCCGCACCCCCGACTTGCCGTCGAGCAGCCCCGACCACGTCGACGGCGCGTCGGATCCCAGCGGCGTCATCGCACCGACGCCGGTCACCAGGACGCGATCGTTCCGGGTCATACGAGCCTCCTTGGATGGCACGCGATTGTTCATATCCCACAGGGGGAGCGAGTTGCGACATGGCCATCCTGCCAGGGAGGGTGTGGAGATTCAGGGGATGTGTCGACGGATCTGAGCCAGGCGGTTTGTGGCACATCTACAACAGCCTGTCCTCGTCGTACGCTGACCGTCCGCACGCGCGAGACGACGGGAGAACGCAGTGGCCGGAACGACCGTGGCCGAGGTGCTGGCCGAACTGGCCGCGCTCGAGGACCCGAAGGCGCGCGCCGTGAACGAGAAACACGGCGACGACCACGGCGTGAACCTCGGCAAACTGCGCGCCATCGCCAAGCGCCTCAAGACGCAGCAGGCACTCGCCGTCGAGCTCTGGGCCACGGGCGACAGCGCGGCGCGGCTGCTCGCCCTCCTGATCTGCCGCCCGAAGGCGTTCGAGCGCGACGCACTCGACTCCATGCTGCGCGAAGCCCGTACGCCCAAGGTGCACGACTGGCTCGTGACCTACGTGGTGAAGAAGAGCCCGTACGCGGAGGAACTGCGCCTCGCCTGGATCGCCGATCCGGATCCCGTGGTCGCGAGCGCGGGCTGGGCCCTGACCACCGACCGCGTCGCGAAGCACCCGCAGGACCTCGACCTCACGGCCCTCCTCGACGTCATCGAGGCGCGGATGAAGGACGCCCCGGACCGCCTCCAGTGGGCGATGAACCACTGCCTGGCCCAGATCGGCATCGAGCACGCCGCGTACCGGGACCGGGCGATCGGGATCGGGGAACGGCTCGGGGTGCTGAAGGACTACCCGACCCCGAAGGGGTGCACGTCGCCGTACGCGCCGGTGTGGATCGACGAGATGGTGCGGCGGCGGACCGCGATCAAGTAGGCGGGGGGCAGCGGGCTCGCTAGCCTCCGGTCATGCACAGCACCCTCACCGAGCACGCCCGGTGCCTCTACGGGGACGAGTACCGCGCCACGCCCGAGTGCGGGCGCGAGCACCGAGAGCACTACTTCGTCGAGGAGCTGACCTTCGCCGACGCGGACGCGATCCTCGCCATGCTGCGCGCACTGTGCCCGCACGTCGTCGACGGCCTGCTGCCGGTCTGGGTCCGGAACCTGGCGTACCGGCTGGTGCTCCTGCAGCGGCCGGACGAACCGGCTCTGTTGCGTGAGGCCGCCGAGAACCTCTGGCTGCACGGCCCGGACTGGGACGGCATCGCGGCGGATCTCGTACGGCGGGCAGAGGCCCTGGAAGCTCGCTGACCCGGGATTGTCAGTGGTGGGCGGCAGGATGAGCGCATGACGACGACTTCAGCCGTTCCGGGCTTTCCGCTGTCCGACGCCACCGCCTACGCCGCCGCCGTGGAGCAGGCCAGGGGCGCGGCCGCCGCGTACTACGAGGGCGGCACCTCCGTGCTCGACGACGACGCGTACGACCGGCTGGCGCGGGCGATCGCCGCGTACGAGGACGCGCATCCCGAAGAGGTGCTGCCCGAGTCGCCGTCGGGGAAGGTCGCCGGGGGAGCGGTCGAGGGCGACGTGGCGCACACGGTGGTGATGCTGAGCCTGGACAACGTGTTCTCGGACGAGGAGTTCACCACCTGGGCCGCCTCCCTGGAGCGCCGCATCGGCCGGCCCGTGACGCGCTGGAACGTGCAGCCGAAGCTGGACGGCCTCGCGATCGCCGCCCGGTACGTCGACGGGCGGCTGAGCCGGCTGATCACCCGGGGCGACGGCACGGCCGGCGAGGACGTCTCGCACGCGATCGGCACCATCGAGGGTCTCCCTGAGACGCTGAGTGAGCCGGTCACCGTCGAGGTGCGCGGCGAAGTCCTCATGACCCTCGCCCAGTTCGAGTACGCCAACCAGGTCCGCACCGAGCACGGCGGGGCCCCGTTCGCGAACCCGCGCAACGCCGCGGCGGGCACCCTGCGCGCGAAGGACCGCGCCTACACGGTGCCCATGACGTTCTTCGGGTACGGGTTGCTGCCGTTGCCCGAGACGGACGGGGCCCTGGCCGCCGTACTCGGCGAGGAAGCGCACGGCGCGCTGCTCGACCGGGCCGCCGGGTACGGCGTCAACACCCCGGCCACGACCGAGGTCCCGGGCGTCGTCGTCGACACCGTCGAGGAGGTGCTCGCCCGCGTCCGGGAGGTCGCCGCGCGCCGCGCGGAACTGCCGTTCGGCATCGACGGGATCGTCGTCAAGGCCGACCTCGCCGCCGACCAGCAGGCAGCCGGATCGGGCTCGCGGGCACCGCGCTGGGCCGTCGCCTTCAAGCTCCCCGCCGTCGAGAAGATCACCAAGCTGTTGGGCGTGGAGTGGAACGTGGGGCGTACGGGGATCATCGCCCCGCGCGCGGTCCTGCAGCCGGTCGAGATCGACGGGTCCACCGTCACGTACGCCACCCTGCACAACCCGAACGACATCACCCGCCGCGACCTGCGCATCGGCGACCAGGTCATGGTCTACAAGGCGGGCGACATCATCCCCCGCATCGAAGCCCCGGTCGCCCATCTGCGCACCGGCGACGAGACGGAGATCGTCTTCCCCGCCGAGTGCCCGCAGTGCGGCTCCGGCATTGACACCGGTGAGCAGCGCTGGCGGTGCGAGCGCGGCCGCAACTGCCATCTGGTCGCCGCGATCTCGTACGCCGCGGGCCGCGACCAGCTCGACATCGAGGGCCTCGGCCACTCCCGTGTCGTCCAGCTCGTGGAGGCCGGGTTCGTCACCGCGCTGCCCGATCTGTTCGACCGTGTCACGCGCGAGCAACTGCTCGGCCTGGAGCGGATGGGCGAGACCAGCACCGACAACCTTCTCGCCGCCCTCGACGCCGCCAAGCGGCAGCCGCTGTCCCGGGTGCTGTGTGCGCTGGGCATCCGTGGCACGGGCCGGTCCATGTCCCGTCGTATCGCCCGTCACTTCGCCACGATGGACGCGATCCGGGCCGCCGACCCCGAGGCGATGCAGCGGGTCGAGGGGATCGGCGCGGAGAAGGCCCCGGTGATCGTGGCCGAACTCGCCGACCTTGCCGAGCAGATCGACCGGCTCGCGGCCGCGGGCCTGGGGATGAGCGAGCCCGGCGCGACCGCGCCCGTCGAGGCGGAGGAGGATCAAGTCGCCGCGCCCGCAGGCCCGTTGGCCGGGATGAAGGTCGTCGTCACCGGGGCGATGACAGGGCCCTTGGAGAGCCTGTCCCGCAACCAGATGAACGAGCTGATCGAGCGGGCGGGCGGCAAGTCGTCCGGCAGCGTCTCGAAGAACACGAGCCTCGTCGTCGCAGGAGAGGGCGCCGGATCGAAGCGGGCCAAGGCCGAGGACCTCGGCATCCGGCTCGCCGACCCGGACGAGTTCGCCGCGCTGGTCGCCGACTTCCTGGAGTGAACCGCCGGTGGTGCCGCGCCGGGTCAGGACTTGCCGGTTCCTGACTCCAGCGCCCCGAGCGCGTCCTCGGCGGCCTTCAGGGCGCCCTTGCGCACGGTGTCGGCCGAGGGCGCACCCTTCGACTCGAAGTCGCTGCCGTTGTAGGTGACGGTGATCAGCGCGTTGGCCTTGCGGACCGTCACCACGGACTCGCGGGTCTCCTGCTTGTCCTTGGTGGTGAGGCCCGTCGTCAGCCGGGCCTCGTCACCGAGACCGGACCGGTCCTCGCCGTCGACGTTGCTCTTGAAGGCCTCCTTCGCGAGCGCGTCGGAGCCCTTCATCTCGAAGGAGACGTCGAGCCAGCGGTAGTCGTAGCCCTTGAGCGCGCTCCAGGAACAGCCGCGGCGCACCGACCGGTCGGTCGCCGAGAGTTCCTTGCCGGCCGGCTTCGCGCCCGGCACCAGCGACGTGACCGTCTTGGCGGCGACCGCGTCGCAGGGCACCGGGGGCTCGGGGTACGTCTTGGCGGCCACGCTCGCGCTGGGGCTCTGCGGCGCCGACGACTGCGGGCTCGCCCCGTCGTGGTGCTCGGCGGCGGGCTCGGCCATCGTTCCGGTGGACCAGGCCCAGCCCGCGCAGGCGAGCACGGCGACCGGCAGCAGCCGGGCCGCCAGGGTGACCGGGAGCGGGAGAGAACGCACGGCGTACGTCCCTTACGTCAGGTGGGGTGGGGGACGCCAGTCTCACACGAGTTGCTGTGCGGCGATACCGCCACTTCTGTCACCCCGGCATCACGCACCGGCATCGTCCCGGCGTACGGCCGTGACCAGCCAGACCCCCGCGCGCATCCGTACGCCGCTCGCGGTCGCGTACGGGCGGAGCGTGTCCTCGAGGGCGGCGCGCGTCGCCGCGGACACGCGGCGGTCCGGGGTGCGCGAGAGCAGGAAGTCGACGGCGTCCGCCGGGGAATCGCCCCAGCGGGTGTGCACGTCCAGCGGGTTGACCGCGATCTGTTCGTACGTGCGGTGCAGCGCGGCGTGCACCTGGTACGGCTCGGCCAGGGACGCCATCGCGGCGTGCGCGGCGAGCAGGCCCGGATCGGGCTCGACGGGAGTGCCGTCCTGCGCCAGCCGCCGGGCGAACAGACCGAGAGCGGCGCTCTCCTCGATCTCGGGCCCGGGGCGGCGCGGGCAGACGAAGACGAGCCGGCCGCCCCTGCGCAGCGCCCGCGCCACGTTCGCGAACGCCGCCACATGGTCGTCGAAGAACATCACCCCGCCGCGGCTGATCGCGACGTCGTAGCCGCCGGGCGGGAAGCGGTGGGTCTGCGCGTCCCCGAGTTCGTACGCGGCGTTGCGGACCTCTTCCCCGGCGGTGCGCGCCCGCGCCTGCTCCAGGAGCGGCGCCGAGATGTCGACGCCGACGGCATGGCCGGGCGCCGCGAGCCGCGCCGCCGTCCGCGTCGTCGCGCCGGCGCCGCAGCCGATGTCGAGCACCCGGTCGCCGGGGCCGATGCCCGCCGCGGCGAACAGCGCCTCGTCGACGTCGCCGATCATCGCGTCGAACTGCCGGTGGTGCGTGGCCCAGTGCTGTCCGAGCGGCCCGTTCCACGCGTCCGCGAGATGCACGTTCGTGGTGGTCATGACGTCTCCAGGAGTTCCGGTACGGGCAGCGCCGACTCGATGCGGTCGACGGCGGCGAACGCCCCGTACGCGATCAGATGGACCAGGCAGTGATCGGTGAACGGCGGCACCCGCCACGCCGCGACGTCCTCCTCGGTGATCCGGTACGGCGCGAGCGCGGCGAGCAGCGCGAGCCGCGCCCCCGGCCGCTCCCGCCGGTCGGGCAACTCGCCCCAGACCGCCGGCGGATGGGACCCGTCCCACTTGGCGACGGTTTCCTGTACGAGGGTGAGGTCGGCGTCGTCGAGCAGGCCGGCGCCCGTAGTGGCGGCGGTGCGCAGGGCGTCGTAGGCCGGGCCGACCGAGGTGCCGGCGGCCCAGGCGGGGCCCGCGCCGGGGGAGTCGAGCAGGGCGAGGGACGTGCCGGGCGTGTGGTCGGCGCGCACGACGCGGGACATGCTGCGGCCCGCGAGCGAACGGATCGCCTGCACGCGCTGGGCGCCGGCCGGCAGCAGGCGCTCGGTGAGCAGCGCCGACACGATCCGGTTGATGAAGTGGAAGGTGAGCGCCGTGCCCAGGTGGGAGGCGAGGTCGTCGCGGGCGAAGGGCGGCGCCAGCAGGTCGGTGGAGCCGGGGACGCGGGTGGCGCGGCCCCACTCGATGAGCCGTGCCGCGCGGGCGTCGCGCGGGGTCTCGGCGCGGGCCACCGACTCGCCGAGCCCGTGGTCGCCGTTCGCGTGCAGCAGCACGGCGTGGGCGTCCACGCAGAACGGGCAGCGGTTCGCCAGGGAGGTGCCGGCCGCGATCAGTTCGCGGTCGGTGCGCGAGCCGCTGCCCGCGATCAGGGACTCGCGCAGCAACGCCCAGGCCGGCGCGAGGAGTTCGGGAGCCGAGGCCAGGACGACCAGGGTCGGCGGATGCGCGATGCCGAAGTCGGTGGCGGTCTGCGCGTAGACCGCGGCGGCGGTGCCGGTGGCGGACTTCGGGGCGGGCGGAACGGTGTGGCGGAACTGGCCGGACATGGCGGCTCCTCGGCGGTGACGCGTCGTGTGATCTGACCTCCACAGGCTGGCCCGGCGGGGCAGGCCGGGGCGTCGTACGGCGGAGCCGAGCTCGATCTACTCCCGGGGGAGTAGCCGTGCCGCCGGAGCAGTCCTCGCGACGGAGGGACGTTGTCAGTGGGCGCGTCTAACCTTCGAGGCATGCAGGGGGACTTGGCGGAGAAGGAGAGCGCGCCGCTCAAGGCGCCACCGGCAGCGCCACCGACAGCGCCGGCGAAGGCATCGGCGAAGGTGCCGACGTCGTGGCGCGCGTACTGCGGCGACGCGGCGCTCGCCGTCGTGGTCGGTGCGCTCGTCGTGCTCGGCGCGGCGCTCGGGGACGGCGCGGCGCCGCTGGACTACGTCCTGATGTGCGCGGCGGCGGCATCGCTCGCGGGCTATCGACGGGCGCCGCGCGCGGTCCTGATCGCCTCAACCGCCTTGACGGCGGCCTACGTCGCGCACGCGCACCCGGACCCGCTGGCGGCGCTCCCCGTCCTCGGCTCCGTGCACACGGCGGCCCGGGCGGGCCACCGCGGGCTCGGCGCGATGGCGGCGGTGTCCTTCCTCGCGCTCTACACGGTGCAGGACGCGTTCGCGCACGACGGTGCGGTCACCCGCGGACTGCTGCTCGCCGGCTGGTTCCTGTGCGCGGTCGCGACGGGGCTCGCCGACAAGAACTGGCAGGCGTATCTGCGCCAGACCGAGCAGCGGGCCCTGGAGGCGGAGCGCACCCGCGAGGAGGCGGCGCTGCGCCGCGCGGGCGAGGAGCGGCTGCGCATCGCCCGCGAGCTGCACGACTCGCTGACCCACAGCATCTCGATCGTCAAGCTCCAGGCGGGCGTCGCCGTCCATCTCGCCCGCAAGCGCGGCGAGGAGATACCCCCCGCACTGCTCGCCATCCAGGAGGCCAGCGGCGAGGCGATGCGCGAACTGCGGGCGACCCTCGGCGTGCTGCGCGCGGACGAGCCGACGGGCACGCCGGCGCTGCTGGTCGAGCGGGCCTGCTCGGCCGGGATAGCCGCCACGCTCACGGTCACCGGACGCGAGCGCCCGCAGCCTGCGCCCGTCGACCGCACCGTCTACCGCATCGTCCAGGAGACCCTGACGAACGTGGCGCGGCACGCGGGCCGTGAGGCGCGGGTGGACGTCCATCTCGCGTACGGAGACGGTGAGTTGACGGTGAGCGTGACGGACGACGGCGCCGCCGCTCCGGCCGGTCCGCCCGTGGAGGGCACGGGCCTGACGGGCATGCGCGAGCGCGTCGCGTCGCTCGGCGGCACGCTGACGGCGGGCCCGCGCGCGGAGGGCGGGTTCGAGGTGCGGGCGGTGCTGCCGCTGGACACGGCCCATGCCGCGACGGCCGGAGTGGCGCCGTGATCCGGGTCGTCCTCGTCGACGACCAGGCGCTCATGCGGGCCGGTTTCCGTGCGCTCCTCGACGCGGAGGACGGGATCGAGGTCGTCGGGGAGGCCGGGGACGGGGAGGAGGGGGTCCGGCTCGTGCGCGCCCGCCTGCCCGACGTCGTCCTGATGGATGTGCAGATGCCGGGCGTCAGCGGGATCGAGGCGACCCGGCGGATCGCCGCCGATCCCGACCTCGCCCGCGTACGCGTCGTCATCCTCACCAACTACGGCCTGGACGAGTACGTCTTCGAGGCGCTGCGCGCGGGCGCCTCCGGGTTCCTGCTCAAGGACAGTGAGCCGGAGGACCTGCTCGCCGGCATCGCGGTCGTCGCGCGGGGCGACGCCCTCCTGTCGCCGTCCGTGACCCGCCGCCTCATCGGCGAGTTCGTGGCCCGGCCGCCGGACCGGGCGACCGCACCGGGCCTGGAGGGCCTGACCCCGCGCGAGCGCGAGGTCACCGCGCTCGCCGCGCGCGGCCTGACCAACGAGGAGATCGCCACGCACATGGTGGTCAGCCCGTTCACCGCCAAGACCCATGTCAGCCGCGCGATGATCAAGCTCGGCGCCCGCGACCGGGCCCAACTCGTCGTGTTCGCGTACGAGTCGGGCCTGGTCACCGCACGCGGCCACGGGGCCGGGCCGGCACCTTCGTATGAACGCGGGGAAGTGCCCGCTAGGATCCGGACACGTTGCTGAGGGCGCGGACGCCTGGTCCGCCGTGGTGGTTGGGGGTCGGCGTTGGCCGCTGGTCGTGTGGTGCGCTTCGACGGAGCGCGCGGTTATGGGTTCATCGCGCCGGACGACGGCGGTGAGGACGTCTTCCTGCATGTGAACGACCTCCTCATCCCCGAGTCGTATCTGCGCACGGGTCTGAAGGTCGAGTTCGAGATCGAGGAGGGCGACCGCGGCCCCAAGGCGTCGTCGGTCCGGCTCGCCGAGGGCGCCTCCGCCCCGGCGCCCGCCCGGCACGTGGCGGCCGACGGCGACGACGTCCTGTGCGACGTGCTGCGCGTCGACGAGTTCACCAACGAGGTCACGGAGCTGCTGCTGCGCTCCGCCCCGTCCCTCACCGGCGAGCAGATCCTGGCGATCCGCCGTGAGCTGGTGCAGAACGGCCGCAAGCACGGCTGGGTGGACAGCTGACCCCTGCCGCACCGCAGATGAACTGCCCGGGGCCCGGGCCGAGTCGACGTACTCGGTCCGGGCCCTGTCCGTTCTTCCCCCTCTTCTCCCAGGATGTCGCGGCCGGTCATTCAAATTTCATCGATTGCGGTCCGGCATCCGGACAACCCCCTTGTCTCGCGGACTGTATGCGAAATACGTTCTGCGGTATTCCTTGATCGCCCACAGGTTTCCTGCGGATCTCTTCCCTGGCGGAGGTATCTCCTCGTGCGCCGAACAGCGGTTGCCCTCGCGGCAGTTGCCTTGGTGATGTCCACAACGGCGGGCTGCGGCTCCCTTCAGTCCTCGGCCACCGAGGTCGGCGGGGAGCGGATGGCCGACGACCGCCCGGTCCGTGACGGCGGCACTCTCACCGTCGCCCTCAACGCGGACCCCGACAAGCTCGACCCGACCCTCGCGCAGACCCTCGTGGGCCGCACCGTCTTCGCCGGCATGTGCGAGAAGCTCTACGACGTCGACGCGGAGGGGAAGGTCGTGCCCCAGCTCGCGACCGCCCTGCCGAAGGTCTCCGGCGACGGCCGCACCGTCACCTTCGGCGTCCGCGACGACGCGGAGTTCAGCGACGGCACCAAGCTGGACGCGGCCGCCGTCGTCACCTCGCTGCTGCGCCACCGCGACCTCGCGGGCTCGGCCCGCGCCACCGAACTCGCCCCGCTGAAATCGGCGCGGGCCACCGGGCCGTACGAGGTGAAGCTCACGCTCAAGCAGCCGTACGTGCCGCTGACCGCCGTCCTCGCCGACCGCTCCGGCATGGTGATGTCACCGGCCGCGCTCAAGAAGTACGGCAAGAACTTCACCAACCACCCCTCCTGCGTAGGGCCGTTCAGATTCGTCGAGCGGGTCGGCGGCGACCGCATCGTCCTCGCCAAGGACGCGCACTACTACGACTCCGACGCCGTCCACCTCGACAAGGTGATCTACAAGCCGATCCCCGACGGCAGCGTCCGCCTCGCCAACCTGCGCTCCGGCGACATCCAGATCGGCGACCAGATGGTCCCCGTCGACGTGAAGAGCGCCCTCACCGACAACAAGCTCCAGCTCTTCAACTCGCCCTCCCTCGGCTACCAGGGCATCGGCATCAACGTCGGCAACGTCAAGGGCCTCGGCCAGGCGCCCGGCCGCGTCGACACCCCGCTCGCCCGCGACGCCCGCGTCCGCGAGGCCTTCGAGCTCTCCATCGACCGCGACCTCATCAACAAGGTCGTCTTCCAGGGCATGTACGAGCCCGCGTGCGGCCCCGTCTCGCCCGAGTCGGCGCTCGCGCCCGGCGTGAAGGCGTCGCAGTGCCCGAAGCGCGATGTCGCCCGCGCCAAGCGGCTGTTGAGGCAGGCGGGCGTCAAGACGCCCGTGCACATCGAGCTGAAGACGTCCACGACCCCCGAGTGGAGCCGCATCGGCCAGGTCGTCCAGGCCATGGCCAAGGACGCCGGATTCGCCGTGACACTGCGTCCCACCGAGTACGCGACGATGCTGGAGGAGACCGACGACGGCCACTACGAGGCCTTCAACAGCGGCTGGTCCGGACGGCTCGACCCGGACGGCAACATCGCGAGCTTCCTCCAGACCAAGGGCGCGATGAACGCCTACGGACTCTCCGACAAGAAGATCGACGCCCTCATCGAGCGTGGCCGCACCGAGGCCGACCCCGCCGAACGCGCCCGGATCTACGCCGAGTTGACGCGCCGCGCGAACGACGCCCGCGCGCTCGTCTACCTCTACCGCCAGAAGAACTACGTCGTCGCAGGAAAGGACGTCGCGGGCGTACGCGTCTACGGCGACGGCCTCGTCCGCGTGAAGGATGCGGGGTACGCCAAGTGACGACCGCTCAGATCGCCCTCAAGCGGCCCGGGCTGCTCGCCGGGCACCCCATGGCCAAGTATGTCCTGACGCGCGTGCGCCAGTCCGTCATCACGCTCTTCCTCGTCTCGGTCGTCGTCTTCGCCGGCATCCGCGCACTGCCCGGCGACCCCGCGCTCGCCCTCGCGGGCGAGGAGCGCAGCCCCGAGGCACTCGCCGCGATCCGCTCCGAGTACGGGCTCGACGACAACATCGTGGTGCAGTACGGGCGTTTCATCGGCCACGCCCTCCAGGGCGACCTCGGGACGTCCTCGCGCACCGGCCTGCCCGTCTCCGACGCCATCGCGCAGGCGCTGCCCGTCACCCTCGAACTCGCCGCGCTGTCCCTGCTGTTGGCGATCGTCCTCGGCATCGGCGCGGGTGTCGTCGCGGCCGTACGCCGCGGCAGGCCCGCCGAGTGGATCGCCAACGCCCTCGCGCTGCTCGGCCTGTCGGTGCCGACGTTCTGGCTGGGCATGGTCCTCGTCCTCGCGTTCGCCATCGCCGTGCCCGTCTTCGCGGCCTCCGGCTTCGTGCCCTTCGCCGCCGACCCGCTGGACAACCTGCGCCGCATGGTGCTGCCGTCGATCGTCCTCGGCTCCGGGCTCGCCGCCGTCGTCATGCGCCAGACCCGCGCCGCGATGCTCGACTCGCTCTCCGCCGACTACGTCCGCACGGCCCGCGCCAAGGGCCTGTCGCGCCGCGAGGTGATCGGCGGGCACGCGCTGCGCAACTCGCTCGTCACCGTCGTGACCGTACTCGGCCTGCAACTGGGCCACTTGATCTCCGGCGCCGTCGTCACCGAGCAGATCTTCGTGCTCCCCGGCTTCGGCAAACTCACCATCGACGCCGTCTTCACCCGGGACTACGCGACCCTTCAGGGCGTCGTCCTGTGCACGTCCTTCGCGTACATCTTCATCAACCTGCTGGTCGACGTGGCGTACTCGGTCATCGACCCGCGCATCCGGCTCGGAGGTGCCCGGTGACCACGCTCGCCCTCACGACGGTCCGCGCCCGGATCGCCGGCAACGGCAAGCTGCGCGCCCTGCGCCGGAACAAGCTCGCCATGACCGGTGGCGTCATCGCCGCGGTCTTCGTGCTCGCCGCGCTGTTCGCCCCGCTCGTCGCCCCGTACGACCCGTCGCGGCCGGACTTCGCGCACGTCCTCGCCGCACCGAGCTGGACCCACTGGCTCGGCACCGACGACCTCGGCCGCGACCAGCTCTCCCGCGTCATGTTCGGGGCGCGGGCCTCCATGCAGGTCGGCGTCCTCGCGGTGGTGCTCGCCTTCCTCGTCGGCGTCCCGCTGGGCCTGCTCGCCGGGTACTACGGGAAGATCGCCGACAGCGTCGTCTCGCGCGTGACCGACACGATGCTCGCGTTCCCCTTCCTGGTCCTGGCCGTCGGCCTCGCCGCCGTCCTCGGCCCGTCCCTGACCAACGCGACCATCGCCATCGGCATCTCGCAGATCCCGGCGGTCATACGGATAACCCGCGCCGAGACGCTCCGCCTCAAGCACGTCGACTACGTGGCCGCGGCCGTCGCCAACGGCGGCGGGGACGGCACCGTCCTGTTCCGGCACATCCTCCCGAACGCGACGTCCGCGCTCACCGTCCAGGCCACCGTCGGCATCCCCGCCGCCATCATCAGCGAGGCCCTGCTCAGCTTCCTCGGCCTCGGTGTCCAGCCGCCCGACCCGTCCCTCGGCGTGATGCTGTCGTCCGCCCAGTCCTTCCTCGCGCCCGCGCCCTGGATGGCGGTGTTCCCCGGCCTCGCGGTGGTCGCCGCGACCCTGGCGTTCAACCTGCTCGGCGACGGCCTGCGCGACGTCCTCGACCCCCGTGGAGCGACCCGATGAACGAGCCGGTTCTCAGCGTGCGGGACCTGTCGGTCTCCTTCACCTCCGACACCCGCACCGTGCACGCCGTCGACCACCTCTCGTACGAGGTCCACGCCGGCGAGGTCCTCGCGGTGGTGGGCGAATCGGGGTGCGGCAAGTCCGTCACGTCCATGGCCGTCATGGGGCTGCTCCCGCCCACCGCCCGCGTCACCGGCTCGATCCGCCTCGGCGGGCGCGAACTCGCCGGCGCCGACGACAGGACGTACGGGAAGATCCGCGGCAAGGACATGGCCATGATCTTCCAGGAGCCCATGACCTCCCTGAACCCGGTGCTCACCGTCGGGCGGCAGATCGGCGAGGTGCTCCGCCGCCACCAGGGGCTCGGCAAGAAGGAGGCACGCGCGCGTGCCGTCGAACTCCTCGACCTCGTCGGCATCCCGGCGCCCGCCGAGCGCGTCGACGAGTATCCGCACCAGCTCTCCGGCGGCATGCGCCAGCGCGTGATGATCGCCATCGCGGTCGCCTGCGACCCGACGGTCCTCATCGCCGACGAGCCGACGACGGCCCTCGACGTGACCGTCCAGGCGGGCATCCTGGACGTGCTCCGGTCGCTGCGCGAGCGGCTCGGCACCGCCATCGTGCTCATCACGCACGACCTGGGAGTCGTCGCCGACACCGCCGACCGGGTGCTCGTCATGTATGCGGGCCGTCCCGTCGAACAGGCCCCGGTGGACGAGCTGTTCGCCGCACCCCGGCACCCGTACACGCGCGGCCTGCTCTCCGCGGTCCTCAAGCCCGGCGCCACCGGCAAGCGGCGGCTGCCCGAGATCCCCGGCCTGGTGCCGAGCCTCGACGCGCAGCCCGACGCCTGTACGTTCGCGCCGCGCTGCGCCCGCGCCGACGACACCTGCACCGCGAGCCGCCCCGGCTTCAAGGCGGTCCCCGACAAGAACGGTGCCGCCGGGGCCGACGCCGCCCACCGCGCCGCCTGCTGGCACCCGCACACCCTCCAGGAGGCGATCGCCCCATGAGCACCATGAGTGCTATGAGCACCCAGAGCACCCCGGTCCTTGAACTCGTCGCCCTGGAACGCCACTTCGCCGGCTCCGGCGGCACCGTGCGCGCCGCCGACGGCGTCACCCTCACCGTCGGCCGCGGCGAGGTCGTCGGCCTCGTCGGCGAGTCCGGCAGCGGCAAGTCGACCGTCGGCCGCTGCGCCGTACGCCTCGACGACCCCACGTCCGGCACGGTCCGCATCAACGGCACCGACGTGACGACCCTGTCCCGGCGGGCCCTGCGCCCCCTGCGCAAGGACTTCCACCTGGTCTTCCAGGACCCGCCCTCGTCGCTCGACCCGCGCATGACGGTCGGCGAGATCATCGCCGAACCGATCCGGCTGCACGCCATGGTGAAGAGCAAAGACGCCGCACGCGCGCGCGTGGCGGAACTTCTCGCCCAAGTAGGGCTGCGCCCCGAACACGCCGACCGCCACCCGCACGAACTCTCCGGCGGCCAGCGGCAGCGCATCTCCATCGCCCGCGCGCTCTCCGTGGACCCCGACCTCCTGGTCGCGGACGAGCCGACGTCGGCGCTCGACGTCTCCGTGCAGGCGTCCGTGCTCAACCTCCTCGCCGACCTCCAGCGCGACCGCGGCTTCGGCTGCCTGTTCATCACGCACGACCTGGCCGCCGTGGAGTACCTCGCCGACCGGATCGCCGTCATGTACCTGGGCCGGATCGTCGAACAGGCCCCTACGGGCGAGCTGTTCGCCGATCCCAAGCACCCCTACACCCAGGCCCTCCTGTCGGCCGCTCCCGTCCCCGACCCGGCCACCCAGCGCACCCGCCGGCGCATCGTCCTCAGCGGCGAACTGCCCAGCCCCCTCGCCCCTCCGCCCGGCTGCCGCTTCCACACGCGCTGCCCGCTCGCCGTGGACCGCTGCCGCACCGAGGTACCCGCCCTGCGCACCCTGGAAGGCGGCCGCGAGGTCTCCTGCCACCTGGTCGCCGACGACGGCACCGCACCCGACGCGGCCGGCGCCCCCTCTCGTACGATCCCGAACACCCGCACCGCCACCCGCTAGGAGCCTCCTTGTTCACCACCCGGCCGACCCTCCAGGGCACCTTCGGCATGGTGTCCTCCACGCACTACCTCGCCTCCCAGTCCGCGATGGCGGTCCTGGAGGACGGCGGCAACGCCTACGACGCCGCCGTCGCCGCGGGCTTCGTGCTGCACGTCGTCGAGCCGCACCTGAACGGGCCCGCGGGCGAGGTGCCGATCATCCTCGCCCCGGCCGGCGGCGAGGTGCGGGTGCTGTGCGGACAGGGGGTGGCCCCGGCCGGCGCCACCGTCGCGCACTACCGCTCCCTCGGCCTCGACCTCGTGCCCGGCACCGGACCGCTCGCCGCGGCCGTGCCCGGCGCCTTCGACGCCTGGATGCTGCTCCTGAAGGACCACGGCACGAAGCCGCTCGCCGACGTCCTCAAGTACGCGATCGGTTACGCCGAGGACGGGCACGCCCCGGTCGAGCGCGTCGGCGAGACCGTCGAGACCGTCCGCGCCCTCTTCGAGGACGAGTGGCTCTCGTCAGCCGAGATCTACCTGGTCGACGGCAAGGCGCCGCGGCCCGGCGAACTCCTGCGCAACCGGCAGCTCGCCGCCACCTGGAAGCGGCTCATAGAAGAGGCCGAGGCGGGCGGCGGGGCGGACCGCGTCGCCCAGATCGAGGAGGCCCGGCGCATCTGGCGCGAGGGCTTCATCGCCGAGGCGCTCGTACGGCAGTCGGGGCGCCCCACGAAGGACACCAGCGGCGAGCGCCACACCGGCACGCTCACCCTTGAGGACCTCGCTTCCTGGGAGGCCACTTACGAGGCGCCCGCCACGTACGACTGGAACGGCTGGACGCTGTGCAAGGCCGGCGGCTGGAGCCAGGGCCCCGCGTTCCTCCAGCAGCTCGCGCTCCTCCCGCCGGAACTGCCCGCCTACATGTCGGCCGACTACGTCCACCTCCTGATCGAGGGCTGCAAGCTCGCGATGGCCGACCGGGAGGCCTGGTACGGCGACGCGGCGGACGTCCCCGTGGACGTGCTGCTGTCGGACGACTACAACGCGGCGCGGCGCGCCCTCGTCGACCCCGAGAAGGCCTCGCACGAGCTGCGCCCCGGCAGCCCGCTCGGCGCCGAGCCGCGGCTGAGCGCCCACGCGCACGCCGTCGCCTCCGGAGAGCCCGGCTTCGACGCCATGGGGCTCGCGGGCGCGGGGGAGCCCACCGTCGCCAAGAGCCCGACGTCGCCGGTGCCCGGTGAGCCCGACGTGAGCGAGGACGGGCTCACCCGTGGCGACACCTGCCACCTGGACATCGTCGACCGCTGGGGCAACATGGTCGCCGCGACCCCGTCCGGCGGCTGGCTCCAGTCCAACCCGGTCGTCCCCGAGCTCGGCTTCCCGCTCGGCACCCGCCTCCAGATGGCGTGGCTCGACGAGGGACTGCCGAACTCGCTCACCCCGGGCCGCCGCCCCCGCACGACCCTCACCCCGTCCCTCGCCCTGAAGGACGGCGTCCCGGTCATGGCCTTCGGCACCCCGGGCGGCGACCAGCAGGACCAGTGGCAGGTGCACTTCTTCCTCGCGGTGGCGCTGCGCGAGGCGGTCCGCGGCGGCCTCGACCTCCAGGGCGCCATCGACGCCCCGAACTGGCACAACGACTCGTTCCCCGGCTCCTTCTTCCCGCGCGGCATGCGGCCGGGGTCGGTCACCGTCGAGTCCCGCATGGACGCGGAGGTCGTCGCCGAGCTGCGGCGCCGCGGCCATGACGTGACGGTGGGCGACGCCTGGTCGGAGGGGCGGCTGTGCGCGGTCGCCCGTGACCCGCGCACCGGCGTCCTGTCGGCGGCGGCGAACCCGCGGGGCATGCAGGGCTACGCCGTCGGCCGCTGACGCCGCCCTGCGTCACAGAGGGTGGAATCGCCGATTTCACGGTGATTCCACCCTCTGTTCACCCTGCGGGTACGCGTTGTCAGTGGCGCGTGTTCTCATGGAGCCATGATCGAAACAATGACGGAAAGCATCGACGACTTTCTGAACCACAAGGTCACCGACCAGCTCGTGTCCGACGTGGAGCGCACCGTGCGCGCCGCGGCCGCCGCCGAGATCACCCCGCGCTTCCGGCAGCTCGCCGCCCACGAGATCCAGGAGAAGAGCGCCCCGCACGACCTCGTCACGGTCGCCGACCAGCGCGCCGAGGTGTACCTCACGCGCGAGCTGGCCGCCCTGCTGCCCGGCTCCGTCGTGGTCGGCGAGGAGGCCGTCGCCGCGGACCCGACGACGTACGAGGCGATACGGGGCACCGCCCCGGTGTGGATCGTCGACCCGGTCGACGGCACCCGCCAGTTCGTCCACGGCGACCCCGGCTTCTGCACCCTCGTCGCCCTCGCGCTCGACGGCGTGGTCGTCGCCTCGTGGACGTACGCGCCCGCGCTCGACGAGTTCGCCGTCGCGGTCCGCGGCCGGGGCGCGCGGCTCAACGGGCAGGCGCTGCACGCCGGTTCGCCCGCTCCGGGCGCGGACCTGGCCGTCGCGACCTCCCACCCCGACTACACCACCGACGACCAGAAGCGCGCGCTGCTCTGCCTGCGCACGGACGGCTTCGCGCCGCGCCCCTGCGGCTCGGCCGGTCTGGAGTACCTGGCGGTCGCCCGCGGCGCCCTCGACGCCACGGCGTTCAGCTGGGAGCTGGCCTGGGACCACGCGGCGGGCCTGCTCCTCGTGGAGGAGGCGGGCGGCGCCCACCTCACCCGCGGGGGCGTCCCGTTCGTGATCACCGGGGGCAACGCCCTGCCGTTCACCGCGGCCCGGGACGCGGCCACGGCCCGCCGGGTGGCAGGACTTCTGTCGGGCGGAGCCTGACCCGAAGGGGCTGCCGTCCGCCGCGCCCCACCCGCGCCCCTGCCCTGTCGGTGCTCAGGCCTATCCTGTGGGAGCAGTGGCCATCGGCTGACGAAGGAGTCCGAAGGTGCCGTCGATGCTCGATGCGGTGGTGGTGGGAGCGGGGCCCAACGGGCTGACCGCCGCTGTCGAACTGGCCAGACGGGGTTTCTCCGTGTCCCTGTTCGAGGCGAAGGACACCGTCGGCGGCGGGGCGCGCACCGAGGAGCTGACGCTGCCCGGCTTCCGCCACGACCCCTGCTCCGCCGCGCACCCGCTAGGGATCAACTCCCCGGCGTTCCGCGCCATGCCGCTGGAGCGGTACGGACTGGAGTGGGCGCAGCCCGCGCTGCCCATGGCGCACCCCTTCCCGGACGGAACGGCCGCCGTCCTCTCCCGGTCGGTCGCCGAGACCGCCGCCTCGTTCGGGCCGCGCGACGCGGGCACGTACCGCCGGCTCGTCGAGCCGCTGCTTCCGCACTGGGACACCCTCGTACGGGACTTCATGTCGCTGCCGCTCAGCGCGCTGCCACGTGACCCGGTCACCCTCGCCCGGTTCGGACTCGTCGGCCTGCCGCCCGCGACCTGGCAGCTGCGCCGCTTCCGCGACGAGCGGGCGGCCGCCCTGTTCGCGGGTCTCGTCGCCCACGTCATCGCCCCGCTCGGCGGCTTCGCGACCTCCGCGATCGGTCTCGTCTTCGCGCTCGCCGCCCACGCGCGCGGCTGGCCCCTCGCCCGCGGCGGCTCCCAGTCGATCTCCGACGCGCTCGCCGCGTACCTGAAGGACCTCGGCGGCACGATCCACACCGACTTCGAGGTCAAGCGGCTCGACGATCTGCCGCCCGCCCGCGCCTACATCTTCGACACCTCGCCCACGGCCCTCGCCCGGATCGCCGGCCTCGGCCGCTACTACGACCGTTTCCGCTACGGAGCGAGCGTCTTCAAGGTCGACTACGCCCTGGACGGCCCCGTGCCGTGGACGGCGAAGGAGGCCCGCTCGGCGGGCACGGTCCAGGTCGGCCCGTACCGCTCCGACATCGACACCGCCCTGCGCGCCGCGTCCCGCGAGGGCCGCGGGCCCGAGTCGCCGTTCCTCATCACCGTGCAGCCGACCGTCACCGACCCGACGCGCGCGCCCGAGGGCAAGCACACGTTCTGGGCGTACGGTCACGTGCCGAACGGCTGGGACGGGGACCTGACCGACGCGATCGAGCGCCAACTGGAGCGCTTCGCCCCGGGGTTCAGGGACCTGGTGCTCGCCCGCGCCACGGCGGGCCCGCCCCAGCTCGCCTCCCGCAACGCCAACTACGTGGGCGGCGACATCGCCGCGGGCGCCGCCAGCGGCCTCCAACTGCTGCTGCGCCCCAAGCTGACCCTCTCCCCGTACACCACGCCGCACCCGGCCGTCTTCATCTGCTCGTCGTCGACGCCCCCGGGCCCCGGCGTCCACGGCATGTCCGGGCACAACGCGGCGAAGGCCGTCTGGCGCAAGCTGCGAGCGGCCTCATGAGCCCTCGACTGACCCTGGTCCAGGGCGACATCACCGAGCAAGAGGTCGACGCGATCGTCAACGCGGCGAACTCGTCGCTGCTCGGCGGCGGCGGAGTCGACGGCGCCATCCACCGCCGCGGCGGCCCCGAGATCCTCGCCGCCTGCCGCGAGCTGCGCGCCTCGCACTACGGCAAGGGCCTGGCCACGGGACAGGCCGTGGCGACCACCGCGGGCCGTCTCCCCGCCCGCCACGTCATCCACACCGTCGGCCCCCGCTGGTCCCCGACCGAGGACCGCTCCGCGCTGCTCGTCTCCTGCTACCGCGAGTCACTGCGCGTCGCCGACGAGCTCGGGGCGCGCACCGTCGCCTTCCCGGCGATCTCGACCGGGATCTACGGCTGGCCCCTGGACGACGGTGCCCGGATCGCCGTGGAGACGGTGCGGCAGGCGCGGACCACGTCCGTGACGCAGGTGCGGTTCGTGGTGTTCGACGAGCGGGCGCGGGCGGCGTTCGCCGCGCACCTGGGGGAGACCGCCCCCTGAAGGTCGATGTCGGATTCTCGCCAGCCAGGGCGCTCACCATGGCCGATCCTTGAGTCATGCCCACCGAAGAGGCCGTGGACCGCACGGCAGGAACCGCCGCCATGCACACCGACACCGAGCGCTGTGTGCGCGCGGTGCAGGCCAAGGACACCCGGTTCGACGGCGTCTTCTTCACCGCCGTCCTGACCACCCGCATCTACTGCCGGCCCGGCTGCCCCGTCGTGCCGCCCAAACCGCAGAACATGGTCTTCTACCCGAGCGCCGCCGCCTGCCAGCAGGCCGGGTTCCGGGCCTGCAAGCGCTGCCGCCCCGACACCAGCCCCGGCTCCCCGGAGTGGAACCAGCGCGCCGATCTCACCGCCCGCGCGATGCGCCTGATCGGCGACGGCGTCGTGGACCGCGACGGCGTCCCCGGCCTCGCCCGCAGGCTCGGCTACAGCGAGCGCCAGATCGAGCGGCAGCTCCTCGCCGAACTGGGCGCGGGCCCTCTCGCCCTGGCCCGCGCGCAGCGCGCCCAGACCGCCCGCCTGCTCATCGAGACGACCGAACTCCCCATGGCGGACATCGCGTTCGCCGCCGGGTTCGCCTCCATCCGCACCTTCAACGACACCGTCCGCGAGGTCTTCGCCCTCTCCCCGAGCGAACTGCGCACCCGCGCGCCGCAGGGCCGCACCGCCGCCCCCGGGGCGATCACGCTCCGCCTGCCGTTCCGCGCCCCGCTCACCCCCGACAACCTCTTCGGGCACCTCGCCGCCACCGCCGTGCCCGGCGTCGAGGAGTGGCGCGACGGCGCCTACCGGCGCACGCTCCGGCTCCCGTACGGGCACGGCATCGTGGCGCTGACCCCCGGCGCCGAGCACATCGGCTGCCGCCTGATCCTCACCGACCAGCGCGATCTGACCGTCGCCATCAGCCGCTGCCGCCGCCTGCTCGACCTCGACGCCGATCCCGTGGCCGTCGACGACCGGCTGCGCACCGACCCGCTGCTCGCGCCGCTCGTGGACAAGGCGCCGGGCCGCCGGGTGCCGCGCACCGTCGACGAGGCCGAGTTCGCCGTACGGGCCGTGCTCGGCCAGCAGGTCTCCACCGCCGCCGCCCGCACCCACGCCGCCCGCCTCGTCCTCGCCCACGGCGACCCGATCGAGGACCCCGAGGGCGGCCTCACGCACCTCTTCCCCGGACCGCACGCCCTGGCGTCCCTCGACCCCGAGTCCCTCGCGCTGCCCCGCAGCCGCCGCACCACCCTGCTCACCCTCGTACGCCAACTCGCCGACGGCACGCTGACGTTGGGCCCCGAGTCCGACTGGGACGCGACCCGGGCCCGCCTGGCCGAGCTGCCCGGGTTCGGCCCCTGGACCATCGAGGCCATCGCCATGCGCGCCCTCGGCGACCCGGACGCCTTCCTGCCCACCGACCTCGGGATGCGGCGCGCTGCACAGGAGTTGGGGCTGCCGCACACCCCGGCAGCGCTCACCGCACGCGCCGCGGCCTGGCGCCCCTGGCGGGCGTACGCGACCCAGTACCTCTGGGCCACCGACGACCACCCGATCAACTTCCTTCCCGCGTAAGGAATCCGAACCATGTCACCGCACGTCCGGCACACAGTGATCGACAGCCCCTACGGCGCCCTCACGCTCGTCGCCACCGACGGCACCCTCTGCGGCCTCTACATGACCGACCAGCGCCACCGCCCCGCCGAGGAGACCTTCGGGGAGCGCGACGACCGCCCGTTCGGCGCGGTCGTCGACCAGCTGCACGCCTACTTCCAGGGCGAGTTGACGACGTTCGACCTGCCGCTGCACCTGAACGGCACGCCCTTCCAGCGGTCCGTGTGGCAGCAGCTCCAGCAGATCCCGTACGGCGAGACGCGCACCTACGGCGAACTCGCCGACGCCCTCGGCAAGCCCGCCGCGTCCCGCGCGATCGGCCTCGCCAACGGCAAGAACCCGGTCGGTGTGATCGTCCCCTGCCACCGCGTCATCGGCGCGAACGGCAGCCTCACCGGCTACGGCGGCGGCCTGGACCGCAAGCGCCGACTGCTCGACTTCGAGCGCGGCACGGCGCTGTTCTAGGCGGCGACCAACTCCTCCAGGAGCCGCGGCAGCGCCGTGCCGATCGGCTCGCGGACGACCTCGTCGGCCAGCTCGTCGTACGGGGTCGGCTCCCCGTTCACCACGATCAGACGGGCGCCGTGCTGCGCGGCGACGCCGGCCAGGCCCGCCGCCGGCTGCACCTGGAGGCTGGAGCCGACCGCGAAGAACACCTCGCAGGCCTTGGTGATCGACACGGCCTCGCCGAGCACCACCGGGTCGAGGTGCTCGCCGAACATCACGGTCGTCGACTTGAGGATGCCGCCGCAGATCAGGCAGGCGGGGTCGTCCTCGCCCGCGTCGACCCGGGCGAGCGCCGCCTCCATCGGCCCGCGCTCGCCGCACTGGGTGCAGACGAACTTCAGCGCGGAGCCGTGCAGTTCGAGCACCTTGCGGGCCGGCAGACCGGCGAGCTGGTGCAGCCCGTCCACGTTCTGCGTGATGACCCGCACCGCCATGCCCGCCGCCGAGAGCTCCGCGATGGCGCGGTGCGCCGCGTTCGGCTCGGCGGTCAGGGTCCGCTGGCGGCGCCGCACCTGCCAGGCGCGGCGCCGGATCTCCGGATCGCCCATGTAGTACTCGTACGTGACGAGCTTCTCGGCGTCGGGATCCTTGGTCCACACCCCGTCGGGGCCGCGGTAGTCGGGGATGCCCGAGTCCGTGCTGACACCGGCACCGGTGAGGAACGCGACGAGAGTCATGACCTCAACGGTAGATCAGGCGCCCTCCTCCGCGTCCACCGGTTTCGGAATGAGCAGCGACGCGAACAGGGCGGCGACGATGAGCACGAGGCCCGCCACGACACCCGCGCTGTACCCGCCGACCGACGATCCGTCGGCCGGGGCGACCGCGTCCACGGCCGCGTACAGGACGACGAAGCTCAGTCCCGCGCCGAGGTTGAAGCAGCCGGCGTTGAGCCCCGGCAGGAAGCCCGGGTTCTCGTCGGGGGAGAGCAGGATGCCGAGGCCGTTGAGCATGATGTTGACGGTGCCGGCGTAGGTCACGCCGAGCAGGATCGACACGGTGAGCAGCAGGCCCGAGGAGTCGGTCTGGAGCGTGAGCAGCGCGAGGACCGTCGCCGCGGCGGTGGCGATCAGGCCGATGCGCAGGATGCGGCCGTAGCCGAAGGTCGCCGCGAGCCGCCCGGAGACCGGGCCCATCGCGAGACCCGCGAGGGCGTACGGCGTCAGCGTCCACCACGTCGCGCCCTCGGCGCCGAGGCCGAGACCGACGGCGGTGTCCTGGGCGAAACCCGGAAGCAGGCCGTTCATGATCGCGAAGACGCCGGTCATCGTCAGCATCGTCGACAGCAGGATCGACCAGGTCGCGCGCCGCTTGAGCAGATGCGTGGTGACCAGCGGGTGCCTGGCGCGGGTCTCCATCCGCCAGAACGCCCAGAACGCGACCGCGGCCAGCACGATCAGGCCGATCGCCAGCGCCCAGTTCGCGTCGGCGAGCTTGCCCGCCTCGTTGAAGGCGATCAGCAGCGCGCCCACCGAGATGACGAGGAGCACGACGCCGGGCCAGTCCATCGGCGGCCGCTCGTCCGCCCGCGACTCGGGCGCGAGGAACCGGACGAGCACGGCCGCGACCAGCGCGAACGCGGTCATCACCCAGAAGATCGAGGCGTAGCCGTGGTGCTCGGCCAGCGAGCCGCCCGCGAACGAGTCGACGCCCGCGATACCGCCGTTGACCGCGGTGACGATGCCCAGCAGCGTGCCGTACTTCTTCGGGTCGGGGACCTCGACGCGCAGCATGATCAGCGCGAGCGGGATCGTGGGACCCGAGGCGCCCTGGACGACCCGGCCGACGGCGAGCGTCCCGACGGACCCGGCGAGCGCCGCGATCACGCAGCCGACGGCCATCAGGACCATCATCCCGGTGAGCACCTTGCGGCGGCCGATCAGGTCGCCGAGGCGCGGCAGGAACAGCGAGAAGAGCGCGGCGGCGGTGAAGAAGGCCGTCTGGGTGACGCCGATCGCCGACGACGTGGTGTGCAGCTCGTCGGCCATCGTGGCGAGCGCCGGGCTGAGCATCGACGCGTTGAGCTGGAAGGCGAAGCTGGCCGCGAGCAGCGCGACCATGAGCGCGCCGATCCTGGCCGGACGCCCCGCGCGGGGGTCGCCGGCCGGGGTGTGGGGGGAGGCGGCGACGTTCATGCTGCGGGGTCTCCGATGCGTACGAGAGCGTCCACGACCAGGTTCCAGAAGCGGTCGTGGTCCAGGTCGACGGCGACCTGGGTGTGACAGTCGGCGGGCGCGGGGGAGCGCAGGTCCGTCACGGTCATGCCGAGGGTGAGCGCGCCGCGCAGCTCGATGTCGACGGGTGCCTTGCGCACGGTCATGACGCCCGGGTCGATCACGTACGCGACGGCGCACGGGTCGTGCACGGGCGGGTGCTCGAAGCCCTGGTTCTCGCGGTAGGCCTCGCGGAAGAAGTCGAGCAGTTCGAGGACGAAGCGGGCCGGCTTCGTGCCGACGGCGGCGATCTTCTCCTCGACGGCGGGGGTGGCGAGCGCCTGGTGGGTCAGGTCGAGCCCGACCATGGTGACCGGCCATGACTCGTTGAAGACGATGTGCGCCGCCTCCGGGTCGATCACGATGTTGAACTCGGCGACCGGGCTCCAGTTGCCCTCGTGGAAGCCGCCGCCCATCAGCACGACCTCGCGGACCCGCTCGACGATGCGGGGCTCCTTGCGGGCGGCGAGGGCGATGTTGGTGAGTCCGGCGGTCGGTACGAGGGTGATCTCGCCCGGCTCGTGGGCCATGACGGTGTCGATGATCAGGTCGACGGCGTGCCGGCGGTCGAGCTCGGTGGTCGGCTCCGGCAGGTCGGGCCCGTCGAGGCCGGTCTCGCCGTGGATCTCCGGCGCGTTCTCGATCTCGCGGACCAGCGGCCGCGGGCAGCCCGCGGCGAACGGCACGCCGGTGATCCCGGCGATCGCCGCGACGGAGAGCGCGTTACGGGTGACCTTCTCCAGGGTCTGGTTCCCGACCACGGTGGTCACGGCGACCAGGTCGATGTCGGGGTTGCCGTGCGCGAGCAGCAGCGCGATGGCGTCGTCGTGCCCCGGGTCGCAGTCGAGGATGATCTTCCTGGCCAACGGTTCGAGCCCCTTTGCTCCGGATGGGAAAACTGTCCACGCAAAGCTCACCCGGCGCCACACGAGTTTGTCAACGCGCGTAGATACCCAAGACGAGGCGTACGGATATGGAGAGTCCTCCGAGAAGGCCCAGGTGAGGGGCGGAAGCCGGGGTCAGGCGACAGGCGTCCCGTTCTCCAGCTCGACGGGGCCCGTGCCGGTGGTGAGCGCGTCGAGGGCGGCCAGGACACGTCCGCCGAGAGCGCCCAGGAGATGCGCGGGCAGGTCGGCGCGGGGCACGAACCGCCACGACACCAGCTCCTCCTCCTGGAGCCGGATCGCCTTGATCTGCTCGGCGCTCAGCACGCCGCCGTCGTAGAGGTAGGCGACGATCGGCGGCCGCGCGGTGCCGGGCACCCAGTCCACGGCGAGCGGCCGCCCGGGCGGCACGTCGAGCCCGATCTCCTCCAGCGTCTCGCGCCGCGCGCCCTGCCGCGGCGTCTCGCCCTCGTCCGACTCCACGGTCCCGCCGGGCAGCGCCCAGCCGTCCCGGTAGTTCGGCTCGACGAGCAGCACGCGGCCGTCGTCGTCACGGAACAGCACGGCAGCTCCGGCGAGGATGCGGGGGAGTCCGGCGATGTAGGTGGCGTAGTCCGCGGTGGTCATTCGACCACCTTAACGAGGCCCGCCGGCGGGCCTCGGGGCTCCGCCCCGGACCCGCTCAGCTTGGGTGCCCCGGCCACTTCCAGACGGTACGTACATCAACGCCACGTCACCGAGGCGCCGTACCGGCGAGCGGAACGCCGTGACGTCGTCGGCCGACGACAGCGCCGCGAACTCCGGCCTACCACTCCGGCTCCCACGACTGTGCGGACACGGCCTAGGTCAGCTCCGCCAACTCGGCGGTGCGGGCGGCCAGTTCACTGATCCGCACGCCGTCGAAACCGAAGACCGCGCTGCGCACCCGGTCCTCCAGCGGCTCCGTCCACCGGGGCGGCAGGGCCGCCGCTCCGCACAGGACGCCGGCGACCGAACCGGCCGTCGCCCCGTTCGAGTCGGTGTCCAGGCCGCCGCGGACCGTCAGGGTCACCGTGCGGGTGAAGTCCCCGTCCCCGTACAGGAGTCCGGCCGTGATGACCGCGGCGTTCGGCACGGTGTGGATCCAGCCGAGGCCGCCCGTCTCCTCCTCGATCGTGGAGAGGGTCTCCTCCCAGGTCAGGCGCGAGTCGTGCAGGGAGATCGTGCGGCGTACGACGCGGGCGAGGCGGCTGCTCGCCGGGATCACGGTGAGCGCCGCGTCCAGGGCGGCCCGCGGGGTCGGCGCCGTGAAGGCCGCCGACACCAGGGCCGCCGCCCACATCGCCCCGTACACGCCGTTGCCGGTGTGCGACAGGACGGCGTCGCGCCGGGCGAGGGACGCGGCGCGGCGCGGGACGCCCGGGCACGTCCAGCCGAAGACGTCCGCGCGGATCAGACCGCCGATCCACTCCTGGTACGGGTTGTCGTACGTCGCCGTGAGCGGCGGCTTCAGGCCGTTCGCCAGGTTGCGGTAGGCGGCCCGCTCGGCCGTGAACGTCTGGAGGTACGGCAGGCGCAGCAGCCACAACTCGCCGACCTGCTCCGTCGTGAAGGCGAAGCCGTGGGTCTCCAGGAGGTGCAGGCCGAGCACCGCGTAGTCCACGTCGTCGTCACGGCAGCTGCCGTGGATCCGGCCGCGCACACAGCGACGCCACTCGGGACGGAGCGCCAACTCCACGTCGTCCGACGGGGGTTCGGGCAGATAGTCGGTCAGCGGCAGGGCCTCGGCCTGCCGCAGATAGCGGTCGATGCGCTCGCGCGTCCAGACCTCGCCCTGCTCGACCGGCTTGCCGAGCATGTTGCCCGCGATCCGGCCGAGCCAGCCGCCGAGCACACGGTCGGCGAGGACCTCTCCGGTGAGCCGGGGGCTCGTAGGCGTCATGAATCCGGTCTACCCGCTTCCGTACATCAACTGTCGTCCTGATTGCGGGAGTTCGCGATCCGGCGCAGGCGGTGGTGGCGGGCCGCGCCCGGCGTCTGTTCGGTCATCGCGTCGCCGACCATCGTCCGCACCGCGTCCCGCAGTCCGTGCAGCGCGTGCCCGCGCACCGGTCCGGCGCCCGGGTCCTCGCGCAGCTCCTTCAGGAGCGCCCAGCACAGCGCCAGCATGACCACGACGAAGGGGAGGGCGACGAGGATGGTCGCGCTCTGCAACGAGTCGAGCCCGCCCGCGACCAGGAGCACCGCCGCGACCGCCGCCATCAGCACGCCCCACGTCACCACGAGCCAGGTCCGCGGGTGCAGCGCGCCCCGGCTGGTCAGCGACCCCATCACCAGGGACGCCGAGTCGGCGCTCGTGACGAAGTACGTCATCACGAGGATCATCGCGATCCACGACGTGACCGTGCCGATCGGCAGCGCGTCGAGCATCGCGAACAGCGAGGACTCCGCGCCCTCCGAGATCTTCGCCGACATGTCGACCTTGCCGGTGGAGTCCAGGCGGATGCCGGTGCCGCCCATCACGCAGAACCACACCGCGGTCGCCCCGCTCGGGATGACGAGCACGCCGATGAGGAACTCGCGGATACGGCGGCCGCGCGAGATCCGCGCGATGAACGTCCCCACGAACGGCGCCCACGACAGCCACCACGCCCAGTAGAAGATCGTCCACGAGCCCAGCCACTCGCGGTCCGTGAACGCGCCCGTGCGCGACGCCATGGGGATCAGCTCGTGCAGGTAGCCGCCGACGCTCGCCGGGATCTCGTTCAGGATGTACACGGTCGGGCCGAGCACGAACACGAACACCATCAGGCACGCGGCGAGCACGATGTTCATCGTGCTCAGCCACTTGACGCCCTTGTGCAGGCCGGAGAACGCCGAGCACACGAAGGCCGCGCCGAGCGCGACGATGATGATCAGCTGGGTGGTCGTGGTGTTGTCGACGCCGGTGGTGAGGTTGAGGCCCGTGGCGACCTGGAGCGCGCCCACGCCGAGGCTCGTCGCCGTCCCGAAGACCGTCGCGAACACGGCGAGCAGGTCGATGACCCGGCCCGGCCAGCCTGCCGCCCGGCGCGCGCCGATCAGCGGCACGAACACCGAACTCAGCCTGTTCCCGCGGCCCTTGCGGAAGCCCGCGTACGCGAGCGCGAGGCCCGCGATGCCGTAGATCGCCCACGGGGTCAGCGTCCAGTGGAAGAACGAGTACTCCATCGCCACCAGCGCGGAGCCGCCCGTGCGGGGCTGCGCGCCGGTGGACGGCGGCGGGTTGAGGTAGTGGGTGAGCGGCTCCCCGACCCCGTAGAACATCAGGCCGATGCCCATGCCCGCGCTGAACATCATCGCGATCCAGGCGAGGTTGGTGAACTCCGGTTCGGAGTCGTCGGCGCCGAGCCGGATACGGCCGTAGCGGCTGAGGGCGAGGACCACGCACAGGACGAGGAAGACGTCGGCGGCGATCACGAACAGCCAGGCGAAGTTGTCGAGGACCCAGGCCAGGGCCGTGCTCGACGCGCTCGCGAAGGAGTCCTGGCCGAACGCCGCCCAGGCGACCACCGCGAGAACCGCGACGACGCCGATGCCGACCACGGTGAAGTCCGGGGAGTCGTCCGGCGGGCCCTCGTCGTGGACAGGTTGATCGATCGTTTCCGTGCTCATGGCGACCCACTATGGACGCGCATAGGGTGATTTATCCGCTGGGCACGCCGTCCCGCGACGCGGACGACCATGGGCAGCGGGCCCCTCCTGCGGTTAAGGTCGCAGCGGCGCGACTGCCTTGCCGCGAGCAAGGCACGAACAGCAAGGGGAGCAAGGTGGCGGACGCTGCACAGGCCGCGCGGCACGTGTTGATCGCGGCGGACAAGTTCAAGGGCTCGCTCACCGCGGTGCAGGTCGCACAGCGTGTGACGGCGGGGCTCCACCGGGTCGCGCCGGAGGTCACGGTCGAGTCCGTGCCGGTCGCGGACGGCGGCGACGGAACCGTCGCGGCGGCGGTCGCGGCCGGGTTCGAGCGCCGCGAGACGCGGGTGACGGGGCCGCTGGGCGAGCCGGTCACCGCCGCGTGGGCGCTGCGGGACGGTACCGCCGTCGTGGAGATGGCGGAGGCGTCGGGCCTCCAGCTCCTGCCGGAGGGCGTCTTCGCCCCGCTCACCTCGACCACGTACGGCTCCGGTGAACTCATCGCCGCGGCGCTCGACGCGGGCGCCCGCTCCATCGTCTTCGGTGTCGGCGGCAGCGCCACCACGGACGGCGGCGCCGGCATGCTCTCCGCGCTCGGCGCCCGCTTCCTCGACGCGGCCGGCGAGCCCGTCGGACCCGGCGGCGCCCCCCTCGCGAAGGTGGCCTCCGCCGACCTGTCCGGGCTCGACCCGCGCCTCGCCGAGGTGGAGATCGTCCTCGCCAGCGATGTCGACAACCCGCTCACCGGGCCGAAGGGCGCCCCCGCGGTCTACGGGCCGCAGAAGGGCGCGACGCCCGAGGACGTGGCGGAGCTGGACGCCGCGCTCGGCCACTTCGCCAAGGTGCTCGGGGAGTGCGTCGGGCCGCGCGCCCTGGAGTACGCGCAGTCGCCGGGGGCGGGGGCCGCGGGCGGGATCGGGTACGGGGCCCTTGTCGGCCTCGGGGCGAGCTTCCGGGCCGGGATCGAGGTCATGCTCGACGTCCTCGGCTTCGCGCCGGCGCTGGAGCGGGCCACGCTGGTGATCACCGGTGAGGGGTCGCTCGACGAGCAGACGCTGCACGGGAAGGCGCCGGCCGGTGTCGCCGCCGCGGCGCGGGCCGCCGGGGTGGACGTCATCGCGGTGTGCGGGCGCCTCGCGCTGCCGCCGGAGGCGTTGGGGCGGGCCGGGATTCGCCGCGCCTATGCCCTGACGGACGTGGAGCCGGATGTGGCCCGGTGCATCGCCGAGGCGGGGCCGATCCTTGAGGAGCTGGCTGCGCGTGTCGGGGCGGATTTCCTGCCGGGGTGAGCGGTCTCGTTGCCGGGTGTGCCGTCTCGCCGTGACTTCGGCGGGTTCGGTTGCCGGGTGCGGGTGCGTGGGGGCTGGTCGCGCAGTTCCCCGCGCCCCTGAGATGCGCACCTTCGGTGCGGCATCTCATCGGGCGCGTTCGTATCGGGGAAATGCGGCGCGCAGCGTCTGCATTTCAGGGGCGCGGGGAACTGCGCGACCAGCCAGGATGGCGCCGCAGCCGCCACCCGACCGATCCCCCCCCACGGCGAATAGGAGCCCTCAGGTGGACAGAAAGATCCGCACCCAGGACGACCTCCTCACCCTCCTCGACGGAGTCTTCGCCCGCTCGGGAGCCGGCGGCGCCGACTGGTGGGACCAGTTCTACGGGGACCGAGATCGCGACGTCCCCTTCTTCGTCGACAAGCCCGACGAGAACCTCGCCGCCCACCTGGAACAAGGCCACATCCCCCGAGAAGCCCGCACGTTGGACCTCGGCTGCGGCCCGGGCCGCAACGCCGTCCACCTCGCCCGCCACGGCCACGACGTGGACGCCGTCGACCTGTCCGCCACAGCCGTCACGTGGGGACAGGAGCGCGCCGCCGCGGCGGACGTCCCCGTACGGTTCCACCAGGGCGACATCTTCGACGTCCAACTGCCGCACGCGACCTACGACGTGGTGTACGACTCCGGGTGCCTGCACCACCTCCCGCCGCACCGCCGCCTCAGCTACCTCGCCCTCCTCGACCGGGTCCTCGCCCCGGGCGGTCACTTCGGGCTCGTCTGCTTCGCCGCCGGAGAAGAGGGCTCCCGCACACCCGACGCGGAGCTGTACCGCACCGGCGACCTGGAAGGCGGGCTCGCCTTCACCCCCGACGAACTGCGTCACCTGTTCGCCGAGGTGGGCCTCGAAGAGGTCGAGATCCGGCCCATGCGCGCGCAGCCCGCGCACTCGGCGACGTACGGCGTGCCCGTCCTCCTCACCGCTCTGTTCCGCAGATCAGCCGGTTGACAGCCGGTACGCGTCGAGCGCCAGCGTCATCTCCATCAGATCCCGCGGCCTCGACAGCGACCGTGCCGTCAACTGCTCAAGGCGGCGCAGGCGGTTGAAGACCGTGTTGCGGTGACAGTAGAGGCGGCCGGCCGCGCGGCCCGCCGAACCCTCGCAGGCCAGCCACGCGTCGAGCGTCTCCAACAGCACGGCCCGGTCGGCCGGTTCGAGGGCGAGGAGTTCGCCGAAGACACCGGAGACCAGGCGCTGCGCCAGATCCGGCTGGCTGACCACGAGGGCCGTCGGCATCCGGTGGTCGAGGCGGACGACGCCGGTCGTGTCCGGCGGGCAGGTGCGCAGCGCGAGTTCGGCCAGACGCCGGGCGTGTCCCAGCTCCGTGAGGCCCGTGACGACCGGGCTGAGCCCGCCGGGCCCCGGGCACCGCCCGTCGAGGACGCCCGCCAGATCGTCCAGTGTGCGGTCCGCGCCGATCGCCACCACCCCGACCTCGCAGTCGGCCCGCATCCGCCACACGAACCGGAACCCCGGGTCCTGGATGCGCCGGTGGAACGCCTCGCGCCCGTCCCGCCGCTCCACCCGCAGCACCACCACCGCGTACGGGCCGTGCTCCGGCAGATCGAGCCCTGCCGCCGCGCGGGGCGCGAGGCCCGGCGCCGGGCGGCCCTCAAGGAGCGCGTCGAGGAGCGCCTGCATCTGCTCGTCGGTGCGGCGCCGCAGCTCCAACTCCGTTGCCCGGTAAGCCTCCGAGGCCGCCTCGGCCTGCGCGTCGACGGCCGCCCACACCATCGTCGCCGACCGCATCAGCGCCGAGAGACGGGCCGGTTCGCCGCCCGCGCTCTCCATCAGGGCGTCCCATACGAGATAGCCCGCGTTGCGGTACGCGTGGATCAGCAGGTCGAGGGGGAGGCCCTGGCCCGCCCGGCGCCGGCCCGCGTCCTCCGCGTACTCCAGGTCCCTGCGCGGCGAGTCGCGGGGCGCCGAGATCGTCTCGACCCCGATCCGCATCGCCTCCTCGGCCTCCCGCCACTGGGCGTCGTACGGCAGCACCCGCGCGTACACGTCCGAGTAGGCGAACAACTGCCGCAGATGCTCGTCGACCAGCTCCGGGATCCGCTCCAGCAGACTGGCGCACGCCTCCTTGAGGAGCTTCCAGTCCTGCTCCGTGCGGTGCCTGCGCCCGCCCATCGCCCCTCCCCAACATCCCGTAAAGCGACGGCAAAGGACTCTTCTTCCTGTGCGGAGGATGCCACCCCGAGCCGCTCCTCGGCAGGCCCCTGACACGCGGTCTTGTGCGCGGGCACAACCGACCCGCTCGGGCGCTGGGCCCGCGCAGCGATTCCCGGGCCGCCCGTGGACGGGCCGCCCGCGCGGTGCTGTCGTGACGCCATCAGCCCAGGGGAGGACCCGGACAGTGAACGAAGCACAAAGGGCTACAGGCGGGTCGGGGCTCGCCGTCGACGACGTGTCGGTCGGCTACGGGCCCGTACGCGCGCTGCGCAACGTGACGCTGGAGGTGCGGGACGGCTCCGTCGTCGCCGTGCTCGGCGGCAACGGAGCCGGCAAGTCGACCTTGCTGCGCGCCGTCTCGCGCACGCTCACCTTCCACGGCGGGACGGTGACGTCCGGCGAGGTGCGGTTCGGCGGGCGCCGCACCAGCGGCCTCGGCCCCGACCGGGTCGTCGCCGCCGGGATCTGCCAAGTCCCGGAAGGGCGGCAGGTGTTCGCCCGCATGACCGTCGCCGACAACCTGCGCGCCGGAGCACTCGGCGCCACGGGATCGCGCGCCGACAAGGCCGCGGCGCTGCGCCGCGTCCACGAACTCTTCCCGGTGCTCGCCGACCGCGCGCACCAGCGGGCCGGACTGCTCTCCGGCGGCGAGCAACAGATGCTGGCCGTCGGACGCGCCCTGATGGCGGGGCCGAAACTGCTCCTCCTGGACGAACCGTCCCTGGGCCTCGCCCCGTTGATGGCGGCCCGCATCGCCGACACCGTCCGCGAGATCAACGCCCAGGGCGTCTCCGTCCTCCTCGTCGAGCAGAACGCGGCACTCGCCCTGCGCCTCGCCTCGTACGCGTACGTCCTCGAAGTCGGCGAGATCACCCTGCACGGCCCCGCCGACGAACTGGCCGGCTCCGACGAGGTGCGCCGGCGCTATCTCGGCGTCGTCGACGAGACCGCCGCCGCCGATGCCTCCGGAGGCGCCGCCCACGCCCCCGCCCTGCGGCGCTGGGAGGGAACCCGATGACCACCGCCACCACCGACCGAGCCACCGACGTACTCCCGTTGCGCGTACGGGATTTGACCGTACGGTTCGCCGGACTCACCGCGCTCGACGGCATCAGCCTCACCGTCGCACCCGGCACCGTGCACGCCGTCATCGGCCCCAACGGCGCGGGGAAGTCCACCACCTTCAACGTGCTCTCCGGCGTCTACCGTGCCACCTCCGGCACCGTCCACCTGGGCGACCGTGAACTGACCGGCCTGCCTCCGCACCGCATCGCCGCCCTCGGTGTCGCCCGCACGTTCCAGAACCTCGCCCTGCCGCCGCGCACCACCGTCGCCGACAGCCTGCTGCTCGGCCGCCACCGGCTCACCCGCACGGGCTTCGTCACGGCCGGACTGCGGCTGCCGTCCGCCGTCCGCGAGGAGCGCGCGCACCGCGAACGGGTGCGCGAAATCGCCGAGTTCGTCGGTATCGGCGACCAGCTCGCCACACCTACCGGCGCGTTGCCGTACGGACTCCAGAAACTCGCCGAACTCGCCCGAGCGTTGTGCATGGAGCCCAGCGTGCTGCTGCTCGACGAACCCGTCGCCGGGATGACCGCCGACGAACGGCGCCGCACCGCCGCCGTCATCGCCGGCGTCCGCGACAGCCTCGGCATCTCCATCGTCCTGGTGGAGCACGACATGGGGGTCGTCATGCGGCTCGCCGACGAGGTCACCGTCCTCGACTTCGGCCGCCGCATCGCGGCAGGACCCCCGTCCCGCGTCCAGAACGACCCGGCGGTGATCCAGGCCTACCTGGGCGCACCCGACACGGGTGACACGAACGAAGAGGCCACCCCATGACCACCTTCCTCGAACTCCTCCTCAACGGCGTCTCGTTGGGCTCCGTATACGCTCTGATCGCCCTCGGCTTCGTCGTCATCTTCCGCGCGACCGAAGTCGTCAACTTCGCCCACGCGTCGCTGCTCCTCGCGGGCGGCTACGTCACCGCGTCCCTCCATGACGACCTCGGGTTCTGGCCCGCGCTCGGTGTCGGCATCGCCGCCGCCGCGGTCGTCGGCGCCGCCGTCGAGTTCCTCGTCATGCGGCGCTACCGGGGCCGCGACCACAGCGTCCTCGCCATCGTCACCATCGGCGTCGACATCCTGCTCACCACCGAACTCACCCGCCGCCTCGGCACCGACGTCCTCACGATGGGCGACCCGTGGGGCGACGCCGTGCTCACCGTCGGCGGGATCTCCATCGCGCACACCCGGATCGCCGCGTTCGTGGCCGCCGCGCTGCTCATCACCGGCTTCCTCCTGGTCTTCCGGTACACGTCGTGGGGCGTCGCGATGCGCGCCGCCGCCGAGAGCTCCGAGACCGCCGCGCTCATGGGCGTACGACTGGGACGGGTATCGCTCGGGGCGTGGGCCGTGGCCGGCGGGCTCGCCGCCGTCGCCGCCCTGTTCCTGACCGTGTTCCCGACCCCCGGGCTCGAACGGGCCACGTCGCTCGCCGCCCTGAAGGCCTTCCCGGCCGCCATCCTCGGCGGCCTCGACTCCACGACCGGTGCCCTCGTCGGCGGCCTCGTCGTCGGCGTCACCGAGTCCCTCGCCACCGGCTACCAGAGCGAACTCGCCTTCATGGGGCGGGGGCTGGGCGACCTCGCGCCCTACCTCGTGATGACGGCCATCCTCCTGCTGCGCCCCTCCGGGCTCTTCGGCACCAAGGAGCTCGCCCGTGTCTGACGCCCTCACCGCCCAGGCCGAGGCGGCCAAGTCCCCCGCGCAGCCGCGGAGTTCGTCCCGGTCGCTGCTCGCCCGCCGCCGCACGTACGTGATCGCCGTCTGCGCGCTGCTGCTCCTCGCCTTCCCGTTCTACCTCGACCGCTTCTGGCTCCAGGCCGGTCTGTTCGCGATGGCCGCCGCCATCGGCGCGATCGGCCTCAATCTGCTCACCGGCGCCACCGGCCAGCTCTCCATGGGCCACGCCTTCTTCCTCGCCGTCGGCGCCTACGCGTACTGCGTCTTCGCGGGGGAGCGAGGCGAGGAGATCAGCGGCCTCGGCCTGCCGTCCTGGCTCGCCGCCCTGCTCGCCGTGCTGGTGGCGGGGGCGGCAGGCGGCCTCTTCAGCCCCATCGCGGGCCGCCTCAAGGGCGCGTACCTCGGCATCGCGACGATCGCCCTGATCTTCATCGGGCAACACGTCCTGTTCAACGCCGAGGACCTGACCGGCGGCGCCAACGGCCGCGACGTCCCCGCGATGAGCCTGTTCGGCATCACCTTCGACGAGAGCGAACTCACCGTCGCCAACGTGCCGTTCGGCTCCGCCGAGAAGCTCTGGTACCTGGGCCTCGCCCTCACCCTCCTCTGCGCCCTGTTCGCGCGGGGCGTGCTGCGCGGCCGGCCAGGGCGCGCCATGAACGCCATCCGCGACCACCGCATCGCCGCCGGCGTCCTCGGCGTCCCGGTGGCCCGCTACCGGGCAGGCGTCTTCGTGCTGTCGTCCATGTACGCGGGCCTCGCCGGCGTCCTGCTCGCCCTCGTCTTCCAGCGCACCGTGCCGGACTACTTCGGCATCGCCCTCTCCCTCGAATACCTCGCCATGATCGTCATCGGCGGGCTCGGCTCGGTGGCGGGCGCCGTCGTCGGCGCCGCGTTCGTCTCGCTGCTGCCCCAGATCCTCACCCGCTACAGCGACGCCCTGCCCCTGGTCTCGGCCCCCGGCACCGGCGGCATCGCCCCCGGCGAGGCCGCCCGCTACCTCTACGGCGCCGCCGTCGTGGCAGCGGTCCTTTTTCTCCCGGGCGGCCTGGTGCAACTCGCCGCCCGGCGCGCCCGGAAACACCCTCAGGAGGACGCATGACCGCCCGTAACGCCCGCACCCGATCCCGCACGCTCACGGTGACCACCGTGGCCGCGCTGCTCGCGCTGACCGCCGCGTGCAGCTCCAAGGCGAAGGACGGGGGAGACGACGACAAGCAGAGCGCGGGCGGGGTGAAGACCGGCCAGGGCATCTCGGGCAAGACGATCGACCTCGGCGTCCTCACCGACATGACCGGCGTCTACGCCACCCTCGGCAAGTCCGTCACCCAGGCCCAGCAGCTCTACGTGAAGCAGACCAACGCCGACGGCGGCATCTGCGGCTACCAGCTCAAGCTCACCGTCCGCGACCACGGCTACGACCCGCAGAAGGCCGTCGCCGGGTACACCGAGCTGTCGCCGAAGGTGCTCGGCTTCACCCAGTTCATCGGCTCCCCGTTCGTCGCCGCCGTCGAGAAGCGCATCGGCGAGGACAAGGCGCTCGTGCTGCCGCAGGCCTGGTCGGCGAACCTGCTCGGCAACCCGTACGTGCGCGTCATCGGCTCGACGTACGACATCGAGACGATCAACGCGGTCGACTTCCTGATGAAGGAGAAAGGCCTCAAGAAGGGCGACAAGCTCGGCCACGTCTACTTCGAGGGCGACTACGGCGAGAACGCGCTCAAGGGCTCGAAGTTCATCGCGGAGAAGGCCGGGCTCACCGTCGTCGAGCAGAAGATCAAGCCCACCGACAACGACATGACCGCCCAGGTCGCCGCCCTGAAGAAGGCCGGAGTCAAGGGCATCGTGATCAGCGCCGGCCCGCGCCAAGCGGCCTCCCTCGTCGGCGTCGCGGCCGCGGCGAAGCTGAGCGTGCCGGTGATCGGCAACAACTCGGCGTTCGCGCCGCAGCTCCTCGCCACCCAGGCGGGCCCGGCCCTGGAGAAGAACTACTGGGTCGCGTCCCCGTCGCTGCCGATCGGCGCCGACACCCCCGAGGCGAAGAAGCTCGTCTCGGACTACAAGAAGGCGTACCCGAAGGACTCCCTGGACAACGGCGTCGTCGCCGGCTGGACCGCGGCCTCCGTCTTCGGCGAGGCCCTCAAGAAGGCGTGCGAGAGCAAGGACCTCACCCGCGAGGGCGTCGACAAGGCGCTGCTCACCCTGAGCACGTTCGACAACGGCTTCGGCGTCGACCAGAACTTCAGCGACCCCAAGGCCCCGTCCTCGCACGAGTCGGTGATCCTCCAGCCCGACAAGTCCGCGGTGGGCGGCACGAAGGTCGTGCGCGAGGCGAGCGAGGCGCCGGAGGCGAAGGCCTACACGTCCTCCGCGGGGTGACCGGGTGGCGCCCACGGGGCGGGGCATCTCGCTCCGTGGGCGGCTGCCGGCCGGTGGGGGCTGGTCGCGCAGTTCCCCGCGCCCCTGAAATGCAGACGCTTCGCGTCGCATTTCCCCGAGAGATGCGGAGCATCTCCAGGGGCGCGGGGAACTGCGTGAGCAACCCCCACCGAACCCGCACCCGAAACGAAAAAACGGTGGGCCCGAGCCAAGAAGGCTCGGGCCCACCGTTGTCGCGTTCCGCCGGGTTACGGCAGCTGTGCCGTACGTGCCTCACGCCGGTTGTCCCGGAAGTTGTTCACCCGGCGAGCCGTGGCGAACAGCGGGATGACCGCGCCGAGGACCAGCTGGAGCGCACAGCCCGTCGCGAGCAGCAGCTGGCCCCCGGGAGCGTCGAACGCCCACGCGGCCAGCAGACCCATGCTCAGGACGATCCACGACAGCATCGCGACCGCCAGGCGGCCCCGCGGCTTCGGGTACTCGACGCGGCTCACCATCAGCCACGCGGTACCGAGGATCGCCAGGAGCGTCGCCACGAAGGGCAGCTCCAGGAGCACGATCGAGACGACGGTCAGCGCGCCGAACGGCGACGGCATGCCCTGGAACGTGCCGTCCTTCACGGTCACGCACGAGAACCGCGCTAGCCGCAGCACCACCGCCAGCAGCACCACGATGGCACCCACCGCCGCGACTCTCTGGTGCGCGTCGTCGGCGACCATGCCGTAGACGAGCACGAAGTACGCGGGGGCGAGGCCGAAGCTGATCAGGTCGGACAGGTTGTCCAGCTCGGCGCCCATCGGCGACGAGCGCAGCTTGCGGGCCACCAGACCGTCGAACAGGTCGAAGATCGCGGCGGCCAGCATCAGGATCACGGCGGTCGCGGCGCTGTGCCGCGCCATGCCGGAGTCCTGGCTGCCCTGGATGTGCGGGATCAGGATGCCGGTCGTCGTGAAGTAGACCGCCATGAAGCCGCACGTGGCGTTGCCGAGCGTGAGGGTGTCCGCTATCGACAGGCGCAGTGAGAGCGGCATCTCCTCCGCGTCGTCCGCCGTGTCGTCGGGACCGGGCACCCAGCCCGCCTGGGTCTCGGGATCAGTCACGGTCAATGCGAGTCACCCCAGCCACCGTCTTCTGCCCCACCTCGACGTCGACCTCGACGCCCTCGGGGAGGTAGATGTCGACGCGCGAGCCGAACCGGATCAGACCGATGCGCTCGCCCTGCTCGACCTTCGTGCCCTGGGGGATGTACGGCACGATGCGGCGGGCGACGGCTCCGGCGATCTGGATCATCTCGATGTCACCGAGCTCGGTGTCGAAGTGCCACACCACTCGCTCGTTGTTCTCGCTCTCCTTGTTGAACGCCGGGACGAAGCCGCCCGGGATGTGTTCAACCGACGTCACGGTGCCCGCGAGGGGAGCGCGGTTCACGTGCACGTTGAGCGGGCTCATGAAGATCGCGACGCGGGTGCGACCGTCCTTCCACGGCATGATGCTCTGCACCACGCCGTCGGCCGGGGAGATGACCCGGCCGGAAGCGATCTCGCGCTCGGGGTCGCGGAAGAACCACAGCATGCCGGCCGCCAGAGCGGTGGTCGGGACGGCGAGTGCTGCGGCCTTCTTGGAGCGGCGCGAACGGGCCAGGCTCAGTGCGGCCGTGGCCACGGTCGGGAGAAGCCACGGCGAGGCTCCGCGCGCAAGACGTCCCTTGAGGGCGCCGTCGCGTGGTGCAGAGGTTTGGCTGTGGGGCATGGATGACCTTCGTAGCGGATGAGGCCGCGCTGTATACGGGGGGACGGCGGCTTTTCCGGGGATGCTATCGGTTGCGAGCCACAACTGGGCAAGCCAGGAAGCCGAGTCGACGGCCGAAGAGTGTTGACGGGGTGTGATCTTCTTCGCGAAGAAAACACCCCGAAACAGGACATCTCACCCAGGCTCAGCCCTGGAATCGATACTCCTCGAGCAGTCGACGACCAATGATCATTTTCTGGATTTCGGCGGTACCTTCACCGATCAGCAGCATCGGCGCCTCGCGGTACAGGCGCTCGATCTCGTACTCCTTGGAGAACCCGTATCCACCGTGAATGCGGAACGCGTCCTCCACGACTTCCTTGCAGTATTCGGAGGCCAGGTACTTGGCCATTCCTGCTTCGAGGTCGTTTCGCTCCCCGGAGTCCTTTTTGCGTGCTGCGTTGACCATCATCGCATGGGCGGCCTCGACCTTGGTAGCCATCTCGGCCAACTTGAACTGGATCGCCTGGTGCTGAGCGATGGGCTTTCCGAAAGTGTGCCGTTGCTGGGCGTAAGCGACGCCCAGTTCGAAGGCACGCTGTGCGACGCCGCAGCCACGGGCCGCGACATTCACCCGGCCGACCTCGACGCCGTCCATCATTTGGTAAAACCCTCGGCCGGTCTCCCCGCCGAGTACACGATTGGCCGGAATGCGTAGTCCGTCCATGATGAGTTCGGTGGTGTCGACACCCTTGTAACCCATCTTGTCGATCTTCCCGGGGATCGTGAGGCCGGGGCGGACCTCACCGAAGCCGGGCTCCTTCTCGACGAGGAAGGTCGTCATCGACTTGTGGGGCGCCGTGCCCTCGGGGTGGCCTTCGTCACTTCGCGTGAGAACCGCCACAAGCGTTGACGTGCCGCCGTTCGTCAGCCACATCTTCTGGCCGTTGAGAACGTACTCGTCGCCGTCCCTGACCGCCTTCGACGTGATCGCCGACACATCGGAGCCGAGCGCCGGCTCCGACATCGAGAACGCGCCGCGCACCTCACCGAGCGCCATCCGCGGGAGGAAGTGGTCCTTCTGCTCCTGCGTCCCGTGCTGCTTGAGCATGTACGCCACGATGAAGTGGGTGTTGATGATGCCGGAGACCGACATCCAGCCGCGCGCTATCTCCTCCACGCACAGCGCGTACGTGAGCAGCGACTCGCCGAGACCCCCGTACTCCTCGGGGATCATCAGCCCGAACAGGCCCAACTCCTTGAGCCCGTCGACGATCTCTTGCGGGTACTCGTCGCGGTGCTCCAGCTCCGTCGCGACCGGAATGATCTCCTTGTCCACGAAGTCGCGGACGGTGGAGAGGATTTCCTGCTGGACGTCGGTGAGGCCCGCGGTCTGGGCGAGTCGCGCCATGGCTACTTCTCCTGCTGCTTGAGGTCGGGGCGGCCGGGCTGTTCGCCGCCGCGCTCCTTGATGTAGGTCTCGGTGGGCACCATCACCTTGCGGCGGAAGACGCAGACGAGCGTGCCGTCCTGCTTGTAGCCCTTGGTCTCCACGTGGACGATGCCGCGGTCGCTCTTCGACTTCGACGGCGTCTTGTCGAGGACGGTCGTCTCGCCGTAGATCGTGTCGCCGTGGAAGGTCGGCGCCACGTGCTTGAGCGACTCGACCTCCAGGTTGGCGATGGCCTTGCCCGAGACGTCGGGCACGGACATGCCGAGCAGCAGGGAGTAGATGTAGTTGCCGACGACGACGTTCTTGCCGAAGTCCGTCGTCTTCTCCGCATAGTTGGTGTCCATGTGGAGGGGGTGGTGGTTCATCGTCAGGAGGCAGAAGAGGTGGTCGTCGTACTCGGTGACCGTCTTGCCGGGCCAGTGCTTGTAGACGTCCCCGACGGTGAACTCTTCGTAGGTGCGGCCGAACTGCATGATCGCTTACGCCTCCGGGGCTTCGAACTTCGTCGTGCGCCGCATGCCGGCCGCACGACCCTTCCCGGAGATGACCAGCGCCATCTTCCGGCTGGCCTCGTCGATCATCTCGTCGCCGAGCATCGCCGAGCCCTTCTTGCCGCCCGCCTCGGACGTGTAGTACTCGTACGCGTCCAGGATCAGCTCGGCGTGGTCGAAGTCCTCCTGCGAGGGCGAGAAGATCTCGTTCGACGCCTCGACCTGGCCGGGGTGCAGCACCCACTTGCCGTCGAAGCCGAGGGCCGCGGCGCGCTGGGCGACCTCGCGGTAGCCGTCGACGTTGCGGATCTGGAGGTAGGGGCCGTCGATCGCCTGGAGGTCGTTGGCGCGGGCCGCCATCAGGATCTTCATCAGGATGTAGTGGTAGGCGTCGGCGCCGTAGCCGGGCGGCTGCTCGCCGACGACCAGGGACTTCATGTTGATGGAGGCCATGAAGTCGGCCGGGCCGAAGATGATCGTCTCCAGGCGCGGGGACGCCTCGGCGATCGCGTTGACGTTGTTGAGGCCCTTGGCGTTCTCGATCTGCGCCTCGATGCCGATCTTGCCGGCCTCGAAGCCCATCGTCTTCTCGATCTGGGTGAGGAGGAGGTCGAGCGCGACGACCTGGTCGGCCGTCTGCACCTTCGGCAGCATGATGCAGTCGAGGTTCTGGCCCGCGCCCTCGACGACGGTCACGACGTCGCGGTAGGTCCACTCGGTCGTCCAGTCGTTGACCCGCACCACGCGCGTCTTGCCGGTCCAGTCGCCCTCGTTGAGGAACTTGACGATGGTGTGCCGGGCCTCCGGCTTCGCCAGCGGCGCGCAGGCGTCCTCCAGGTCGAGGAAGACCTGGTCGGCGGCCAGGCCCTGGGCCTTCTCCAGGAAACGCGGGTTCGACCCGGGCACCGCGAGACAGGAGCGGCGCGGACGGAGACGGTTCACAGGACTGGTCATGCGGGGACCTCCAGGGGGTCGAGGTGGTTCGCTTGCCGGATCTCGTCGACGATACGGCCGATGATCTCCGTGATGCCGAAGTCCTTGGGGGTGAAGACGGCGGCGACACCCGCACGCTTCAGGTCCTCGGCATCGGCGTTGGGGATGATGCCCCCGACGATCACGGGGATGTCGGTGGCGCCCGCCTCGCGCAGCCGGGCGAGGACGTCAGGCACCAGTTCGGCATGCGACCCCGACAGGATCGACAGGCCGACGCAGTGCACGTCCTCGGCGAGCGCGGCGGACACGATCTGCTCCGGGGTGAGCCGGATGCCCTGGTAGACCACCTCGAACCCGGCGTCGCGGGCCCGCACGGCGATCTGCTCGGCGCCGTTCGAGTGCCCGTCGAGGCCCGGCTTGCCGACCAACAGGCGGAGCTTGCCGCCCAGTTCGTCGCCGGTGCGCCGCACCTTCTCGCGGACGACGGCGAGCGGCGTGCCCTCCTCGGCGGTCACCGCGACCGGCGCCGACGAGACGCCCGTGGGGGCGCGGAACTCGCCGAAGACCTCGCGCAGGGCCTGCGACCACTCGCCGGTCGTGACGCCCGCACGAGCGCACTCCAGGGTGGCCTCCATGAGGTTCTCCGTGCCGGCGGCGGCCTCCTTGAGGCGTTCCAGGGCCTGCCCGGTCGTCGGGTAGTGGAACGGGTCGCCCATGCCCTGCCGGTCGCTCGACTCCTGACGCGTGGTGCGCCACTCCTCGATGGCCCGCACGACCCGCGCCTCGACCGCGTGGTCCACCGTCATGATCGCGGCGTCCAGGTCGGCGGTGAGCGGGTTCGGCTCGGTCGACTCGTAGATGTTCACACCGACGATCTTCTCGTCGCCGCCCTCGATCCGCGCGCGGCGCTCGGCGTGCGAGGAGACGAGCTGCGACTTGAGGTAGCCGGACTCGACGGCGGCCATCGCGCCGCCCATCTCCTGGATCCGGTCGATCTCGGCGAAGGACTCGGCGACCAGCGCGTCGACCTTCTTCTCGATGACGTGCGAGCCCGCGAAGATGTCCTCGTACTCCAGGAGGTCGCTCTCGTGGGCGAGGACCTGCTGGATGCGGAGCGACCACTGCTGGTCCCAGGGCCGGGGGAGCCCCAACGCCTCGTTCCAGGCGGGGAGTTGGACGGCGCGGGCGCGTGCGTCCTTCGACAGCGTCACGGCCAGCATCTCCAGGACGATCCGCTGGACGTTGTTCTCCGGCTGCGCCTCGGTCAGGCCCAGGGAGTTGACCTGGACCCCGTACCGGAAGCGGCGCTGCTTCGCGTTCTCGATGCCGTACCGCTCGCGCGTGATCTGGTCCCAGATCCGCCCGAACGCCCGCATCTTGCACATCTCCTCGATGAAGCGGACACCCGCGTTCACGAAGAAGGAGATGCGGGCCACGACGTCCCCGAACTTCTCGGCGGGGACCTGCCCTGAGTCGCGTACGGCATCGAGAACGGCGATGGCGGTGGACATCGCGTACGCGATCTCCTGGACCGGTGTGGCCCCCGCCTCCTGGAGGTGGTACGAGCAGATGTTGATCGGGTTCCACTTCGGCATGTTCGCCACCGTGTACGCGATCATGTCGGTCGTCAGACGCAGACTCGGTCCCGGCGGGAAGACGTGCGTCCCGCGCGACAGGTACTCCTTGACGATGTCGTTCTGGGTCGTGCCCTGGAGCTGGGTGATGTCCGCGCCCTGCTCCTCCGCGACGACCTGGTAGAGCGCCAGAAGCCACATGGCGGTGGCGTTGATGGTCATCGAGGTGTTCATCTGCTCCAGGGGGATGTCCTGGAACAGCCGGCGCATGTCACCGAGGTGACTGACCGGGACGCCGACGCGGCCCACCTCGCCCCGGGCGAGGATGTGGTCCGGGTCGTACCCCGTCTGGGTCGGCAGGTCGAAGGCGACCGACAGACCCGTCTGGCCCTTGGCCAGGTTGCGCCGGTACAGCTCGTTGGACGCCTCGGCCGTGGAGTGACCGGCGTACGTGCGCATCAGCCACGGCCGGTCCTTCTGACGCTCAGTCATCAGACTTTGCTCCCCCGGGAGTTCAGACGTTGCGGAAGCGGTTGATGGCGTCGATGTGCTGGGCGCGCTTCTCGTGGTCGCGCACACCGAGGCCCTCCTCGGGGGCGAGCGCGAGCACGCCGACCTTGCCCTGGTGGAGGTTGCGGTGCACGTCGTAGGCGGCCTGCCCGGTCTCTTCGAGGGAGTACGTCTTCGAGAGCGTCGGGTGGATCTTGCCCTTGGCGATCAGGCGGTTGGCCTCCCACGCCTCGCGGTAGTTGGCGAAGTGCGAGCCGATGATCCGCTTCAGGGACATCCACAGGTAGCGGTTGTCGTACTCGTGCATGTAGCCCGAGGTCGAGGCGCAGGTGGTGATCGTGCCGCCCTTGCGCGTCACGTACACACTGGCGCCGAAGGTCTCGCGGCCGGGGTGCTCGAAGACGATGTCGATGTCCTCGCCGCCGGTGAACTCGCGGATGCGCTTGCCGAAGCGCTTCCACTCCTTCGGGTCCTGGGTGCGCTCGTCCTTCCAGAACTTGTAGCCCTCGGCGCTGCGGTCGATGATCGCCTCGGCGCCCATGGCCCGGCAGATGTCGGCCTTCTGCTCGCTGGAGACGACACAGATGGGGTTGGCGCCGCCGGCCAGCGCGAACTGCGTGGCGTAACTGCCGAGTCCACCGGAGGCGCCCCAGATCAGGACGTTGTCGCCCTGCTTCATCCCGGCGCCGTTCCTCGACACCAGCTGCCGGTAGGCGGTGGAGTTCACGAGCCCGGGGGCCGCGGCCTCCTCCCAGCTCAGGTGGTCCGGCTTCGGCATCAGCTGGTTGGACTTGACGAGCGCGATCTCGGCGAGCCCGCCGAAGTTCGTCTCGAAGCCCCAGATGCGCTGCTCGGGGTCGAGCATCGTGTCGTTGTGCCCGTCGCTGGACTCCAGCTCCACGCTCAGGCAGTGGGCGACGACCTCGTCGCCGGGGTGCCAGGCGTTGACGCCGGGTCCGGTGCGCAGCACGACGCCCGCGAGGTCGGAGCCGATGATGTGGTACGGGAGGTCGTGACGCTTCGTCAGCTCGCTCAACCTGCCGTAGCGCTCCAGGAATCCGAACGTCGACATCGGCTCGAAGATCGAGGTCCAGACCGAGTTGTAGTTGACCGAGGAGGCCATCACGGCCACCAGTGCCTCGCCCGGGCCGAGCTCGGGAACCGGCACGTCGTCCAGGTGGATCGACTTGCGCGGGTCCTTCTCGCGGGACTCGAGCCCGGCGAACATCTCGGTCTCGTCCTTGTGCACGGTGATCGCGCGGTACGAGTCGGGGAGCGGCAGGGCGGCGAAGTCGGCAGACGTGGCGGTCTGCGACTGAATCGCGTCCAGGATGTCCTTCACGGTGGTGCCTCCGGCGGTGAGCGACTGAGGGGATCGCTGAGTCGGGTGTGGCTGCTGGGTGTTGAGGGTGTGCCGTCGGTTCGGCGGGGTGGTGCTGTGGCAGCGCTGGGTGTGGCGCGGAAGGTTGCCTGTGACGCAGGCGTCCGGGCGCACGCGCCACGGTCGGTCGTGGCTTGTGGGGACAGCCGGCGTACGGAAGTTCTCTGTACGCCGGCCGCCCGGACTCCTTCAACGTATGGCACGCCGTGACAACGCACAAGGCACTGCGTGCCATCAGTTTCGCTCAGGTGAAATCTTTACGCTCAGCTGAGCGATGATCGATCATCCGTGGTCAGGGGCGGGTTGTGCAGGCGGGAAGGGATCGATGATCGATCACGGGAGCGCAGAGCGGGTGGGGCGAGGTGCGCAAAGGCCCCCTCACATGGCACTGCGTGCCATGTGAGGGGGCTCGGACCTGCGGATCAGTTCTGCACGAGCGAGAAGTCGTCCACGGTCGCGTTGCCGGCCGCGGGGAGCGAGAGGCCGAAGCTGATCGCCGAGCGTCACGGCCGGGGTGCAGGTGCCGCGGTCCTGGCGGGTGACGAGCTTGCGGTCGCCGTCCGTGTACGCGCTGATGTCGACGCGCTCGGCCCGCGCGCCCGTGTGCGCGGCCGTCGTGTACGTCCAGGGCAGTCGTCGCGTACGTGTCCGTGCAGCCGTCGCAGACGTGGTGCGGCCCGCTCGGCACCCAGCCGCCGCCGCATCGGACGTCAACAGCAGCCGCTCGCACGGCAGTTGGCGGCGCAGCCGCGCATGGTCGGCGGTCAGCGGCAGTCCGACATGGCCGAGACCGATGACGCCGACGGCGCCCGTCGCGGTCTGCGATTCGGCATGCGTGAGTAGAAGCGAAGAGGGGAGATGCCGAAAAGGTTCGTACAGGTGCGGTGGGGGAGGTGGACAACCGGCGGGCGCGTACCGCGTAGGGCCGCACATCGGCGGGGGACCGGGCGGCTCCGGTCAGGGGGCCGACCGGCTCTACCGGTTCCTGAGCGCTTCCTCGATCGTGCGCATCACCTCGGGCAGCGGCGCGTCCGTGCGGGCCACCGCCACAAGGACCTCACCGGTGTGCGACACCTGGGCGGGCGGCGGGGACGCGGGGGTGCGGCCCGCGCCGATGCCGGTGCCGAACGTGCGGCGGACGATCTCGAAGGCGTGGTCGAGCTGGTTCTCGACGTCGCCCTGGCCGCCGGCCCGCAGCCAGCGGCGCAGCACGTGATTGTGGGCGGTGACGACGGCGGACGCGGCGACCTCGGCGAGCAACGGGTCGTCGTTGCCGTCGTGGTGGGCCTGCTCGTCGAAGTGGCCGAGGAGGTAGCGGGTGAAGAGCCGCTCGTAGCGGGCCACCGAGGCGATCTCCCGCTCGCGCAGGGTGGGCACCTCACGGGTCAGCCGGTAGCGCTCCACGGACACCGCGGGCGAGGCGGCGTACATCTTCATGACTTCCTTGATGCCGCGGCACACCGTGTCCAGCGGGTGCTCCGAGGCCGGCGCCGCGTTCAGCACCGCCTCGGCGCGGACCAGGGTGTCGTCGTGGTCCGGGAAGATCGCCTCTTCCTTGGAGCGGAAGTGCCGGAAGAAGGTGCGGCGGGCGACGCCGGCCGCCGCGGCGATCTCGTCGACCGTCGTCGCCTCGTACCCCTTCGTGGCGAAGAGCTCCATCGCCGCGGCCGCGAGCTCACGGCGCATCTTGAGCCGCTGGGCAGCGGCCCGGGTGCCCGCGGCGCTCTCCGGAGCGTCGGGCTGGGCAGAGGTGCGGGCGGACGGGTCGGCGGCCTTATGAGCGGGCGTCATGCCCCGAACGTACTGCATGTACGCTCCAAAACGCTCCCCGGTCAGCGGGCCGCCCGGCTCCCCGAGCAGCCCGCCCCAGTCGGACCCGAGGCCGGGACCGGCCCCCGCTCCCGGCTCAGCGCCGGGCATATTCGCGGAAGCCACGGCCCGTCTTGCGGCCGAGGCAGCCCGCGGCCACCAGGTGTTCGAGCAGCGGCGCGGGAGCGAGACCCGGGTCGCGGAACTCGCGGTGCAGCACCTTCTCGATGGCCAGGGACACGTCCAGGCCCACCACGTCGAGGAGTTCGAAGGGCCCCATCGGGTAGCCGCCGCCGAGCTTCATCGCGGCGTCGATGTCGTCGAGGGTGGCGTAGTGCTCCTGGACCATCTTGATCGCGTTGTTCAGGTACGGGAACAGCAACGCGTTCACGATGAACCCGGCCCGGTCGCCGCAGTCCACGGGGTGCTTGCGGATCTTGAGCGTCAGGTCCTTGACGGTGGAGTGCACGTCGTCGGAGGTGAGAACGGTCCGCACGACCTCGACGAGCTTCATGGCGGGCGCCGGGTTGAAGAAGTGCATCCCGATCACGTCCTGCGGGCGCGAGGTGGCGCGGGCGCAGGCGACGACCGGCAGCGAGGACGTCGTCGTGGCGAGGATCGCGCCGGGCTTGCAGACCTTGTCGAACGTGGCGAACAGCTGCCGCTTGATCTCCAGGTCCTCGGCGACCGCCTCCAGGGCGAGGTCGACGTCCGCGAAGGCGTCGTACGAACCGGCCGGCGTGATCCGCGCGAGCGTCTGCGCCGCGGCCTCCGCCGTCAGCCGTCCCTTGTCGACAGAGCGCTGGAGCGACTTTCCGATACGGGCCTTGGCGGTGTCGGCCTTCTCCTCGCTGCGCGCCGCGAGCACGACGTCGTACCCGGCCTTCGCGAACACCTCGGCGATCCCGGAGGCCATCGTCCCCGAGCCCGCGACACCGACGGAGCGGATCGCGCGGCCGGGGGCGGCGACGGCGTCGCTCAGCGGCGTGAGCGCGTCCCGCACGACGACCGAACTGCCCGGCTCCGCGTACGAGTAGAAGCCACGGCCCGCCTTGCGCCCGGTCAGGCCCGCCTCGCTGAGCTGCTTGAGGATCGGCGCGGGGGCGTGCAGACGGTCGCGGGACTCGGCGTACATGGCGTCGAGGACGGTCCGCGCGGTGTCGACGCCGATCAGGTCGAGCAGGGCGAGGGGGCCCATCGGAAGGCCGCAGCCGAGCTTCATCGCGGCGTCGATGTCCTCGCGGGACGCGTACTTGGCCTCGTACATCGCGGCGGCCTGGTTCAGGTAGCCGAAGAGCAGTCCGTCGGCGACGAAACCCGGCCGGTCGCCGACCGCGACGGGCTCCTTGCCGAGCTCGACGGCGAGGTCGGTGACGGCGGCGACGGCGGTCGGCGCGGTCAGCACGCTGGAGACCACCTCGACGAGCTTCATCGCGGGGGCCGGGTTGAAGAAGTGCAGTCCGATGACGCGCTCGGGCCGTGCGGAGTCGGCGGCGAGCCGGGTCACGGACAGCGCGTTCGTGCCGGTCGCGAGGATCGCCTCGGGCCGCACGATCCCGTCCAGGGCGCGGAAGATCTGCTGCTTGATCTCGTACGACTCCGGGGCGACCTCGATCACCAGGTCGGCGTCCGCGGCGGCCTGGAGATCGGTGAACGTACGGAACCGGGCGAGCAGGTCGGCCCGCTCCTGCTCGGTGAGGTGCTCGCGGCGCACCGCACGCGCCGTCGAGGTCTCCAGGGAGGCGATGGCCTGCGCGGTGGCGGCCTCGCTGATGTCGATGCCGATGACCTCGCGGCCGGCGCGGGCGAGGACCTCGGCGATGCCGGTGCCCATGGTGCCGAGGCCGACGACGGCGACCGTGGCGATGCGGGACAGGGGAGCGTCCATCCGGGAACTCCAGAAGTGAGGGTGACGACTGAGGGGTCGCACGCGAAGACGCCAGGTAGCCGGGCGTCGTGCGGGAGTTGACCGTGGCGCGCGGCGCGCACGGGAAGCGGCGGCCCTGTCCCGGGGCCATGCCGTACTGGGTGGTGCTGGGTCCTGCTGAACCGACGTGCACTCGCTGCGGCTGCGTCACCAGGCCGCGCGGAGTGGTGCTGCGGGAAGTGTGCCCGCTCAACTGAGCTTAACCGCCGAGTAACGAGCGCACCAGTCCCCGGCGTTGACCAGTCGCTGTGATCTACGTCGCCGCAGGCCCGGCCCGTCTACCCTCGATCTCATGGACGAAGAGTCGCGAGCGGTGACAGAGCGCATCCGGAAGGAATCCGGCGGCACGCCCGCCTTCGAGCAACTGGCCGCCACGGCCGACCACGACGATCTCGCGGCGGTGCTCACGGCACCGGAACAGCCGTTGTGGGCGAGGGAGTTGGCCGCGTACCGGCTGGGCCTCGCCGGTGACGCCCGCGCCTTCGAGTCCCTCGTCCTGCTCCTCAACCACCGCGACCCCGAGCGGTGCGCCGCGGCGGCGCAGGCGCTGCTCGCCCTGCGCGACCCGCGCACGGGCCGCGCGGCGGCCGCCCTCGCCACCAACGAGCTGCGCGTCGCCTACGCCCTGCACCCCGTCCGCCTGCTCACCCAGCTCAGGGCCCCCGAGTCGGCCCCGGCCCTGATCGCCACGCTCCGCCGCCGCCTCACGCCGCACGACCCGTACCGCAGGGTGGCCCTGGCCTGCGTCGAGGGCCTCGGCAGCCTCGCGGACCCGCGCGCCCGCGACGTCCTCACGGAGGCGACGTCCCACCCGAGACTGGCGATGGCGGCGGCGGCGGCGCTCGCCCGGTTACCGCGGGACTGAGGCGGGCTCCGGACCGGGCTCGGGCAGGCGCGCCCCGAAAGAGGCGCGGGGAACCGCGCGAGCGACCACGGACCACGGTCACTCGGCCGTCCGGCGGCCCTTGCGCGGCTACCGGGCGGCCGACCCGGGCGGAGACCACCGGTACCGCAGCTCCGGGACGCTCGCGCCGGCCACCTCGTACGGCTCACGCGCCCCGTCCGCTACGAAGCCGGCCCGCTCGTAGAAGCGCCGTGCCCGCGCGTTGCCCTCCACGACCCACAGCCGCATCGCCGGCCGCCCGGCCGCGGCGGACCCGGCGAGGCAGGCGTCGAGCAGGGCGCGGCCGACGCCCGTCGACACCTGCGCGGGATCGACGTACAGCGCGTACAACTCGCCCTCGCCGGGCGGCACATCGCGATCCCGGCACGGGCCGTGGCAGCCCCAGCCGATCACACGTCCGGCGCGCTCGGCGACGTACTCCTCGGAGCGCCCGAACAGTTCGCGCCGCCGCTCGGCGTCGCGGACGACGTCCATCGCGTCCAGATACCCCTGCGGCATCAGCCCCGCGTACGCGAACCGCCAGCCCCGCACGCGGACCTCGGCCACGGCGGCGCAGTCGTCGAGCGTCATCGGGCGCAGCAGGACGGGGGCGTGGGCGGGGCGGTTCACGCGCCCAGTGTCGCCCACGCCCCCGCCGTGACGTGCGTCAGCCCCTGGGGCCCAGGAGGCCGTGCAGCGTCGCCCCGCCGGACGAGGACGAGGCCGCCTTCGTCGTCAGCGGCTTCGGATCCGGCAGTTTCGCGCACACCGCGTCGACCTCACCGCCGCTGCGCGGCACCTTCCCGGTCGACAGATACGCGGCCAGGTGCCCGTCCAGGCACGTGTTCCCGCTGAGCGAGATGCCGTGGTTGCCGCCGCCCTGCTCGACGACCAGGCTCGACCCGCGCAGCAGCCGGTGCACGGTCGCGCCACCCTCGTACGGCGTCGCCGCGTCGTCCGTCGCCTGGAGCAGCAGCACCGGCGGCAGCGCGTCGTTCGACACGTCGGTGGGGTGCAGCGGCGGCTGCGACCAGTACAGGCACGGCGCGTTGTACCACGCGTTGTTCCACGTGGAGAACGGCGCCTTCTTGTGCGCCTCCGTGTTGTCCGCGCGCCATTGCGCGTAGTCGCGCGGCCACCACGCGTCCCGGCACTGCACGGCGGAGTAGATGCTGTACCCGTTGTCCCCGGCGGCGTCGATCGCGCCGAAGTTCTCGTACGCCTCGACGAGCGGGTCGGCGTCCTTGTCGTTCACGTACGCGGCGAACGCCTCGGCCAGATAAGGCCAGTAGCCGTTGTAGTAGCCGCCGGGCAGGAACGTGTCCTCCAGCTCCCCGGCCCCGACCTTCTTGCCGGCCGGCTTCTTCGTGACCGCGTCGCGCATCGCGTACCACTTGGCCTCGACCTTCGCGGGGTCCTTGCCCAGCTTGTACGTCGTGTCGTACTTGGCCACCCATGCCATGAATGCCTGGTGCCGGGCGTTGAAGGCGTAGTCCTGTCCGAGGTTGTCGCGGTACCAGACGCCGGTCGGGTCCACGATCGAGTCGAGCACCAGACGCCGCACCCGCTGCGGGAAGTACTTCGCGTAGACCGCGCCGAGGTACGTGCCGTACGAGTAGCCGAAGTAGTTGAGCTTCGGCGCCTTGAGCGCGGCCCTGATGGCGTCCATGTCGCGGACCGCGCTGACCGTGTCGATGTACGGCAGCAGGTCGCCGTACTTGTCCTGGCAGGCGCGGGCGAACGACGCCGCACGCTTCAGGTTCGCCTGCTCGATCGCCTTCGACGTGGGCACGCTCGGCGGCCGCACCGGGTTGAAGTGGCCGGGCTCGCAGTCGAGCGCCGGCGTGCTCTTGCCGACGCCGCGCGGGTCGAACCCGATGACGTCGTACTGCGCCGCGACCTTCTTCGGCAGCGTGGAGGCGACGAACCCGGCGAGCGTGAGTCCGCTGCCGCCCGGTCCGCCGGGGTTCACCAGGAGCGGGCCCTGGGACTTCTTCGCCGTGTGCGGGACCCGCGACAGGGCGAGCGTGATCTGCCGCCCGTGCGGGCGGGCGTGGTCGAGGGGCACCTTCAACGATGCGCACTGAAGCGTCGGATAGTCCTTCGTGCCGCACTTCTTCCAGCTGAGGGCGGTCGTGGTGCGCGAGGTCGAACGGGCCGGCTCGGCATCGGCGCCCACGGCGGGGACCGTCACGAACGTGGTGGCGGCCAGGGCGGCGATCCCGCACAGAGCGACTGCGCGTTTCTTCATGGGGCCTCCCGGGATGGGGGGTTCGGGACCGCGGGTCAGCGGCCCCCGCCGCATCGTCCCGGAAAGCCTGCCCGGAAGAACCCGTTCTGCAGGAAGTTGACCCGATTGCGCTCAGAGCAGGGTCAGCTGGGTCGGCTCCCCGGGAGGGGCCGGTGTCAGCGCCTCCGGCTCCCGTACGCGCCGTCGCTCCGCCGCCCGCGAGGGCCCGATCCCGTACTCCTCGGCCAGCTCGTGCACCTGCCGGGTCACCCGCCGCTGGTACCACTTCGGGGCGTACGCGCCCTCCGCGTACAGCCGCTCGTAACGCCGCACGAGGTAGGGGTGGTGCCGCGCCAGCCACGCCATGAACCACTCGCGCGCGCCGGGCCGCAGATGCAGCACGAGCGGCGTCACCGAGGTCGCCCCGGACTGCGCGACGGCCCGTACCGTCGCCCGGAGCTGCTCGGGCCGGTCGCCGAGGAAGGGGATCACCGGCGCCATCAGGACCCCGCACCCGATGCCCGCGTCCGTGAGGGCCCGTACGGCGTCGAGCCGGCGCTCGGGCGCGGGCGTGCCCGGCTCGACCGTGCGCCACAGCTCCTGGTCCGTGAACCCGACCGAGACGGATATCCCGACGTCGGTCACCTCGGCGGCCTGCCGCAGGAGTGGCAGGTCGCGCAGGATCAGCGTGCCCTTCGTCAGGATGCTGAACGGATTCGCGTAGTCGCGCAGCGCCTCGATGATGCCGGGCATCAACTGGTAGCGCCCTTCGGCCCGTTGATAGCAGTCGACGTTCGTGCCCATCGCGATGTGCTCGCCGTGCCAGCGGCGCGAGCCGAGGTGGTGGCGGAGCAGCTGCGGCGCGTTCACCTTCACCACGATCTGGCTGTCGAAGCCGAGGCCGGTGTCGAGGTCGAGGTAGCTGTGGGTGTTGCGGGCGAAGCAGTAGACGCAGGCGTGGGTGCAGCCGCGGTACGGGTTGACGGTCCATTCGAACGGCATGCGGGACGCTCCGGGCACCCGGTTCACGATCGAGCGCGCCCGGATCTCGTGGAACGTCACACCGCGGAACTCGGGGGTGTCGAAGGTCCTGCTGACCACGGCGTCCGCGCCGAACAGCGCGGCGTCGGGCGCCCGGCCGTGTTCGGCGGGCCCGTCCGTGAGGTTCTCCCAGCGCATGGCGCCTCCTCGCTCTCTCTGCCCCCGGCTCTGCCCCGCGACCCGGAATCCGGGAGCGGGAGCCTAGAATAGAACACATGTTCCCTTGATCGTGCGAACCTGTTTCCGAATCCTTCGGGCACCCGGATTTGGTGGCCGGTGCGCCGGGTGGTTGGCTTGCCGCAGCCCCTTGAAGAACCAAGTCCTGGAGGAAGAGTCATGGCGCAGGTCGAGGCCACCACGGAGCGGGTCGTCGCCGCCAAGCCGGACGATGTGTTCGACGCCCTCGCCGACTACAGCGGTACGCGCGCGAAGCTGCTGCCCGAGCACTTCAGCGAGTACGAGGTGCGCGAGGGCGGCGACGGCGAGGGCACCGTCGTCCACTGGAAGCTCCAGGCCACCAGCAAGCGCATCCGCGACTGCCTGCTCGACGTGACCGAGCCGACCGACGGCGAGCTCGTCGAGAAGGACCGCAACTCGTCGATGGTGACGACGTGGCGCGTCACCCCGGCCGGTGAGGGGCAGTCCCGCGTGACGGTGACCACGGTGTGGAACGGGGCGGGCGGCATCGGCGGCTTCTTCGAGAAGACGTTCGCGCCCAAGGGGCTCGGCCGCATCTACGACGCCGTGCTCGCCAAGCTCGCCACCGAGGTCGAGAAGTAGTTCGTCTTCCTTTCGTACGGACCCCGGTGAAGCCGATGTAGTGCTCACCGTTTCGAGTGGTTTTCGTTTCGCGCCGGTTGTACGCCGTAGGGCTCCGACCGGCGCATACGTCGATGAAACCCCGCTGACGTGCGTCTCGTCGCGCTTGCCCCCCGTTCTCCCGTAATGCGAGAAATGGGCGGCGCAAGGGCGACGAGGGGAGCGGTACGTGGGCACGACGACGCTGGTGACCGAGACGGTCGGGGAGCCGGTGGCCGGGCCGGCCCCCAAGGCGGCCGCCGAGCCCGAACCGCCCCGCGCATCCGCGCAGTTGCCCGGACACGGGCTCTCCCCGAGCCGGATCCGGATGGTCTTCGTCGGCCTGATGCTCGCGCTGCTGCTCGCCGCGCTGGAGCAGATGATCGTCGCCACCGCGCTCCCCAGGATCGTCGGTGAGCTGCACGGCCTCGACAAGATGTCCTGGGCGATCACCGCCTACCTGCTGACCTCCACCATCGGCCTGCCGATCTACGGAAAGCTCGGCGACCTCTTCGGCCGCAAGGGCGTCTTCCAGTTCGCCATCGTCGTGTTCGTCATCGGCTCCGCGCTCGCGGGCCGGGCCCAGAGCATGGACCAGCTCATCGCGTTCCGCGCCGTCCAGGGCGTCGGCGCGGGCGGCCTCATGATCGGCGTCCAGGCGATCATCGGCGACATCGTGCCGCCCCGCGAACGCGGCCGCTACATGGGCCTGATCGGCGCCGCGTTCGGTCTCGCCTCGGTGGCCGGTCCGCTGCTCGGCGGCTACTTCACCGACCACCTCTCGTGGCGCTGGTGCTTCTACTTCAACGTCCCCTTCGGCCTGCTCACCCTCGCCGTCACGGCCGTCGTGCTGAAGCTCCCGAAGCCGACCAAGAAGCCCCGACTCGACGTCCCCGGCGCCCTGTTGCTGGCCTCCGCGTCAACGTGCCTGGTCCTGCTGACCAGTTGGGGCGGCACCGAGTACGCGTGGGGCGACCGGGTCATCATCGGACTCGCCGCCGGAGCCGTCGTCTCGGCCGCGCTGTTCGTCGTCGCGGAGAAGTACGCGGCCGAACCCCTCATCCCGCTGCGCCTGTTCCGCGACTCCGTGTTCAACCTCAGCGGCGTCATCGGCATGGTCGTGGGCGTCGCGCTCTTCGGCGCCGCCAGCTACCTGCCGACCTTCCTCCAGATGGTCGACGGCGCCACCGCCACCGAGTCCGGCCTCCTGATGCTCCCCATGATGGGCGGCGTCGTCGGCGCCTCGGTCATCTCCGGCCAACTCATCAGCCACACAGGCCGGTACAAGCTCTACCCGATCCTCGGGGGCGCCCTCTCCACGGTCGGCATGTACCTCCTGTCGCGCCTGGAGGTCGACACCCCGCGGCTCGAATACAGCGTCTACATGGCCGTCCTCGGCGCCGGCATCGGCCTGATCATGCCGGTGCTCGTGCTCGCCGTGCAGAACGCGGTACGCCCGTCCGACCTCGGCACCGCCACCAGCGCCAACAACTACTTCCGGCAGATCGGCGGCAGCGTCGGCGCCGCGATCTTCGGCACGCTCTTCGCCGACCGCCTCGCCGACTCGCTCGCCGGCCGGCTGCCCGCCGGCGGCGACCTGCCCGACGCCGAGTCGATCACCCCGCAGCTGGTGCACGCGATGCCCGAAGCGCTGCGCACGCCCTACATCGAGGCGTACGCCGACGCGATGCCCCGGATCTTCCTCTACTTGGTGCCGGTCCTCGTCCTTGGCCTGCTCCTCGCCTTCTTCCTCAAGGAGACACCCCTGTTGTCCAGCGCAGCCGCCCCCTCCCCCTCCTCGGCCGAGAACCCCGTCATCCCGCCGCAGGAGCGCACGTCGTACGCCGCCGGAGTCCCGGTCTGCGGCACGGTGCAGCACTCCGACGGCACCGCCGTGCCGCGCGCGGCCCTCACCCTCATCGATGTCGGCGGCACCCAGATCGGGCGCGGCGCCAGCGGGGAGGACGGCCGGTACGCCCTGTCGACGCCCGGCACCGGCTCGTACGTCCTGATCGCCGCGGCCGGGGGACACCAGCCGCAGGCCGTGACCGTCACCGTCGGCGAGCGCCCCGTCGAGCTCGACGTCGTCCTCGGCGGCGCCGGCCGCCTCGCCGGGTCCGTGCTCACCGCGGACGGAACCCCCGTACGGGAAGCGATCGTCACGCTCACGAACGTGCACGGGGAGGTCGTCGCCACCACCCGCAGCGGGCGCGAGGGCGGGTACGTCATCACGGAGCTGGTGGCGGGGGAGTACACCCTCGCGGCCAGCGCCCCGGCCTTCCGCCCCGCCGCGCTTCCGGTCACCGTGATGGCCTCCCGTGAGACCCGGCAGGACGTCGAACTCGCGGGCGGGGCGGTGCTGCGCGGCACGGTGCGGGCCTCCGGCGGGCGGCCGGTCGAGGATGCCCGGGTCACGTTGCTCGACGCGGCCGGGAACGTCGTGGACACGCTGACGACGGGGCCGGACGGGACGTTCCGCTTCGTCGATCTGTCGTCGGGCGAGTACACGGTCATCGCGGCGGGTTACCCTCCGGTCGCTACGGTGCTTCAGGTGGCCGGGGGCGGTCGTACGGAGCGGGATCTTCAGCTCGGGCACGAGGACTAGCGTCTTTGGCTGCGGCTTTCGTCGTGGCTGGTCGCGCAGTTCCCCGCGCCCCTGAAATGCAGACGCTTCGCGTCGCATTTCCCCTATGAAGGCTGCGCGCAGCGCATGCCTTCTAGGGGCGCGGGGAACTGCGCGACCAGCCCCCACCGGCCGTCGGCCGACGAACGCACCCCGGGGCCCGAGCCCAATTACCGGTTACGCCAGACCCGTTGACGGTCGGAGCCGTACCGTGGAAGGAGGCGGCGCGTACCCCCGGCGCGCCGGAGGGAAGGAACGCGGCGATGCACGGCACCGGTCAAGCCCCGCAGGGCCGCGTTCCGCTGGCCGTCATAGTCGTGGACCAGGCAGGCAGCGTCTCGCACTGGTCCACCGGAGCCCGCCGCCTCTTCGGCCCCTCCAGGGAGGACGCGGTGGGCCGCCCCGCCGCCGACCTGCTCCCCGTCACCGGCGCACTCCCGGAGTACGGCCCGTACGAGGGCGGCGAGCACGACCTGGAGGACTTTCTCGACGGGCGGTCCTCCTATCCGGCCGCGGGCCGCGCCCGGCTCGACTCCAGCGTCGGCGCGCGGGACCGGATCGACGTGCTGTGGTGGGCGTACCCGCTGGTGGGCCCGGGGCCTGAGCGGCTGCTCGTGCTCGCCGCCGACGCCCGGCGCCTCAGCGAGGAGGAGCCGGAGGGCGAGCGCATCGCCCCCGGGTTCGCACTGCACACCGACTTCCCCGGCGCCGACGACCTCGCCCACGGGCTGCCCGCGATCCTGCCGAGCATGAGCGTCGGCGAGAGCGCGCGGATCGTCTCCCAGATACTCGAACTGGGCTATCCCGTCCTGGAGTTCAGCCAGCACGACCGGGTCCCCGTCACCGCGGACTGGGGCGTCTCGCGGCGCTCCGAGCGCAAGGCGCGGCGCGCGGAGACCGCGCGGGCCGGCACCACCGGCGTACCCTCCCCGCGCTCGCCCCTCGACGACGCTGACGACGCCGAGGACATCGAGTACGCGGCGGTGCGCGAGCGGCTCGAATTCCTCAACGAGGTGAGCGGGCGCATCGGTTCGTCCCTCGACCTGTCCCGCACCATCATCGAGGTGAGCCGCGCCGTCGTCCCGCGCTTCACGGACGTGGCCGGCACGTATCTGCGCGAACAGGTCGTCGCGGGGGAGGGGTTCCCCGAGGGGCCGCCCGACGCCACGACGATGTGGCACCGCGTCGCCCTGGAGCACACGGACGAGCCGGGCCGCTGGGACGACGTGGTGCCGGTCGGCGAGTCCATGCCGTTCCCCGTGCACACGCCGTTCTTCCAGTGCATGACGAGCGGCGACCCGGTCCTCGTCCCGTACATCTCCGAGGAGATGGGCAACGCGATCGCGTCGCAGTTCGAGAAGCGCGACATCCGGCCGCTGATCACCCACCGTTCGATGCTCGTCGTCCCGCTGAAGGCGCGGAACGTCGTGCTCGGGTTCATGATCCTGCTGCGCCACCAGGAGCGGCCGGTCTTCAACGACATGGACCGCGTCACCGGCGCCGAACTCGCCGCGCGCGCGGGCCTCGTGCTCGACAACGCCCGCATGTACACGTACCAGGAGTCCGTCGCCGAGACGCTCCAGGACAGCATGCTGCCGCACATCGAACCGCACATGCCGGGCTGCGACATCGCGACCCGCTATCTGCCGGGCACGCTGCTCGGCCGGGTCGGCGGCGACTGGTTCGACTCCATCAAGCTGCCGGGCGCGCGGACCGCGCTCGTCGTCGGCGATGTGATGGGACACGGGCTCAACTCGGCGGCGATGATGGGCCAGTTGCGGACCGCCGTGCAGACGATGGCCGCCCTCGACCTGCCGCCCGCCCAACTCCTGCGCAATCTCGACGACTTGGCGCAGCGGCTCGGCGAGCACTATCTCGCGACCTGCCTGTACGCCGTCTACGACCCGATCGCCGGAGAGCTGCACCTGGCCAACGCCGGGCACATCCCGCCGGTGATCGTGCGCGCCGCCGACGGCCGCAGCGACCTGCTCGACCTGCCCACCGGCGCCCCCATCGGCGTAGGAGGCGTGCCCTTCGAGTCCGTACGGGTCCCGGTCGCGCCCGGCGACCGGCTCGTGATGTGCACCGACGGCCTGGTCGAGGTGCGCGGCGAGGACATCGGCGTCGGGCTCGCGACGCTCTGCGAGTCCGCGGCGCACCCGGCCGCGTCCATGGACGACGCCTGCGACACGATCATCCGCAGCCTCGGTACGCGCGGCGGCCGCAAGGACGACGTGGCGCTCCTGATGGTCCGCATGAGCGGCATCGAGGGCGACGACGTCGCCCACTGGGAGCTCGCCGCCGAGCCGGCCGAGGTGGGGCGGGCGCGCGCTCTCGTGCGCGAACAGCTCGCGGACTGGGGTCTGTTGCACCTGGAGTACGCGACCGAGCTGATGGTCAGCGAACTCGTCACGAACGCCGTACGGCACGCCCGCGGCGAGCGCGTGCACCTGCGCCTGGTGCGCTCGGGCTCCCTGCTGTGCGAGGTCGAGGACACGGAGCACACCCTGCCGAACCTGCTCAGCGCGGGCCCGGGCGACGAGTTCGGGCGCGGTCTGCGCGTCGTGACGCACCTGGCGCGCGAGTGGGGCACGAGCCGCACCGCGCACGGCAAGACCGTGTGGTTCGAGCTGACGGCTCCCCGCCGCCGCGGCTGACCGGCGCACGCCTCCCGAACGACTCGTGAAGGTACGTGTCGGCCGCTTGTGGGGGCGCACTCCGGCGCGATAGACCGATCTGGTCCGAGCCGACCTCTCGGGCGAGTCCGTCGCCGAGCCCCGGGAGGGCCCCATGAGCGTGACCGAGCGCTACAAAGAAGCGTGGGAAAGCTTCTGGGAGGACGCCCCGCAGGAGCCGGGGAGCGTCTTCTGGGACTCCGAGCCCGTCCTCACCGCGGGCCTCCACCTCGCCCTGTACGAGCCGCACGTGACGGCGCCGGACCTGCCCCTCGTCGACCTCGGCTGCGGCAACGGCACCCAGACCCGCTTCCTCGCCGGCCACTGCCCGAAGGTCGTCGGCGTCGACCTGTCGGGCGCCGCGCTCGACCGGGCCGTGCACGCCGACCCGGCCAAGGCGGCCGACTACCGTCTGCTCGACGCCACGGACCCGGAGCAAGTGGCCTCCCTGCACGGCGAGTTGGGGGACGCCAACGTGTACGTGCGCGGGGTGCTGCACCAGAGTGAACCCGCCGACCGGCAGCCCCTGATGGACGCGGTGGCCACACTCGTCGGCGCGCGCGGGCGCGCCTTCGTCGTCGAGCTGTCGGAGCGGGCAGGACCCGTACTGCGGGCGCTCGCGGCCCAGCCCGCCGGGCCGCCGCCCAAGCTGGCCCCGGTCTTCGCCCACGGCATCGCCCCCGGCGAGGTCTCCGACGTGGCCGTGCTCGACCATGTCGAGGCCGCCGGACTCACCGTGTGCTCGGCCGGTGACCTCCCGCTGACCACGACCGAGCGCGCCGCCGACGGCACCCGGATCGAACTGCCGTCGAAGTGGCTCGTGGTGGGGGCCGCACCGCGCTGACCAGAGCGAACTGCGCCGCACGGGTACGACATTGGTCTATGCCACTGGGAGTTATCCACAGGCCTGGTGGGGCATGACCGATTCCGCGTACGGTGCTGCTCATGAAGATCCTGATCAGCGCCGACATGGAGGGCGCGACGGGGGTCACCTGGCCCGCGGACGTCCTGCCCGGCACCCCGCAGTGGGAGCGCTGCCGCGCCCTGTTCACCTCGGATGTGAACGCGGCGGTGCTCGGCTTCTTCGACGGCGGCGCCGACGAGGTGCTCATCAACGAAGCGCACTGGACGATGCGCAACCTTCTGCTCGAACAGCTCGACGACCGGGCCGAGATGCTCACCGGACGCCACAAGTCGCTGTCGATGGTGGAGGGCGTCCAGCACGGTGACGTCGACGGCATCGCCTTCATCGGCTACCACGCGGGCGCCGGCATGGAGGGTGTGCTCGCGCACACCTACCTGGCGAACCAGATCACGGGCGTGTGGGTCAACGAGGTGCGTGCGAGCGAAGGCCTGCTCAACGCCCATGTGGTGGCGGAGTACGGCGTCCCCGTCGTCCTCGTCACCGGTGACGACCACGCCTGCGACGACGCCCTCGGCTACGCGCCGGAGGCCCGCAAGGTGGCCGTCAAGGACCACGTCTCCCGGTACGCGGCGGTGTGCCGCACCCCCGCGCGCACGGCCGCCGACATCCGGGCCGCCGCCAAGGACGCGGCGTCGCTCGCGGTGCGCCACGAGCCCGTCCGGGGCGGCCCGTTCACGGTGGAGGTGGAGTTCGACGCCGAGCACCTCGCCATGGCGGCGACCGTCGTGCCCGGCGTCGAGCAGATCGGCGAGCGCAGGATCTCCTACACGAACGAGACCATGTACGAGGGCATCCGCACCTTCAAGGCGGTCACCACGATCGCCTCGGCCGCGGTGGAGGAACAGTATGGCTGAGCGAGTTCTCGAAGCGCCGACCGTCGACCAGCAGGCGCTGGACGAGGTCGTCACCTTCACCTCCGAGCTGATCCGCATCGACACCACCAACCGCGGTGGCGGTGACTGCCAGGAGCGGCCCGCCGCCGAGTACGCGGCCGCCAAGCTCGCCGAGGCGGGCCTGGAGCCGACGATCCTGGAGCGCACCCCGGGCCGCGGGAACGTGGTGGCGAGAATCGCCGGCACCGACCCGGGCGCGGACGCCCTCCTGGTCCACGGCCACCTGGACGTGGTGCCGGCCGAGGCCGCGGACTGGAGCGTCGACCCCTTCTCCGGCGAGGTCCGCGACGGCGTCGTGTGGGGCCGCGGCGCCGTCGACATGAAGAACATGGACGCGATGATCCTCGCGACCGTACGGCAGTGGGCCCGCCTCGGGTTCCGGCCGCGGCGCGACATCGTCATCGCCTTCACCGCCGACGAGGAGGCGAGCGCGGAGGACGGCTCCGGGTTCCTCGCCGACCGGCACGCCGACCTCTTCGAAGGCTGCACGGAAGGCATCAGCGAGTCCGGCGCCTTCACCTTCCACGACGGCAGTGGCAAGCAGATCTACCCGATCGCGGCGGGGGAGCGCGGCACCGGCTGGCTCAAGCTCACCGCGCGCGGCAAGGCGGGCCACGGCTCCAAGGTGAACAAGGCCAACGCGGTCTCGCGCCTCGCCGCCGCTGTCGCCCGGATCGGCGAGCACCAGTGGCCGGTCAGGCTCACCCCGACCGTGCGCGCCGCGCTCACCGAACTGGCCGCCCTGTACGGCATCGAGACCGACGTCAGCGCCCCCGACTTCGACGTCGACGCGCTGCTCGCCGCCCTCGGCCCGGCCGCCGCCCTCGTCGAGCCGACCGTGCGCAACAGCTCCAACCCCACGATGCTGTCCGCCGGCTACAAGATCAACGTGATCCCGGGGGAGGCCGTCGCGCACGTCGACGGGCGCTACCTGCCGGGCGCCGAGGACGAGTTCAGGTCAACCCTGGACCGGCTCACCGGACCCGACGTCGACTGGGAGTTCCAGCACCGCGAGGTCGCGCTCCAGGCACCGGTCGACTCGCCCACCTTCCGGAACATGCGGGCGGCCGTGGAGGAGTTCGCCCCCGAGGGACACGTGGTCCCGTACTGCATGTCCGGCGGCACGGACGCCAAGCAGTTCTCGCGCCTGGGCATCACGGGCTACGGCTTCGCTCCGCTCAAGCTGCCCGAGGGCTTCGACTACCAGGCGCTGTTCCACGGCGTCGACGAGCGGGTCCCGGTGGAGGCGCTGCACTTCGGGGTGCGCGTCCTCGACCGTTTCCTGCGCACGGCATAGACACACGGCACGTACACGGCAGACACACGGCGAGTACCGGGCGAGTACAGGGCGGCGGGCTAGGAAAACATGGCGGACGCGAAGAACATGGGGGCCTCAGGACACATGGGGGGCGGGGACGACATGGTGCACACGGAAGGTCACGGATCCTGGCCGTCGCCGATCGACGCGGCGCTCGCCGCCGCGCACGACGGGCAGCCCGAGTACGTCGGGTTCGTCGGCGACGAGCCCTGGTGGACCGAGCCGCGGCCCACCGAGGCGGGCCGCCGCGCCCTGGTGCGCCGCAGGCCCGACGGCACGGAGCAGTCGGTCCTGTCCGCGCCGTGGAACGTGCGCAGCCGCGTCATCGAGTACGGCGGCCGGCCGTGGGCGGGCGCCGAGCGCGCCGAGGGCCCGCTGCTCGTCTTCGTGAACTTCGCCGACCAGCGCCTGTACGCGTACGAGCCCGAGGCCCCCGGCGCCGAGCCCCGCCCGCTCACCCCGCTCTCCCCGGTCGGCGGCGGCCTGCGCTGGGCCGACCCGCAGCTCCACCTCGACCGGGGCGAGGTCTGGTGCGTCCTGGAGGAGTTCACCGGCGACGGACCGAGCGACGTACGCCGGGTGGTCGCCGCCGTCCCGCTGGACGGCTCGGCCGCCGAGGAGCGCGACGCGGTGCGCGAACTCATCGGCCCTGCCGACGCGGACCACCGGTTCGTCACCGGCGCCCGGCTCTCGCCCGACGGGCGGCGCGCCGCGTGGATCGTCTGGGACCACCCGCGCATGCCGTGGGACGGCACGGAGCTGCTCCTCGCGGACGTGGCGGAGGACGGCACGTTCGGTCCCGCCCGGACCGTCGCGGGCGGCCCCGAGGAGTCGATCTGCCAGGTCGAGTGGGCGCCCGACGGCGCGCTCCTGTACTCCGGCGACGCCAGTGGCTGGTGGAACCTGTACCGCCTTGAGGCCGCCGCGTCCCCGGGCGCGGCCGCCAGACCGCTGTGCCCGCGCGAGGAGGAGTTCGGCGGGCCGCTGTGGAAGATCGGCCTGAGCTGGTTCAAGCCGCTGGAAGCCGGTCTCGTCGCCGTCGTGCACGGCGCGGGCGCCACCGCGCTGGGCATCCTCGACCCGGAGACCGGCGAGGTCGTCGACACCGCAGGGCCCTGGACGGAGTGGGCGTCCACGCTCGCCGTGCACGGCACCCGCGTCGTCGGCGTCGCCGCGAGCCCGCGGACCGCGCCCGAGGTCGTCGAGCTCGACACCTGCACCGGCCGCACCCGCGTGATCGGCGCCGCGCACAGCGACCCGGTCGACCCGGCGTACTATCCCGAACCCCAGATCCGCACCTTCGCCGGGCCCGACGGGCGCGACATCCACGCCCACATCTACCCGCCGCACAGCCCCACCCACAGCGCCCCCGACGACACGCTCCCGCCGTACGTGGTCTGGGCGCACGGTGGCCCCACCGGCCACGCGCCTCTCGTACTCGACCTGGAGATCGCCTACTTCACCTCGCGCGGCATCGGCGTCGCCGAGGTCAACTACGGCGGCTCGACCGGATACGGGCGGGAGTACCGCAACCGGCTGCGCGAGCAGTGGGGCGTCGTCGACGTCGAGGACTGCGCGGCCGTCGCCCTCGCGCTCGCCGACGAGGGCACCGCCGACCGCGAGCGGCTCGCCATCCGCGGCGGCAGCGCCGGCGGCTGGACCAGCGCGGCGTCCCTGACCAGCACGGACGTCTACGCATGCGGCACGATCATCTATCCGATCCTCGACCTCACCGGCTGGGCCGAGGGGGAGACCCACGACTTCGAGTCGCGGTACCTGGAGTCGCTCGTCGGGCCCCTCTCCGAGGTCCCCGCGCGCTACGCCGAGCGGTCCCCGGCCGAGCACGCCGACCGTCTCACCGTCCCGTTCCTGCTCCTTCAGGGCCTGGACGACGTGATCTGCCCGCCCGCGCAGTGCGAGCGGTTCCTGGAGCGGGTGGAGAGCGAGGGGCGGCGGGTGCCGCACGCGTACATCGCCTTCGAGGGCGAGGGCCACGGCTTCCGCCGTGCGGACACCATGGTCCGCGCCCTGGAGGCCGAACTCTCCCTGTACGCCCAGGTGTTCGGGCTCAATCCGGCAGGTATCCCCACCCTGGAGCTGTCCAAGTGAATCCCCTGCGGCGCGCGCGCCGACTCGCCCCCGGCGCCCGCGTCGCCGTCGTCGCCCTCAGCGGGCCCGTGCCCGAGGAGCGGCTCCAGGCGGGCCTGGACATCCTGCGCGGCTGGGACCTGGAGCCGGTCATCGCGCCCCATGTCCTGGACACACACGGGGAGTTGGACTACCTCGCGGGCGCCGACGCCGACCGCGCCGCGGATCTTCAGCGTGCCTGGTGCGACCCCGACGTGGACGCCGTGCTGTGCGCCCGCGGCGGCTACGGCGTCCAGCGCATGGTCGACCTGCTCGACTGGGAGACGATGCGGGCCGCCGAGCCCAAGGTGTTCGTCGGGTACAGCGACATCACGGCGCTGCACGAGGCGTTCGCGACGCGGCTCGGCGTCTCGACGCTGCACGGGCCCATGGTCGCGGCGGCGGACTTCCTCAAGCACGCGCGGGCCCAGGACCACCTGCGGGCCACACTGTTCGACCCCGAGTCGGTCCAGGTGATCACCGCCGTGGACGGCGCCGGGGCGCTCGTGCCCGGCACCGCTCGCGGCGTCACCCTGGGCGGGTGCCTCTGCCTGCTCGCGGCGGACCTCGGCACGCCGCACGCCCGGCCGTCGGCGCGCGGCGGGCTGCTCTGCCTGGAGGACGTCGGCGAGGAGGCGTACCGCATCGACCGGTATCTGACCCAACTGCTGCGCGGGGACTGGCTGACCGGGGTCTCCGGCATCCTGCTCGGCTCCTGGGCCGAGTGCGAGCCGGTGCGCGACCTGCTCGCCGACCGGCTCGGCGGGCTCGGGGTGCCGGTGGCGGAGGAGTTCGGCTTCGGACACGGCGACGGGGCGCTGACGATCCCGCTCGGGGTGCCCGGCCTGCTGGACGCCGAGGCCGGGACGCTGACCCTGGACGCCCCGGCGCTCCTGTGACCCCTGCCCCGCCCCCTCAGTGCTCGCAGAGGCAGAACGGATGGCCGGCCGGGTCCGCGTAGACCCGCCAGTTGGCCCCCGGGCGGAGCTCGTCCGTCCGCTCCAGGAGCGTCGCGCCGAGGGCGAGTGCGCGCTTCTCCTCGCCGTCGAGGTCGTCCACGTCGAAGTCCAGATGGAGCTGTTGCGGCCGGTCCTGCCCCGGCCACACGGGCGGGCGGTAGTCCGCCACCCGCTGGCAGGCCAGCGGGACGCCCTCGAAGCCGTGCACCTCGATCCAGTCGGTGTCGTCGTCGTCGGCGACCACCCGGCCGCCGAGCAGTTCGGCGTAGAAGGCGGCGAGCTGTTCGGGATCGGCGCAGTCCAAAGCGACTGCCTGCAGTTTTCTGATCACTTCCGTCACGTACCCACCACAGGGCACTGTCACCCGTACGGGCGCCCGGCCGGTGCGGGACGGGCCGCTTCCCGCACATGCTGGGCGGGGAGGCGGTGACGGCCTCCGGGGGAACGACGGAAGGGTCCACCGATGAGCCCCAAGGACACCGCGAGCTCCTCGAAGCGGGGCGGCTCCGCCGCGTTCACGCCGGCCAGGATCGCGGTCCTGGTCCTGGCGGTCCTCACCGTGATCTTCATCTTCGAGAACACGCGCCAGGTGAAGATCCGGCTGCTGATCCCCGAGGTCACCATGCCGCTCTACATCGCCCTGCTGCTGACGGCGGTCATCGGCGCGGTCTGCGGAGGCTACTTCGTGGCAAGGAGACGCAAATGAGACGCGCGGCGACGCTGACGGCCGGGACGGTCCTGGCCCTGACGGCATCGGTCGGCGCGGCGGGCGCGGCCGCCGCCGCGGACGGCCCGGTGATGCCGGACTTCCGCGGGCGCGGCCTGATGCACGTGTTCAGCACGGTCGACTACCGCACCCGGGTCGAGGTGAACGACGTCAGCGGTTTCCACCGGCACGTCCTGTGGCCGCTGAGCTGGAAGGTCTGCACCCAGAGCCCGGCCGTCGGCAGGGAGATCGGCGACGCCACGGTGCGCATCGGTGTCGTGAAGAACGCTGAGAAGTGCCCCAGGGCAGGGGCGGGGTAGCCGCTGCGTAGGCTGGCCGGATGAGTGAGCATCCAGCGCCAGTGGCCGCGGGTGAGCGGGTGGCCCTCAGGCCCTACGCGCTCGCCGACGCGGACGAGTTCACCGCCCGGGCCCGCGAGAGCGTCGAGCTGCACCAGCCGTGGCTCTTCCCGCCCGTGCACGCCGACGCCTACGCGGATTACGCGAGCCGGCTCATCGAGGACCCGACGAGGTACGGGTTCCTGGTGTGCGAGCGCCAGGACGGCGTGGCCGGCGGCGGGCCCATCGCCGGGTTCATCAACATCAACAACGTGGTGCTCGGCGGCTTCCGCTGCGGCGCGCTCGGCTACGGCGCCTTCGCGCACGCGGCCGGGCGCGGCCTCATGTCCGAGGGCCTCGACCTGGTGATCCACTACGCGTTCGGCCCGCTCGGCCTGCATCGCCTGGAGATCAACGTCCAGCCGAAGAACGTCGCGTCGATCGCCCTGGCCCGCCGCGCCGGCTTCCGGCTCGAAGGCTTCTCGCCGGACTTCCTCTTCATCGACGGGGCCTGGCGCGACCACGAACGCTGGGCGCTCACCTCGGACATGGTCAGCGCCCGGAAGGCACCTACCGTCCCGGCTTCCGGTTGATCTTCATCGTGTCCATGTCCGTCACGGTGGAGCGCAGTTCCCCGTACGTGTATCCGCGCTCGTTCAGATACGCCTCGGCCCGCTCCTCGGCGAGCGCGCCCGCCATCTCGTCGCCGTCGGCCGGATCGGACTCGATGACGTAACGCATCGAGAAGTGCTTGAGCGTGCGGTCGTACGCGAGCGAGCCCTCGGGGCCGAACCGCATGCCCGCGATGCCCTCGTGCTCCGCGACCTCGGCGAGCAGCCGCTCGCGCGCCGCGTCGGTCAGGGCGTCGAAGGTGCCGCGGACGATGACGCGGTAGGTGTGGCTCTCGGCCATGGTGGTGCTCGCTCCTCCTGGGTACGCCGATGCGCACTGCCTGTTGCATGCGTACGGCCTGTTGAAAGCGTCAGGGTACGTCGATGAGGATGGTGCGCATGCGGAATATCGTCGCGATCGACGCCCCCTCCAACCTGGGTCTTCGCCCGCCCGCCCCCGGCACCGTGCCCGGTGTCTACAAACTGGCCGGAGCGCTGCGCGAGCACGGCATCGTGCGCCGCCTCGGCGCCTTCGAGGGCGGCGTCGTCGTCCCGCCGCGCTACGACCGGGGCGACTGGCAGGAGGGCGACGGCGTCTTCAACGCCGCCGCGATCGCCGCGTACACCGTCAAGCTCGCCGACCGGATCGAACGGCACGTCCGGGCCGGGGACTTCCCGCTCGTGCTCGGCGGGGACTGCTCGATCCAGCTGGGCGCGGCCCTCGCGCTGCGCCGCATCGGCCGGTACGGGCTCGCCGCCGTCGACGCCTCCGCGGACTTCCGCCACCCCGGCAACTCCGACCGGGTCGGCGCGGCCGGCGGCGAGGAGCTGGCGCTCGGGACGGGCCGCGGGCAGGACGACCTCACGGACATCGAGGGGCTGCGGCCGTATCTGCGCGACGAGGACGTCCGCCTCCTCGGCGGGCGCGACGCCTTCGCGGACGAGCGGGCCGAACTCGCCGCGTTGAAGATCCCGAACGTGACCGTCGGCGAACTGCGCCAGTGGGGCATCGCCGACCTCGTGCCGGGTGTCGTGCAGAGCCTCGAAGTGCCGGTGCTCGACGGGTTCTGGCTGCACCTGGACGCCGACGTCCTCGACCCGGGCGTGATGCCCGCCGTCGACGCCCCCGACCCCGACGGCCTGCTGCCGGACGAACTCCTCGCGCTGCTGCGGCCGTTGCTCGCCTCGCCGCGCTGCGTCGGCATGAACGTCACCATCTACGACCCCGACCTGGACCCCGACGGCACCGCGGGCAAGCTCCTCACCGATCTGGTCGTGGCCGCCTTTGCGCAATCCTGACCGGAGCAGCCCCTGGCCAGCTCGCCGATGACCATGTTCGATGGTCATCGGGGCGTCGGGTGCGGCCGAGCCCCGGGCGACGGGAGGCAGACGTGACCATCATCCGCCGCGAGGTGCTGACCCTGCCGGGGGTCCTGCCGGGCCCGGTCAACCCGCTGCCGCCGCTGCGGCCACCGGCCGAGACGCACACCCTCGACGAACGGTCGAAGGCGGGCCTGCCGCTCGACATGACCCGCCAGCTCGGCTACCGGCCGCTGCGCAGCCTGCTGCCCACCCGCCTCGTCGACGGGTACGGGCGCGACCGGCAGCCCGTCGGCCTCGACACGATCGTCCTGGAGAACGACCGGCTGCGGGTCACCGTCCTGCCGGGGCTCGGCGGCCGCGTCCGGTCCCTGTTCCACAAGCCGACCGGCCGTGAACTCCTGTACCGCAACCCGGTGTTCCAGCCCGCGGCCTTCGCGCTCAACGGCGCCTGGTTCTCCGGCGGCATCGAGTGGAACATCGGCGCGACCGGCCACACCACCCTGGCCTGCGCGCCGCTGCACGCCGCCCGCGTCCCCGCCCCCGACGGCGGCGAGATGCTGCGCCTGTGGGAGTGGGAGCGGCTGCGCGACCTCCCCTTCCAGGTCGACCTGTGGCTGCCCGAGGGCTCCGACTTCCTCTACGTGGGCGTCCGCGTGCGCAATCCGCACGAGAAGCCCGCGCCGGTGTACTGGTGGTCCAACATCGCCGTACCGGAGGAGCGGCGTGTCCTCGCGCCCGCCGACTCGGCCTGGCACTTCGGGTACGAGCAGCACCTGAGCCGCGAACCGGTGCCGAACTCCCGTGGTGCGGACCGGAGTTACCCGCTGAACAGCGAGTACGCCGCCGACTGGTTCTACGACGTGCCGGACGGGCGGCGCCGGTGGATCGCCGCGCTCGACGACGCCGGGCAGGGCCTCGTCCAGACGTCGACGGACACCCTGCGCGGCCGGAAGCTCTTCGTGTGGGGGACCGGCTCGGGCGGACGGCGCTGGCAGGAGTGGCTGACCGAGCCGGGCACCGGCGGCTACGCCGAGATCCAGGCGGGCCTCGCGCGCACCCAGCTGGAACACGTACGCCTGGAGGCCGAGGGCGAGTTCAGCTGGCTGGAGGCGTACGGGCCGCTCGGCGCCGACGCGGGCGCGGTGCACGGGACGGACTGGGGCGGCGCCGTCGGCGAGGTCGAGCGGCGGCTCGAAGCGGCGCTGCCGCGCGACGCCGTCGACGCCGCGTACGAGGCGTGGCGGCCGCACGCCGACACCGAACCGGGGGAGCGGCTCGCCGCCGGATCCGGCTGGGGCGCGCTCGAAGTGCTGCGTACCGGCGTGAAGTTGGAGGGCACCCCGTTCGACGAGGCGACGCTCGGTCCGGCGCAGGAGCCCTGGCGGACCCTCCTGGAGACCGGCGCGTTCCCCGAGCCCCGCAAGGTCGGCCCGCCGGGACCCTCGCTGGTCTCTGCGCCCTGGCGGGACATGCTGGAGACGGCCCCGGCGCGTCCGCTGTCCGAGTACCACCTGGGCGTCGCCCAATGGCACGCGGGAGACCGGGCGCAGGCCGTGCGCAGCTGGGAGCGCGGCCTCGAACTCGCCCCGTCGCTCTGGCCGTTGCTGCGCTGCCTGGCGGTCGCGGACGCCGCGGACGGCCACGGCGAGCGGGCCGCGGACCGCTACGCGGAGGCCTTCGACGACCTGTGCGCGGAGCGCCGCGACGACGGCGAGGTCTGGCTCACGGCGACCGCCGCGCTGGGCCGCGAGGCGATCGAGGCACTCCTGGCCGTCGGCCGGACCGCGGCGGCACGCTCCGTCTGGCAGCGCCTGCACCCCGCCACCCGGGCCCGCGGCCGCTTCCGCTTCCTGGAGGTCGAACTCCTCGTCGCCGAGGGGGAGTCGGCAGCCGCGCGTGCCGTCTTCGACGAGGGCTTCGAGGTGGCGGACCTGCGCGAGGGCGCGGAGGTGATCGGGGAGATGTGGGACCGGGTCGCCCCCGGCGAGCCGCTGCCCGCGCGCTACGACTTCCGGATGCGGCCGGGGTCCTGACCTCCGGAGAAGCCGCTCAGCCGTGGCGCCACGTCCCCGACGCGTCGGGCCGCTCTCCGGGTTCGAGGGGCTGCCCGGCCGCGGCGGCCGCCAGCCAGCCGGCCCAGCGGTCGACGAAGCCGTCGAGCGTGAGCACCGTCAGCTCCCGCACCGGCCAGACGACCGCGTACTCCGCGTCCGTCACACCGGGCGCCAGCGCGTCCCTCGCCTCGGTCACCTCCGGCGACAGCGCGCACGGCACGTGCTGCAGGTGCACCCGGTCCGGATGACAGGGCGCGAAGGCCGTCTCGTACCAGCGGAACCGCTGTGCCGTATGGGCGTCGCAGTACCACAGCGCGTGGCCGCGCCCCCGCGTGCGCCCGTCGTGCGGGGTCAGCCGGATCTCCGCCGCCGCGATCACCTCGAAGGGCAGTCCGGGCGCGGGCTCCACGGGTTCGGCGATGCCGATGCGGAGCTCGGCGGTGGGCAGCCGCAGGGACCAGAACAGCGGGGAATCCGCCTGCTCCTGCGCTTGGCGCGCCGCACCGGTGAGGTCCGCGCGCAGTCGCCCGGTGAAGGACTTCAGGAGGTCCGCCGCCGTGTGGAACAGCTCCGCCCGGCCGGCCGAGGCGATGTCGGCCCCGGCCGCGTGGCTGAGTGCGTGGAAGACGCGGTCGGTCTCCCGGTCGTTCCACACCCGCAGCCGGTCAAGCCCTTTTGGAGGACCTCGCACGGTCGATGCGGTCGAGTCGCGCGCGCAGGTCGTCGGCGGTGGGGCGGGCGCCGGCCGGCTTGAACAAGGACTCCTTCACCAGGGCCGCGAGCTCCGCCGGCACCTCGTCCGGCAGCGGGGGCAGCGGATCGCTCAGGTGCTGGCGACGGTAGTCGGGGGGCTGCGGCCCGGGGAACGGGCGGCTGCCGGTGAGGAGTTCGAAGGCGATCACCCCCGTCGCGTAGATGTCGGCGGCGCCGGTGGCGTGCTCGCCGCGCCACTGCTCGGGCGAGGCGTAGGGCGGGGTGAGGCTGTGCTTGCGGGTGTTCGGGTCCGTCGACGCCTGCGCGTAGCGCGAGATGCCGAAGTCGGCGAGGCGCCAACTGCCGTTGAGGAGAAGGATGTTCGCCGGTTTGAGGTCGCGGTGGACGACCCGTCCGTCGAGGTCGGCCAGGGCGGCGGCGATGTCGCGCAGCACGGCCAGGGCGTCCGCCAGGGGCAGCGGCCTGCCGCCCTGCCGGGCGACCCGCTCGTCGAGGGAGGTGTCGGCCAGCGGCATCGCGAGCGCCCAGTGGTCCTCGGTCTCGCCCGCGTCCAGGACCGGCACGACGTACGGCGATCCGGCCAGCGTTCGGCCGAGCAGGAGTTCGCGGTCCGCGCCGGGCGCCTTCTCGATCAGCTTGACGGCTCCGGTGGCCCCGTCGGCGCGGCGGGCCCGGAACACCAGGCCGAAACCGCCCTGCCCGATGCGGTCGCCGAGCGTCCAGGCGGCCTTGTCCATGGGGATCGAGTCGCCCGGCTCGGGGATGTGCCTCATGCCTTCTCCTCATCCGGGTTCGCCTCGGCGTCCGGGGCCGTCGGCGCCTTCGCCCGCTCCGCGAGGACCGTCCTCGCGAACTCCGCGGCGGTCTCGTCCAGGAGCTTCTGGTCGCTGGTGATCCGCTGGTGCGTGTTGACGACCGCCTGCTTGTAGCGCTTGGCGCACTCGGCGATGTCGGCGTAGGAACAGCCCTTCAGGCGCGCCGCCGCGGTGGCGAGGCGGGGCGGCTTGATGCCGCCGGGGCCTTCGAGGGCCTGCCGCAGCAGCTTCTCGCGCTGCTCCTCGTCGGGGCCGTTCACCGGGATGTGGACGCCGAGGCGGCCCGAGCGCAGCAGGGCGGAGTCCAGGTTCTCGATGTGGTTGGCGGTCGCGAGAAGCACGTACCCCTGTGTGGGTTCCATCCCGTCGAGGAACTCGAGGAGGTCGGCGAGGAAACGCTGGCGCATCTCCTGGCTGTTCTGGTTGTCGGTCGCCCGCAGGCCGCAGTAGATGTCGAGGTCGTCGAGGACGATCAGGACCGGCGACCGGGAGGCCGCCATGCGCAGATGGTCGCCGATCTCGGTCCAGTCCCAGAGGTTGGCGACGTCGAGGAACACGGCGTTGATCCCCGTCTCGACGGCGTGCCGTACGGCGAGGCGGCTGAGGATGGTCTTGCCGTTGCCCGGCGACCCGTGCAGGAGCACGCCCCGCTTGGGCGGCACCCCCCATTCGAGCAGCAGGTTCGCGGTCTCGCCCTGGAGGAAGCCCGAGGTGTTCGCCGTGACCGTCTCCAGCAGCCCGGCGGTGAAGACGTAGGACTCGGGATCGACCTGCCGCCACAGGTCGGCGTCGAGCAGCCGGCTGCCCTTCCACACCCGGCCGGCGTCCTTGCCGCGCGAGTTGAGCGCGGTGTACACCGTCTCGAAGTCGTCGCGGCGGCACACCAGGAAGGGCCCGCTGTCGTCCAGGTCGATGAAGACGTAGCGCAGTTCGACCCCCTGCGCGGTGCGCGCGGCGCAGAGGTAGATCGACGCGACGTGGTCGAGGAGGGACTCGGGCTGCATCCCGTGGGCCGCCTGGCGCAGCCAGCGGCCGCCGTCCTGGCTGACGATGACCATCCGCTCGACGACCTCGCCGTCGTCGAAGCTGCCGACGACGGTGCTCGGCCACTGGAGGGTGATCAGATCGTCGTCGGCGATCCCCTGCAGATAGGTCTTGATACGAATGCTCTCGGGCTCGTGCAGGGGTGTGCTCAGGTCGCTCCATGTGGAGCCGAGCGGGAGGGGAACAACTTTGGGGTCCGACACCGGGATCGACTCCGTTCTGATCACATCTGGCGTTGGGTCCGGAACCGGCAGGTCCTGAACATCTCCTTCACGAACCCGTCGAGGACGCCGTCGCGCAGGAAGTCGACGAGCGCGATGCGGTAGTCGCTGCTGGAGTCGGAGTCGAACCCGAAGGTGCCCTGCACGGGGCTCTCGGAGAGGTTCTCGGCGGCCGTGTTGCGCAGTTGGGCCGTGAAGACGATGAAGCGGCCGTTCTCGTTGAACGGAGCCTCGATGGTGATCCAGGTGTTGCGCGCCTTCTCCGTGCCGCGCAGCGGGTCCTTGAACTTCTCGCGCTTGGAGATGGTCAGGTCGAGGCGGTAGAGGTCGAGGGAGGTGGGCGGCGTCATCCGCCCGTTGGAGTCGGGGATGTTCGGAACGATCTCCTTGAGCACTTCCGTGTTACGGATCTTCGGCTTGCCGCTGTCGCTGTCGTAGCGCACGAAATCGCTGAAGTAGAAGACGAAGGTGTGCTGGGAGCGGGCCGGGCGCAGCGGCCGCTCCGCGACGTTCTCCATCGTCCGCCGGAAGGTCGCCTCGATCCGCTCCGCCTCTTTCATGAAGAGCACGTACCAGGAGAAGAAGTCCGCGAACGAGGAGGGGCGCCGGTGGATCTCGAAGCGGTCCGTCCCGATGATGAACTGGCAGTGGTGGAGATCGTGGCCGAAGGTGAACTCCACATGGGAGATCGAGTTCGGATTGTCGCCGTCGAGCTGGGTGCGGGCCTCGAGCACGTCGAGGTAGTGGATGCCTTCCAGCTCGAGGAAGTCGTTGAGCACGCGGTAGCCCACGGACATCAGGGCCTCGGCCATCGCGGCGCTGAGCGGCCCGCTGCGCTGATACTCCGTCACGAAACGGAAGTCGCTGATGTTCTCGACCTTCTCGGCCAAGGTGCCGCTCACGAACTCCTCGTGGGTGGCGGGGAGTCCCGTGGGTTCGCCGGAACGGTCACGATGCGTCATACAGATCCCTTCCACGCCCGGCGTGCCACGTGAAACGGCCTGTTGTGCTGTTCCCCCGCACTCCGATGTGTCCGACACCGTCCTTGCCGACGATAGCAGCAGGTGTGTCGCGCGGAGGCTTGTGTGCAGAACCCCAACTGGCTGTGTGTGCACGCCAGTTCGGGCCGGGAGTGACGACCGCCGGGCGGGCCCCCGCCCCGCCCGGCGGTGCCGCGCTAGACCAACTCCCCGTTACGGGCCACGACCTGGCCGCCGTGGACGACCATGTCGCGCTGCGGCATGTCGACCACGACCTGCGGGACGCACTCGCCGCGGACCAGGACGAAGTCCGCGGGGTCGCCCGGCTTGAACTCGGCGCGGTCCAGGCCCATCACGTCGGCGCCGCCGTGCGCGCCCACCGTGTAGCAGGAGGTCAGTTCGTCGTCGAGCCGGACGTCGGTGACCCAGCCGAGGATGTGCGCGCGGTGCAGCATGTCCGCGTTGCCGAACGGGCTCCACGAGTCGCGCACGCCGTCCGAGCCGAGGCCGACACGGACGCCGTGCTCCTGGAGCTTCGTGATCGGCAGGACGAGCGACTCGTTCGGCGCGACCGTCGTCAGGGCGATGTCCAGATCCGCCAGGTCCCCGGCCGTCGTGTCGAGTTCACCGTCCGGCAGGAACGGCAGGCAGAAGACGTGACTGACCGTCACCTTGCCGCGCAGCGACAGGGCGCGGGTGCGCTCGATGATGCCGCGCAGCACCGTCGTGCCCTTCTCGTCGCGGTCGTGGAGGTGGATGTCGACGCCGACCCCGTAGCGGTCCGCCAGGTCGAAGACCAGGTCGAGCTGCTCGTCCAGGGCGTGGTCGAAGCTGATCGGGTCGATGCCGCCGATCATGTCGACGAGCCCGGAACGCGCCGCGTCCTCCAGGAGCTTCGCGGTCCCCGGCGTACGGATCACGCCGTGCTGCGGGAACCCGACGATCTGCACGTCGAGCGCGTCCGCGAGCCGCTCGCGCGCCTCGGCCACGCCTTCGAGTCCGGCCAGGCCGTACGCGGGCGCCACGTCGGCGTGCGCCCGCATCGCCCGCGTGCCGCGCGTCACCGCGTGCGCCATCAGGCCGTACGCCCGCTCGCCGACCGGGCGCTTCTGCGACCGGAACAACTCCACGTCCTGCGCGCAGTATTCGGCGATGCCACTGGCCGGCTTGCGCGTGACCCAGTCGCCGCCCCAGCTCGTCTTGTCCGGGTGGATGTGCGCGTCGACGAGCGACGGCAGGGCGAGCCGGCCGCCGCCGTCGACCACCTTCGCGCCGCGCGGGGCGGGCCCGTCGCTGATCCGTCCGTCGACGACCGTCAGGTCGACGGCCTCCTTGGCGCCGAAGGGGCGTACGTCACGGAAGACCACGGCCTTCTTGGGGGCGCGCCCGCTCCCGGCGGCGGACGCCGGCGCCGCCGACGCGGCCGTCGGGGTGAGCGCCGCGCCGAGCGAGGCGGCGCCCGCGAGGACGCCGCGCCGGGACAGGGGAGGGGGAGTCATCGGTTCTCCTTGGGGTGGGGGAGCGGCCTGACCGCTTTTTTGTATACCAAGGGGAGAGCGGCGGCAAGGTCCGTCGGTGCGTGACGCTCAACGGTGAGTTCTTTGCCGGATATGTTCAAGAGATTCCGCGTGCGGGGTGGGAGGATTTTTGGCCTAGGTATACAAAGTGAGGTCGGTGGGTCAGGCGTCGACCGCAGCGGGGCCCGCGTCCCCGAACAGTGACTTCAACGCCACCGCGCGACTGTCCCTGACGTGCAGCAGCGTGCTCGCCGCCGCTGCCTCCGCGTCGCCCGCCGCGATGTGCCGGAACATGTCCGCGTGCTGCGCCCGCATGTGCGCGGGCTCCTCCCGCATCCCGAACAGCAGCTGCAACTGCCCGCTGAGCTGCTCCATCGTGCGGGCGAGCAGCGGATTGCCGGTGAGCGCCACGATCTCCTCGTGGAACGCCGTGTGGGCCGCGACCTCGCGCGACCCCTCGTCCGCCGCGGCGGCCCGCTCCGCCCGGTCGAGGGTGCCGCGCAGCGCGGCGAGGCCCGGCAGCGCGTCGGGGGCGGCCGCCGCGACGGCGCGGGCCGCGAGCCGCGACGCCTGCACGGCCAGCGGCTCCCACACCTCGTACAGGTGCGCCACGTCGGCCCGCTCCAGGCGCCGTACGCGGACACCGCTGTGCGGCAGCAGTTCCAGGAGGCCTTCGGAGACGAGCGCGCGCAGCGCCTCGCGCACCGGCACCCGGGACATGCGCAGTTCCTCGGCGACCTCGCGCTCCACGAGCCGAGCGCCCATCGCGTAGCGGCGGTCGACGATGCGCTGCCGCACCTCGTCGCGCGCCTGCGCGCTCAGGGACGTACGCCCCTGCCCCGACTCCGTCGCCTTGCCCGCCACGTGCACCGTCCTTCGCCCGTTGTGCCAGGCAGCAGAGGATACGTGGGCCTCGTGTGTTTCCCGCCGCCTCAGGGGGCACCCGGCCGCGAAGCCTTACGGAGGGAGGCGATCGCCGTGACCAGGCCGCACGACCCGGGGGCGAACCCGGAGGACGAGGGGATCCCCGATCTGCAGGAGGCGAGCGGTCCCGAGCGGATGCCGGTGCCCGGTGACGAGCCGACCGTCGCCGATGAGCGGGCCACGACGGTGGACGAGGCGATCGGGCACCGGTCGCTCGACGACCGGCTCGCCGACGAGCGGCCCGACGTCCCCGAGCGCGCCGAGGAACCACGCGCGGGACTGCTCTACGACGCACCCGACAGCGATGGCGCGCGCAACCAGGACGTGTTCGCGCAGGAGGGCGGTGTCGACGGGCTGAGCGCCGAGGAGGACGCGGTGCGGATCACCGACGAGGACGAGCTCGACGTGTTCGTCCTCGACGACGAGGACGCCGACGCGCTGGTCTTCGACCAGGAACCCGTGGACGAGCTGGACCTCGGCGACGCCGACTGACGACAGGCCCTAGGGCGACACCTGGCGGTCCACGTACTCGAAGATCGAGCCGTCGGGGTGCAGCGCGATGAGGTTGCGCCCCGCCGGGGTCGGCACGGGGCCCGCGACGACCTTCGCGCCGGACGCCGTCAGGGCCGCGTGCGCCTCGTCGACGTCGGCCACCGCGATCGTGGCCGACACCTTGCGCAGCACCTCGAGCTCGCGCTCCGGGCCGCTCATCAGGAGGAAGCAGCCCACCGCCGCCACCGAGACGCCACCGCGCTCGAAGCGCTGTGCCCGGCTGCCCGTGAGGTTCTCGTAGAACGAGACCGTCGACTCCAGCGCCGCCAGGTCCGGGACGCAGATGCGCAGCGTGGTTCCCAGGATGTCCATACGGGGAAGCCTAGTTGGCCCGTCCGCGGGGTGTGATCGTTTCGCGGAAGCCGCCGTTACGGTACGGGGGCCGCGGGTACCCGGCGCGCATGGAACGCATCGCACAGCACGTCGAGAATCCCGTGTCCGACGAGTTGACCGGCCGCGTCTCGCAGGCCGTCCGCGACGCCGTGCGGGCCGAACTGGCCGAGGCCGGCCAGCGGCGGCGGATGATGATGTACGCCGGTGCCGGCGCGGCCGCACTCTACGCGGGCGCGGCGGTCGCCCTCGCCCTGGGCCTGGTGCTCGCGCTCGGCCTGCCCGACTGGGGCGCGGCCCTGATCGTGGCGGCCGTCCTCGGTGTCGCGGCGTACGCCCTGCGCACCGCCGCCCGCCCCGGCAGGCCCGAGGGTCCCGAGATCCCGCCGATGCCGTCGGACCCGCCGCGCTGAGCCGCAGCCCCGGCCCGGCGGTGTAGGACTGCTCACGTTTGGTGGCGCGCCCCTCGGGGACGCGGAGGGTTCCGATTCCGTGTCCCGGGAGGAGAACCGTGAGCCGTACCCGACAGCGCGTCCTGATCGTCGGAGCGGGGTTCGCCGGATACCGGGCCGCCCGCATGCTGACCCGGGTGGCCCGGCGCAGCGCCGACGTCACTCTGCTCAACCCGACCGACTACTTCCTGTACCTGCCGCTGCTGCCCCAGGTCGCCGCGGGCACCCTGGAGCCGCGCCGGGTCACCGTCTCGCTGTCCGGGACGCTGCCGCACGCCCGGCTCGTGCTCGGCGAGGCCGAGGGCGTCGACCTCGACGCCCGTACGGTCTCCTACCGCGACCCGGAGGGCGGGCACGGCACCCTGGAGTACGACCGGCTCGTGCTCGCCGTCGGCAGCGTGAACAAGCTCCTTCCGGTGCCGGGGGTCGCCGAGCACGCGCACGGCTTCCGCGGCATGCCCGAGGCGCTGTACCTGCGGGACCACGTGACCCGGCAGATCGAACTCGCCGCGACGGCGAGGACCCCCGAGGAGTGCCGGGCCCGCAGCACCTTCGTCGTCGTGGGCGCCGGCTACACCGGGACCGAAGTCGCCGCGCAGGGACAGCTGTTGACCGACGCGCTCGTCAGGAAGCAGCCGCTGCGGCAGGGGATCAGGCCCCGCTGGATGCTGCTCGACATCGCGCCGCGCGTCCTGCCCGAGCTCGACGAACGGCTCTCCCGTACATCCGACGGCGTGCTCCGCAAACGCGGCGTGGAGGTGCGGACGAAGACCTCCGTCAAGGAGGCCACCGCCGACGGCGTCCTGCTCGACGACGGGGAGTTCGTCGACACCCGCACCCTCGTGTGGTGCGTCGGCGTCCGCCCCGACCCGCTCGTCTCCGGCCTCGGCCGGCCGCTGGAGCGCGGGCGGCTGCTCGTCGACCCGTACCTGAACGTGCCCGGCCACCCGGACGTCTTCGCGTGCGGGGACGCCGCCGCCGTCCCCGACCTGGAGAAACCCGGTCAGTACACGCCGATGACGGCCCAGCACGCCTGGCGGCAGGGGCGCGTGGCCGGGTTGAACGTCGCCGCGTCCCTCGGCTACGGCGAACGCCGCAGCTACCGGCACAAGGACCTCGGCTTCACCGTCGACCTCGGCGGGGTCGAGGCCGCCGCGAACCCGCTCGGCATCCACCTGTCGGGCCCGCCGGCCGGCGCCGTCACCCGCGGCTACCACCTCGCCGCGATGCCCGGCAACCGGATCCGGGTCGCCGCCGACTGGCTCCTGGACGCCGTACTGCCGCGCCAGGCCGTGCAGTTGGGCCTGGTCCGCTCCTGGTCCGTCCCGCTGGACACCGCCGCCCCCGAACTCGCACGGGTGCCCGACAGCGCCCCCGACAAGCACCACGGAGGTACCCCGTGACCACGTACACCGACACCGAACTCCACGAACTCGCCCAGCAGTTGAGGGTCGACGCGGTGCGCGCCGCCGACGCCGCGGGTTCGGGCCACCCCACCTCGTCGATGTCCGCCGCGGACCTGATGGCCGTGCTCCTCGCCCGCCACTTCCGCTACGACTTCGAACGGCCCGCCCACCCCGCCAACGACCGCTTCATCCTGTCGAAGGGCCATGCGTCACCCCTGCTCTACGCCGCGTACAAGGCGGCCGGAGCCATCGACGACACCGAGCTGACGACCTTCCGCAAGCTCGGCAGCCGGCTCGAAGGGCACCCGACGCCGCAGCGCCTGCCCTGGGTCGAGACCGCCACCGGATCGCTCGGCCAGGGGCTGCCCGTCGGCGTCGGCGTCGCCCTCGCCGGCAAGCGGCTCGACCGCGTCGCCTACCGGGTCTACGTCCTGTGCGGCGACAGCGAACTCGCCGAGGGATCCGTGTGGGAGGCCGCCGAACACGCCGGGCACGAGCACCTCGACAACCTCACCGCGATCGTCGACGTCAACCGGCTCGGGCAGCGCGGTCCGACCCGGCACGGCCACGACCTCGACGCGTACGCGCGCCGCTTCCAGGCGTTCGGCTGGCACACCGTGGAGGCCGACGGGCACGACATCGCCGACCTCGACCGCGCCTACGCCGAGGCCCGCTCCACCGCCGGGCAGCCCACCGTGATCCTCGCCCGCACCCTCAAGGGCAAGGGCGTCGCCTCCGTGGAGGACCGCGAGGGCCTGCACGGCAAGCCGCTGCCCGAGGCCGACGAGGCGATCGCGGAGCTCGGCGGCGACCGCGGTGCGCGCGTCGCCGTCCAGGAGCCGCCGGCCGCCCGCATCCTGCACGCCGTACGCAGCGGCCATCTCGACCTGCCGCGCTACGAGATCGGCGACGAGCTGGCCACCCGCGACGCGTTCGGCCAGGCGCTCGCCGCGCTCGGCACCGCCCGCGGCGACGTCGTCGCCCTCGACGGCGAGGTCGGCGACTCCACGCGCGCCGAGTTCTTCGCCAAGGAACATCCCGAGCGGTACTTCGAGTGCTACATCGCCGAGCAGCAACTCGTCGCCGCGAGCGTCGGGTTGGGCATACGGGGATGGGTTCCGTACGCGTCCACGTTCGCGGCGTTCCTGACCCGCGCGCACGACTTCGTGCGGATGGCGGCGATCAGCGGCGCCGGGATCAATCTCGTCGGCTCGCACGCCGGTGTCGCCATCGGCGAGGACGGGCCCTCCCAGATGGGCCTGGAGGACCTCGCGATGTTCCGCGCGGTGCACGACTCGACCGTCCTGTACCCGTGCGACGCGAACCAGACGGCCCAACTCGTCGCCTCCATGGCCGAGTTGAACGGCATCCGGTACCTGCGGACGTCCCGCGGCAAGTCGCCCGTCATCTATCCGCCGCACGAGGAGTTCCCCGTCGGCGGCAGCAAGGTCCTGCGCTCGTCCGGCGACGACAAGCTCACGCTGGTCGCCGCGGGCGCCACCGTCCACGAAGCGCTGCGCGCCGCCGACGAACTGGGCGCGGCCGGCATCCCGGTGCGGGTCATCGACCTGTACTCGGTCAAGCCGGTCGACCGCCGCACGCTGCGGGACGCCGCGCGGGACACCGGGTGCCTGGTGACCGTGGAGGACCACCGGCCCGAGGGCGGCCTCGGCGACGCGGTGGCCGAAGCGTTCGACGACGGCGAGCCGGGGCCGCGCCTGGTCCGCCTGGCCGTCCGCACGATGCCGGGGTCTGCGACGCCGGAGGAGCAGTTGCGGGCGGCGGGCATCGACGCGGCGTCGATCGTGGCCGGGGTCTCACTCCTGGTCGAGCACGCGGTGACGCCCCATTAGAGCCCCTGCGGCGATTGAGCAGCGGGGCCCCGGGCAGTGCCCCGGGACCTCGGCATCGTTGCCGGGTGCGGCGCCGTCCCGGCTGGGCGCGCCCGCGCGGCGGAGCCGCACATCGACACAGCCCCGCGCCTCTGGGGCGCTGTCCATCACGCACGAAGGAAGGTGGGGCACCATGAGCGAGGCACGCACCATCCGCGCCGGAAAGCGCAGCGTCGAGCTGCACCGGCCCGACAAGGTGTTGCTCCCCGGGCGCGACGACGGGGACGAGGGCGTCACCAAGAGCGACCTCGCCGACTACTACCGGGCCGTCGCCCCGTTCATGCTGCCCCACCTGCGCGGCCGCCCCCTGATGCTGGAACGCCACCCCGACGGCCTCGACGGACCCCGGTTCATGCAGAAGGACACCCCGGACCACTACCCCGGCTGGATCCACCGGGTCGAGGTCGCCAAGGAGGGCGGCACGGTCACGCACACCGTGTGCGAGGACACCGCCACGCTGATGTTCCTCGTCGACCAGGCCGCGCTCACCCTGCACCGCTGGCAGTCCCGGGTCGGCCGCATCGAACGCCCCGACCGCCTGGTCTTCGACCTCGACCCCGCCAAGGACGACTTCGCCCCAGTGCGCGAGGCGGCCCGGCTGCTGCACGCGCTGCTCGACGAGCTCGGGCTGCCCGCGGCCCCGATGACCACGGGATCGCGGGGCGTCCACGTCGTCGTACCGATCAACGGACACCACGACTTCGACGAGACCCGCGACTTCGCCCGGCAGGTCGCCGACACGCTCGCGGACGAGCACCCCGAGGCGCTCACCACGGCCGCGCGCAAGAAGGACCGCGGCGACCGCCTCTATCTCGACGTGCTGCGCAACGGATACGCCCAGACCGCCGTCGTGCCCTACACGGTGCGCGCGAAGCCCGGCGCCCCCGTGGCCACGCCGCTGTCCTGGGAGCAGCTCGACGACCCCGCCGTCGACGCCCGCAGCTGGAGCGTGACGGACGCCGTCGAACAGGCCCGCACCAATCCGTGGACCGGGCTGCTCGGGAAGGGGCGGGCGCTCGGCCCCGCCCGCCGCAAACTCCGTACCAGGAACGCCGGTTGAAGGTTTGGCCAGGGCTCATGAGGTGACTCGGAGGACGAGGCTGCACATGACGAACACAAAGAAGCCACAAGAAGAGAAGAAGCAGGAAGACACCACGGAAGAAGACAAGACGCAAGGAGAGGCGGGCGACGTGCCGGGCCCCATGGAGGTGCTGCGCGAGGCGCGCGCCCAGCTGGCGGAGCTCACCGGCATGGCGGCCGAGTCCGTGTCGTCCTTCGAACGGACGGAGGACGGCTGGGAGTTGGAGATCGAGGTCCTCGAAGTGGCCCGCGTCCCCGACACCATGAGCCTGCTGGCGAGCTACCAGGTCAGCCTGGACCCGCACGGCGTGCTCACCGGCTACCGGCGCACCCGCCGCTATGAGCGGGGCCGTGCCGAGTCGCGCAGTCCTGGCGGCCGCTAGGCCGCCGGCCCTCGCCTCGTACCGCGCGCAGAACCGCGCACAACACAGACAAGGAGGACCGGTCTCCATGACCGTTGTTCCTGCACAGCAGTCAGGCGGCGGTGGCGGCACCAGCGGTCTGTACGACGTACTCGAACTCGTCCTGGACCGCGGACTCGTCATCGACGCGTTCGTCCGTGTCTCGCTGGTCGGCATCGAGATCCTGAAGATCGACGTCAGGGTCGTCGTCGCCAGTGTCGACACCTATCTCCGCTTCGCCGAGGCGTGCAACCGCCTCGACCTGGAAGCAGGACCGCATCGCAGTCCCGGCCTGCCCGACCTCGTCGGCGAGATGACCGAGTCGGGCGCGCGCGGCAAGTCCAAGGGTGCGCTGTCCGGCGCCGCGCAGACCATCTCCGACGCGTTCAACCAGGCCCGCGACGAGGGCCAGGGCCAGGCCGAGCCGAAGCGCACCCGCCGCGCCCCGAGCCGCCGTAAGGAGGAGCAGGAGTGACCAGTACCTACATCTACGGCATAGCCGCCGCCGAACACCCCTCGCTGCCCGCCGGAATGGGCGGCATCGGCGACCCGGCGCGCGAGGTCCGCATCGTCAAGGAGGGGCCGCTCGCGGCGATCGTCAGCGAGGCCCCCGACGACCTGCGGCCCAAGCGGCGCGACCTGCTCGCCCACCAGAGCGTGCTGTCCGAGGCGGGTGGCGGCGGCTCCGTGCTGCCCATGCGGTTCGGCAGCCTCGCGCCCGACGACAAGGCGGTCGCGGATGTGCTCGCCGAACGGGCGGAGCACTACCTGGAGCGGCTCGGCGCCCTCGACGGCAAGGTCGAGTACAACGTGAAGGCGCGGCACGACGAGGAAGCCGTCCTGCACCGCGTGATGGCGGAGAACCCCGAGGTCCGCACCATGACCGAGGCCAACCGGCAGGCGGGCGGCGGCAGTTACGAGGAGCGGCTGCGCCTCGGCGAGCTGGTCGTGGGGGCGGTGCAGGCCCGGGAGGCCGAGGACGCCGTCGAACTCCAGCACCTGCTCGAACCGGCGGCCGAGGCGATGTCCACGGGTCCGGAGAGCACGGGCTGGCTGGCCAACCTCTCGTTCCTCGTCGACCAGAAGACGTCCGAGCGCTTCCTCGCCGCGATCGAGGAGGTCCGCCGGAGTCACTCGCACATCGAGCTCACCGTCAACGGCCCGCTCCCGCCGTACAGCTTCGTGGAGCCGGGCCCCTCGGAGCCTGCGGACGTGGGCGCGGAGCAGTGACCCGATGGGGCTGATCAAGGAGGTGTTGTTGCTGCCGCTGGCGCCGGTGCGCGGGTCCTTGTGGGCGATGGAGCAGGTGCTCACGGAGGCCGAGCGGCAGTACTACGACCCTGCGGCAGTCAGGGCCGAACTCGCCCGCCTGGAAGAGCAGTTGACGGCGGGCGAGATCGACCAGGAGACGTTCGACCGTATCGAGGACCAACTCCTCGACCGGCTGGAGGGAAAGTGAACCGAGCAGCGCTCGGCCTCGCGGTAGGGGCTGGTTACGTCCTCGGGCGTACGAAGAAGATGAAGCTGGCGTTCGCCGTCGGCACGATGGTCGCGGGCAAGCGGCTGAAGCTGAGCCCGCGCGCGCTCGCCGACCTGGTGAGCCACCAGTTGGAGAACAACCCCCAGTTCAAGGAGATCGGGGACCAGCTCCGCGAGGATCTGCGCGGTGTCGGCAAGGCCGCGTCGGGCGCCCTGGTGGAGCGCCAGATCGAAGGCATCGCGGGCCGCCTGCACAGCCGTACGCAGGGCGTGCGCGACCAGATCGCGGGCGTCGCCCCGGACGTGGACGACGTGCGCGACGCGGGGGAGCGGGTGACCGGCAAGGTCGTGCCCGGACGCCGCCGCTCCGAGGACGAGTCGCGCGAGGACGAGGACGAGCCGGACGACGCGTACGAGGCCGAGGACGAGGGTGACGACGAGGCCGGCGCCGACCACGAGAGCGACGCGGACGAGCGTGAGGAGGACGAGCGCCCCCGGCGCCGGGCCCCCGCCCGCAAGACGGCCGCCGCCAAGAAGAACACCACACAGCAGAGTGCCGCGAAGCAGGGCACCGGTGGAACCCGCGGCGCGGCCAAGAAGACCGCGCGTACCGCCAAGAAGACCGCGGGCAGTGCGTCCCGCACATCCACGAAGGGAGGCCGTGGCCGTGGCTGACACCCCGAAGAACGCGCTCACCGGCCTCGCGAAGAGCCAGGCCACCGACCACCTCAAGGCCGAGCTGCAGGAGTACCTCGCCGCACAGGCGCAGCGGATCCTGATCGGCGCCGGCCGCAAGCTCGGCGAGTCGACGGTCAAGCTGAACGACATCGCGGCGGGCAACAGCCCCGGTTTCGCGAAGCTCGCGCTCGACGGCGGCCGCAAACTCGCCGAGGGCAAGGGCCCGTTGCGCAGCGCCGTCGAGGTGGGCGCGGGGCGGCTCAAGGACAACGTCGTCGAGGCGTTCAAGGGCCTCGGCGGCAAGGGCAAGGGCAAGCGCAAGGGCGGCGCGGGCAAGAAGCCCACCGTCATCATGGAGTTCGTGGACGTCGGCGTCGACCTGCGGACCGCGTACGACCAGTGGACGCAGTACCAGGAGTTCAGCACGTTCGCGAAGGGCGTCAAGAACGCGAACCGCGCCGACGACACCACGTCCGACTGGCAGCTCAAGGTCTTCTGGTCCAACCGGAGTTGGAAGGCGCACACCACCGAGCAGGTGCCCGACGAGCGGATCCAGTGGACGTCGGAGGGCGCCAAGGGCACCTCGAAGGGCGTCGTCTCCTTCCACCCGATGGGCGACCGGCTCACCCGGGTGCTGCTGCTCATCGAGTACTACCCGAAGGGCCTGTTCGAGAAGACCGGCAACATCTGGCGCGCCCAGGGCCGCCGCGCCCGTCTCGACCTCAAGCACTTCGCGCGGTTCGTGACGATGCGCGGCGAGGCGAGCGACGGATGGCGCGGCGAGATCCAGGACGGCGAGGTCGTCCGCAGCCACGAGGACGCCGTGGAAGAGGAGCAGCGCGAGCTGGAGGCCCGCGAGCAGGACGCCGGGAAGCCGTCGGACGACGCGTACGAGGGCGGCGAGGAGCCCGAGGCGTACGAGGACGAGGACGAGGGCACGGCCGAGGACGAGGCCGGCGAGCCCTACGACGAGGACGAGGCCGAGGACGAGCGGTACGAGGACGAGGTCGACGAGGCGGACGAGGCCGACGAGCCCTATGACGAGCCCGAGGAGGAGCCGGAGCCCGAGCCCCGGCGGCGCCGGGCCGGCGCGGGGGCCCGCGGATGACCACCGCGAGCCGCTACCCCGAGCCCTTCCGCGGTGACGGAGGCGGGGCCAACCTCGCCGACATCCTGGAACGCGTCCTCGACAAGGGCATCGTCATCGCGGGCGACATCCGCATCAACCTGCTCGACATCGAACTGCTCACCATCAAGCTCCGCCTGATCGTCGCGTCCATCGACAAGGCGAAGGAGATGGGCATCGACTGGTGGGAGGACGACCCGGCCCTGTCGTCGGGCGCCCGCCGCAAGGAACTCGCGCGCGAGAACGCCGAGTTGAAGCAACGCCTGGCCGAGCTGGAGGAGTCCGGCAGCGGCCGGGAAGCCGTCGGCAGCCGGGAGGAGAGGGACACCGCATGACGACGACGGACGACCTGCGCTACGTGTACGCCGTGTGCCGGCCGCTCGCCGCCCCCTTGCAGGCCGAACTGACGGGGGTCGCGGGCGCCCCGCCCGCACAGCTGGAACACCGCGGCCTCGTCGCGATCGTGGGCAGCGTGCCGGAGCGGGACTTCGCCGAAGTCCCGCTCCGCGCCCACCTGGAGGACCTCGACTGGCTGACGGAGACGGCCCGCGCCCACCAGCACGTGGTCGGCGCCCTGACCACCGTCACCAGCCCGCTGCCCCTGCGCCTGGCCACGGTCTTCCGTGACGACAGCGGCGTACGCGCCATGCTGGAACAGGAGGAGGACCGCTTCCGGGCCGGCCTCGACCGCCTCGAAGGGCGCGTCGAGTGGGGGGTGAAGGTGTACGTCGAGGAGGCCGCGCAGGCGCCGCCCGCACAGGAGCCGCCGGCGCCCGCCGCGTCCTCGGGCCGTGACTACCTGCGCCGCCGCCGGGCCGAGCGCACCGCACGCGACGACACCTGGCAGCGCGCCGAACGCTTCGCTCAGGAGCTCCACGACGACCTGGCGCGGCACGCCGCCGCCACCCGCATCCATCCGCCGCAGAACCCCGAACTGTCCCGCACGAGCGGCCGCAACGTCCTCAACGCCGCCTATCTGGTGGAGCGTTCGACGTCGGAGGAGTTCATGGAGCGGGTCGACGCCACCAAGGACCGCGAGCCGGGCCTGCGCGTCGAACTCACCGGACCCTGGGCCGGCTACTCGTTCAGCGGAGCGGCCGACGACGAGGGGAGCGAGCGCGCATGACCGTCGTCGAACGGCGCGAGATCGCCCTGGTCGACCTCCTCGACCGGCTGCTCGCGGGCGGTGTGGTCCTGGCCGGCGACATCACCCTGCGGATCGCCGACGTGGACCTGGTCCGTATCGACCTCAACGCTCTGATCAGCTCGGTCAATGAGCAAGTCCCCTCCCCGTGGCCGGAGTTGACATGACGCGCGAACCCCAGCGGAAGCGGCAGCGCATCGAGCTCGAACCCGACACCGTCGAGCGCGACCTGATGAAGCTCGTGCTGACGGTCGTGGAACTCCTGCGCCAGCTCATGGAGCGCCAGGCGGTGCGCCGCTTCGACACCGGAGACCTGACCGAGGATCAGGAGGAGCGGATCGGCCTCACGCTGATGCTCCTGGAGGACCGCATGCAGGAGCTGCGTGACCGCTACGACCTGCGGCCCGAGGATCTGAACATCGACCTCGGACCGCTCGGCCCGCTGCTGCCGCGCAGCTGAACTCCCGTACGGCCGGAGTCACTTACCTACGCCTCTTGCTTACGGCACAGCAGCTCGCCGTGCAGCACCGTGAACCACGCGTCGTCCTGCGTGCCCCACTCCCGCCATGCGTCGGACACGGCCTTCAGCTGCTCGGGGGTGGCGTGCCCGCCCTCCGTCGCGCGGTCGGCGTAGGCGGAGGCCAGCGTGCGGTCCGCCCACAGGCCGCTCCACCACGCGATCTCGTCCGGCGTCGAGTAGCACCACGTCCCCGCGGAGGCCGTGATGTCCGCCGGGGCGAAACCGGCTTCCAGGGCCCACGACTTGAGACGGCGGCCCGCGTTCGGCTCCCCGCCGTTGGCGCGGGCCACCCGCTGGTAGAGGTCCTGCCAGTCCGTCATGCCCGGCGACTGCGGGTACCAGGTCATCGCCGCGTAGTCGGAGTCCCGTACGGCGATGATCCCGCCGGGCTTCGTCACGCGGCGCATCTCGCGCAGCGCCTGCACCGGGTCGCCGACGTGCTGCAGCACCTGGTGGGCGTGGACCACGCAGAAGGTGTCGTCTGGCCAGTCCAGGGCGTGCACGTCCGCCGTCGTGAACTCCACGTTCGTCAGGCCCCGTTCGGCCGCCGTGGCGCGCGCCTGGTCCAGGATGCCCGCGGCGTGGTCGGCGCCGACGACGTGGCCGTCCGGGACCAGGGCCGCCAGGTCGGCCGTGATGGTGCCGGGGCCGCAGCCGATGTCCAGGATCTTCATGTGCGGCTTCAGTGAACCGAGCAGGTAGGCCGCCGAGTTGGCGGCGGTGCGCCAGGTGTGCGAACGCAGCACGGACTCGTGGTGGCCGTGGGTGTACACGGCGGTCTCCTGCGACATGACGGGATCCCTTCACGGTGTGACGGTCACCCGGGGCCGGTGCCCCGGGTGATGCCCTCACCGTACGGTCCCCACTCGAATAGTGAGACCCCCGTCTTGAAATATGGACAGCCCGTGTGTGCGGAAAGGTTGCTGACGGGGCGTCACAGTATGGTCAGCGGCCGGTACACGCGCAGTGCCTCGTGCTGCTTGTCGACCGTCAACTCCCTCCCGCACTCGCCGACTTCACCGTCGTACGCGAGCGGGGTGCCGGGCTTGATGCCGCCCACCCGCAGCCGCGTCATCCGGGTCGCGGAGTGGAACGGGGAGTGGGACAGCGGACCCGAGAGCGCCGCCGCGAGCAGCCGGACGCCGGGCAGCCGGCCGCCGTCGACCGTGCGCACGTCGAGCACGCCGTCGGCCAGATCCGCGCGCCGGCCGGCCGTCAGGCCCATCCGCCGGTACGTGCAGTTCCCCGCGAACAGCAGCCACAACGGCCGCTTCCTGCCGTGGAGTTCGACCTCGAGGGGGTGCTCGCGACGCAGCACCTGGAGTGCCGCCACCACATCCGCGAGCCGTCCGCCGATCCGCGACGACCAGCGTTCGCGTTCGTGCACCAGCTCCGGGTAGGCGCCCAGGCTGAAGGTGTTGAGGAAGATCCCGGAGGTCCGCTCCGAGGTGAAGCGGCCCACGTCCACGGCGACCGCGTCGCCGCCCTCGAGAGCCCGCACCAGATCGCCGGCGTCCTCGATGCCGACGTCGTACGCGAAGTGGTTGAGGGTGCCGCCGGGCAGCACGGCCAGCGGGAGCCCGTGCGCGATGGCGACCTGCGCGGCGGTGTTCACCGAGCCGTCGCCGCCGGAGATGCCGAGCGCACGGGCGCGCGGTGCCGCCTTCTCCAGCTCCGCCACCAGGTCACCGCCCGCGCACTCCACGAACTCGGCGCGCGGCAGCGCGTCCCGCAGGGCCCGCACCTTGTCGGGCGTCCCCGCCCGGGTGTTGACCACCATCACCAGGCCCTCACCGCCCGGCAGCGCGGGGACGTCCTCCACCAGCGGGCGCCCCGGCGACGGCATCTGGTCGCGGGTCGGCACCAGACCGCGTACGGCGAACGCCGCACCCACTCCGAGCGCCGCGCCCGCGAGCACGTCACCGGGGAAGTGGGCGCCGGTGTAGACGCGCGACGCGGCCACCGAGAACGCCAGCGGCGCCACGGCAGCGCCGAGGCCCCGCGACTCCAGGGCGACACCGGTCGCGAACGCCGCGGCCGAGGCCGAGTGCCCCGAGGGGAACGACGTCGTGAACGGCTGACGCTTCAGGCGGCGCACCAGCGGGACCGGGTCGAGCACGGGCCGCTTGCGCCGCACCGACCGCTTGCCGAGCGTGTTGATGGTCGCCGAGGCGACCGCGAGCGAGGCGATGCCGCGCACGGCGGCGCGGCGCGCCTTCGGCGAACCGGAGAGGGCGAGCGCCCCGCCCACCGCGAACCACAGCACTCCGTGGTTGGCGGCGCGGCTCAGCTTCGGCAGGATCCGCTCGGCGCCCGGCCAGTGCGATCCGGCGGCGAATTCGAAGACGCGCAGATCGGCGGCGGCGAGGCGGCCGCGCAGGGAAGGCCCCGGCGCGGTCACGTCCAGCGGGGGCGTGGTGGGGTCGAGGTCGTCAGACATGGAACAACGCGTACCCCGTGCCGACGCCCGCACCCGGTCCCTGACGGCGAATCCGTTTGCCCGTCACCCGCACGGGCGTCCACAATGCCTGATCATGGGACATCTGGAAGCCGCACACCTCGAGTACTTCTTGCCGGACGGGCGGGCGCTGCTCGGTGATGTCTCGTTCCGCGTCGCCGACGGCGCGATCGTCGCCCTGGTCGGCCCGAACGGGGCGGGCAAGACGACCCTCCTGAAGCTGATCTCCGGCGAGCTCCAGCCGCACGGCGGATCCGTCACGATCAGCGGCGGCCTCGGCGTGATGTCCCAGTTCGTCGGGTCGGTGCGCGACGAGACGACCGTACGGGACCTGCTGGTGTCGGTGTCGTCACCGCGCATCCAGGAGGCCGCGAAGGCCGTCGACAAGGCCGAGCACGCGATCATGACGGTCGACGACGAGGCCGCGCAGATGAACTACGCGCAGGCCCTGTCCGACTGGGCCGAGGCGCAGGGCTACGAGGCGGAGACCCTCTGGGACATGTGCACCACGGCCGCGCTCGGCGTCCCGTACGACAAGGCGCAGTTCCGCGAGGTGCGCACGCTCTCCGGCGGCGAGCAGAAGCGGCTCGTCCTCGAAGCGCTGCTGCGCGGCACCGACGAGGTCCTCCTGCTCGACGAGCCGGACAACTACCTCGACGTCCCCGGCAAGCGCTGGCTGGAGGAGAAGCTGCGCGAGACGCGCAAGACGGTCCTCTTCGTGTCGCACGACCGCGAGCTGCTCGCCCGCTCCGCCGAGAAGATCGTCAGCGTCGAGCCGGGCCCCGGCGGCGCCGACGCCTGGGTGCACGGCTCCGGCTTCGCCACGTACCACGAGGCCCGCCGCGAGCGGTTCGCCCGCTTCGAGGAGCTGCGCCGCCGCTGGGACGAGAAGCACGCCCAGCTCAAGAAGCTCGTCGTGAACCTGCGGCAGGCCGCCTCCGTCAGCCACGAGATGGCGTCCCGGTACGCCGCCGCCCAGACCCGGCTGCGCAAGTTCGAGGAGGCGGGCCCGCCGCCGGAGCCGCCGCGCGAGCAGGACATCACGATGCGCCTGAAGGGCGGCCGCACCGGCGTCCGCGCGGTGACCTGCAAGGGCCTGGAGCTGACCGGCCTGATGCAGCCGTTCGACCTGGAGGTCTTCTACGGCGAGCGGGTCGCGGTCCTCGGCTCGAACGGCTCGGGCAAGTCCCACTTCCTGCGGCTTCTCGCGGGCGAGGACACCGTCGCGCACACGGGGGATTGGAAGCTCGGTGCGCGCGTCGTCCCCGGCCACTTCGCCCAGACCCACGCCCACCCCGAGCTCCAGGGCCGCGAGCTCCTCGACATCCTCTGGCGCGACCACGCCAAGGACCGCGGCGCCGCGATGTCGCTGCTGCGCCGTTACGAACTGACGGCGCAGGCGGAGCAGAAGTTCGAGCGCCTCTCGGGCGGCCAGCAGGCCCGCTTCCAGATCCTGTTGCTCGAACTCGCGGGCGCCACCGCCCTGTTGCTCGACGAGCCCACGGACAACCTCGACCTGGAGTCGGCCGAGGCCCTTCAGGAGGGCCTGGAGTCCTTCGACGGCACGGTCCTCGCCGTCACCCACGACCGCTGGTTCGCCCGCTCCTTCGACCGCTACCTGGTCTTCGGCTCGGACGGCAGGCTGCGCGAGACCCCGGAGCCGGTCTGGGACGAACGGCGCGTGGAGCGCGCCCGCTAGGCATGCCGTCGCAGCCACGTCGCGACACCTGAAGTCTCCCCGTATCCTGCTCCGTTGGGCGCATACGACCGAGCAGGGGGAGACGCGGTGGTGAGGACGTCCTTCCGGACGGGTGACGTCGACGAGGCCATGGAGGCGATCAGGGACTCCTTCTACGCCAACCGGCTCGATGTCCTGGCACGGCCGGAGCGGTTCGGCGCGAGCTTCGACGTCCTGGAGCTCGGCGGGATGACCGTCGGCGACCTGAGGTGCGGCGCCGATGTCATGGTGCGCTGCGGGGAGTTGGGTGCCTACCACGTGAACATCCCGCTCGGCGACCCGCTGCGCTGGCACCAGGCGACCCGTCCCGAGCAGCTCACCGCGCCCGGCGGCGCCGCCCTGTTCCAGCCGGTCGGCTCCACCGTCGTCGACCGCTGGCAGGGCGACGGCCGGATCATCGCCCTGAAGATCGACCAGGGGTTGCTCGAGCGCCGCGTCGAGGAGCTGACGGGCATCGCCCCGCGCACCCCCGTCGTCCTCGACCCGGGCCTCGACCTCACGCAGGGTCGGGGCCGCGAGTGGGCGCGGCTCGTCGGCTCACTGGTGGCTGACCTGCACGGCGGGGCCCCGCTGCTGCACCACCCGCTGGTCGCCGCGCCGTTGCGGGACGCGGTGCTCAACGGTCTGCTCCTGGCGGCCGGTCACCGCTTCCGCGACCGGCTCGACCGGCCCGCGGGGGATTTGCGGCCCGCCCCCGTCAAGCGGGCCATGGACGCCATGCGCGAGCGCCCCGAACACCCCTTCACCACCGCGGAACTCGCGGCCGAGGCCCGGGTCGGGGTGCGCTGGTTGCAGGAGGCGTTCGGCCGGTACGTGGGCATGCCGCCGATGGCGTATCTGCGTACGGTCCGCCTGGAGCGGGCGCACGCCGAACTCGCCCAGGCCGATCCGCGCACGACGACCGTCGCGGACATCGCCCACCGCTGGGGCTTCGGGCACCTGGGCCGGTTCGCCGAGCAGTACCGGGCCAAGTACGGCCGGGTGCCGTCCGCGACGCTGCGCGCCACCGGGTCCGGACGCGGCTGACCAGGGCCGACCGCGCTATCCGGACAGCGCCCGCGTTCAGCGGATCGTTTCGGCAGCCGGGCCCGATCTACCGTCGGGGGGTCGCCGGGGGCCGGTCCCCCGTGCTCCGGGTCGTTGCCGTCACCGGGGTACCGGGAAGACCGTGACGGATTCCGGCGACACCCCCGGCCCGGCACTACCCCGCCGGGCCGGCCCCCTGCCCGCGGGCCCGGGCTCCCCCCGGACACATTGCTCCGGGCCCGTGCGGGCGGCAGGGGCGGCCGGGGTCAGTCGCCGCGCATCTGCTCGATCAGCGCCTCGTCGAACGCCTTCAGGTCGTCCGGCTTGCGGCTGGTGACCAGCACGTTCGGCCCGCCCGTGCAGACCTTCACCTGCTCGTCGACCCAGGTGCCGCCCGCGTTGCGGATGTCGGTGGCCAGGCTCGGCCACGACGTCAGGGTCCGCCCGCGCACCACGTCGGCCTCGACCAGCGTCCACGGCGCGTGGCAGATCGCCGCGACCGGCAGCCCGCGCGTGAAGAAGTCCCGTACGAACGCCACCGCGTCGGCGTCGGTGCGCAACTGGTCCGGGTTGGCCACACCGCCCGGCAGGACCAGGCCGTCGAAGCCCGCCGCCGTCAGCCCCTCGGCCGTCTCCTGCACCGGGAACGTGTCCGCCTTGTCGAGATGGTGGAACGCCTGCACCTCGCCCGGCTTCGTCGACACGAGCACGGGCTCGCCGCCCGCGTCCCGCACCGCCTGCCAGGGATCGGTCAGCTCGATCTGTTCGACCCCCTCGGGTGCCACTAGGAACGCGATACGCATGGCTGCTCAACTCCCTTGCTGTGTCAGGTACTTCGTCGTGCCCGGCTCGGGTGTCCGGGTCGGGTGTCCGGGTCAGGTGTCCGGCAGGGCGCCGCTGATGTCGGCGAGCGCCGAGTCCGGGTCCTGGGTCAGGGCCAGGTCGCCGAGGCTGAGCATGCCCACCGGGCGCCCGTCCTCGACCACGGGCAGCCGGCGCACCGCGTGCTCCCGCATCAGGGCGACGGCCCGGGACACCTCGTCGTCGGGCCCGACCGCCACCGGGTCGGGCGTGCACACCGCCTGCGCGCTCACGGTGAGCGGATCAGCGCCGTCGGCGACCGCGCGCAACGTGATGTCGCGGTCCGTGAGGAGACCGACGACCCGGCGGACGTCGGCCACCAGCACGCCGCCGACGTCCTGGGCGCGCATCAGCTGCGCGGCCTCGACGAGTGAGGCGTCGGGGCGCACCGCCACCACGCCGGGTGTCATGACTTCCCTCACCAAATCGGCCATCGCCCTGGGCCTTTCTCCGCGATAGGGGTGACCACGGCCGCAGTACCCCTGCGGTGCGCACCTATGCCTGCTCGTCGGTCAGCGCCTGCGCCAGCTCGCTCGCCGTGCGGAACACCGACTTCTCCGGCAGGGCCGCGACCATCGTGACCAGTTGTTCGGGGGCGGAGCGCTCGGCCAGGGCGTCGGCGAGCACCGCGGGCGTCGCGGGGAACGCCGTACGGCCCAGCAGCCGCCCCACTTCGAGCCGCACCGCCTCCAGGCGGCCCGGCCCGCGGCCCGGCTGCACGGGGCCGCCCGCCACCTCGGGGTCGTCGTCGGCCACCGGCTCCGGGTCGTTCCACTCCTCGGTGCGGGTGGGGTGGCCGGACCGCAGCAGGCCCTGCAGTTCGTGCTTCATCTCGTCGTCCCGGTGCGCGCTGAGCCGGTCGCTGCCTCGCTGCATCTGTCCCTCCTGTGTCGTGAATGCGGCCGACGCGTACCCGGGGGCACCTGGCTGACACCTGCCGGTTTGCCCTGCCGTGCCGGGGAGACCCGAGTGCGGCCCCCCTCGCTCGGCTCGCTGGGGAAGGACAGGCCATGGAGCTACTCACGGTGCTCGTGCCGTTCGGCATGCTGGGACTGGTCGTCGCGCTCGGACGGTACGAGGAGTGGCTGCTGCCGCGGCCGAAGGAGCCCGAGGCAACCAAACGGGCGTGATCGTCCGCAGAAGCGCCTCTGAGATCCGTGGACGCCGCGGATGTTTGCCGCGCCGACCACGGGGCAGGCGCAGATCAGTGCTTCGGACAGGAGGCACGTCCGTGGGAGGGGTACGTACGCGTATCTGCGGTTTCTCCGCCCCGGGTGTGTCCGAATCCACGTCGGGGCGCGACTCCCTCTCACGGTGTCCATTGCACAGAGGCACCCCATTCAGGGAGTTGCAATCCCATGCGTACGCGTACCAGCGCACCCGAGAACCCGGTGAAGCCCGCTCGGCGCCATCCGCACGACGATGCCCCCGACACCGCCGCCGCGTTCGTCAAACTGTCCGAACTGCCCGAGGGGCCCGAGCGCGACGCCCTGCGTCAGGAGATCGTCGAAGCCTGGCTGCCCATGTCCGAGCGGCTGGCCGGCCGCTTCCGCAACCGCGGCGAGTCCTACGAGGACCTGCGCCAGGTCGCCGCTCTGGGCCTGGTCAAGGCGGTCGACCGCTACGACCCCTCGCTCGGCAACGCCTTCGAGAGCTACGCCGTGCCCACCGTCACCGGCGAGATCAAACGCCACTTCCGCGACCACATGTGGACGCTGCACGTACCGCGCCGCGTCCAGGACCTGCGCAACCGCGTCCGGTTCGCGCAGCACGAACTGTCCCAGAGCATCTCGGGGCGCGCCCCGACGCTCGCCGAGATCGCCGAGCACGCGGGCATGACCGAGGAGGAGGCCCGCAGCGGCCTCGAGGCCCTGGAGAGCTTCACCGCGCTCTCCCTCGACGCCGAGCTGCCCGGCAGCGAGGACGGCTACTCGTTGTCCGACGCGCTCGGCGCCGCCGACCCCGCGCTCGACGTCGTCGTCGACCGCGAGGCCGTCAAGCCGCGCATCGCCGCCCTGCCCGAACGCGAGCGGCGGATCCTGTACATGCGGTTCTTCGGCGACATGACCCAGAGCCGCATCGCCGAACAGCTGGGCATCTCCCAGATGCACGTCTCCCGCCTGATCAGCCGCTGCTGCGACCGGCTGCGCGATCAGGTCCTGCACGACGCCGCCTAGCGGCGCGGATGTCTATCGGCGCATCGCCAGCGCGATGTGCCGGGACATCACGTCGAGCGCCTGTGCCTCCGCCATCGAGAACGCGAGGCGGCCCGCGGACCGGAACAGGGTGAGCACGCCCTGGACCGGTTCGCCGGGCGCCGGGATCAGCGGGACGCACAGCAGCGACGTGACGTCCGCGCGCACCAGGACCGGCGCCCCCGACGCGTCCTCACCGAGCGCCTGAGGGTCCTCGGGACGCACCAGGAGCGCCGGTGAACCCCCGCGCGCCGCCTCCACCACCAGAGGGGCGGCCGCGGGGTCCTGCGCGTGGATGTCCTGTACGGCCTTGTCGTCGCCGCCCAGCACCGCCGTACGCTCCGGACGCGCGGCGCCCCGGTCCGCGATCACCCAGTCCGCGAACCGGCCGTGCAGCACCCGCGCGGCTCGGTGCAGCACCTGGGCGGGATCGCCCGCGGGCGCGCCGAGCAGCTCGCGCGCCATCACGTCCACCAGGTCCATCAGGGCCGTGTGCCGGGTCGCCTCCGCGAGATCGGGGACCGGCGCGGTCGCGCGGGCCGTGCCGCGCACCGGCGCGTCGTCGTCGGCCGGGTGCAGGACGACGAGGACCGCGGTGCGCGGTTCGTTGCCCGGGCGCAGCCCCGTCAGCGTCGTCCGCACCGGCGAGCGCGGGTCCTGCTGGAGGTGCACGGTCAGGCCGCGGTCCCCCTCGCCACGGGCGACCGCCGCGACCTGCGAGCGGAAGGAGCCCCGGTCGGCGTGGGCCAGGAGCCCGGTGAGCGGCCGCCCTGTCGCGTACCCGGCCCGCACGCCCGTGAACGTCGTCGCCGCGAAGTTCATCCGCCGCACCACCGATTCGCGGTCCACGAGCGCCACCGGAAGCGGAAGCCGCTGGAAGATGGCGCGCAGCAACTGCTGTTCCGTCCGGTCCGCGTGCGCCGACCGGCCCTCCGCGCCGGCGCCCGGGCCGCTCAGTTGCTCGTACCACGGCCACAGCGTGCCGACCACATGGTCGAGTTCGAAGATCGCCGCGTCGAGCACCGCGGGGAGCCCGTCCGCGGGCACGGAGCGTGCCGCTTTCAACTCGGTGACCCGGCGCACGAAGTCCGCGAGTTCCTCACCGAATTCTTCCGTCTGCCCCATGCCGAGAACCTATCCCGTGCAGCGGTTTTCCGGGGCCCGCCGGGGGAAGCCGCAACAGGGAGGAGGCGTTACCCGATGCGACAGACCGTCAAGGCCGAGACGCCCGCCCCCCGTTCGGACTGCTACCCGGGGGCGCAAGGTCAACTTCCGCCCGAAACGCCCGAGTCGGGACTCCCGGCACGCCGGCTCTCCGAACTCGCCGAGGAAGCCGTGCGCTGCACGGCCGACTGCTGCGGGGCCGTCGCCATGGCGTCCGACCGCAGCGGCGAGCGGCCGTCCGCGGTCACCCACCCCGACCTCGCCGCCCTCGTCTCCGTGCAGCTGCGCTCCGGCGAGGGCCCGATACCGGTCGCCGAGCAGGCAGGCATGCCGGTCGACGCCCGTGACCTGCTCAACGACCGCCGCTGGCCCGACTACCGGGCCCTGGCGCTCGACTCCGGCGTGCGCTCCAGCGTCACCATCCCGTTCCGCAGCGCCGACCTGACCGTCACCCTCAGCCTCTACAGCTTCCGCGCGGGCACCCTGGAGGACGTCCCGCACGGCCCGGTGCGCGCCCTCGGCGACCTCGCCGCCACCTGCCTCGTACGCGACCGCTCGTACCAGGCCGCCCTCACGGAGCTCGACCAGCTGGGCACCGCCCTGCGCACCCGGCCCGTCGTCGACCAGGCGTGCGGCATCGTCATGCACGTCCTGGGCTGCGACGCGGACGACGCGTTCACCGTGCTGCGTCGCATCTCGCAGACCACGAACCGGAAGCTGGCCGACGTGGCCGCCGCTGTCGTCGACTGCCGCGGCCGCGGCCTGGAGCGTGAGTTCACCGCGCTGACCCGCTGAGCACCCCGCGAGAACCCCTCTCACCCGCCCGGCGCAGTCCCGCGCCGGGCGCCCCTGCCTGGCCGGGCACCCGCCTGGGTACGCACTCGGGAGCGGTACGACGCGCGCGCGGGGTCACCGGGATGTGACGCTGGACGTGGCGGACGTAGACGGTGACCGAGACGGCACGGAGGCGGCATGCGGCAGTCGGACCCCACGGCCACGGATTCCCCGCGCGAGGGGCGCGGCCCCGTGCGGTACGGGCCGCCCCTGCCCGAGGCGGGCCTGCCCGTGCTGCCCGGCCTGGCCGCCGTCGTCGCGGGCGCCGCGGCCCGCCCCTGCCCCGAACCGCCCGGCGGCCCGCCCGCCCTCCTGGAGGCGGCCCGCGGCTTCTGGCAGCGCAGAGGGCTCCCCGCCGAACAGGGCCGGATCGTCGCCGCCCCCGGCGCGGCCCCGCTGCTGCTCGCGCTCACCGCCGCGCTGGGCGGCGACGTCCTGGTGCCGCGCCCCTGCCCCGCGTGGTGGGGACCGCAGGCCCGGCTGCTCGGCCGCGAGGTGTTCCACGTGCCGACGCCCGCCGAGTGCGGCGGCGTCCCCGACCCCTACGCCCTCCTGGAGACCGTCCGCCGGGTCAGAGCCGAGGGCGGCGACCCCCGGTTGCTCGTCCTGTCCGTCGCCGACGACCCGACGGCGACCGTGCCGCCGCCCGAGGTGCTGCACGAGGCCGTGGAGGCCGCCGCGGGGGAGGGCCTGCACATCGTCAGCGACGAGACCTGGCGCGACACCGTGCACCCCGGCGCGGGCACGGTCCTGTTCAGCCCGGCCGAGATGTTCCCCGCCCACGTCACCGTCCTCACGGACCTGACGGGCGCGTTCCTGCCGCCGTCGCTGCCCGCCGCCTGCGCCCGCTTCGCCCCGACCGCACAGGGCGAGCACCTCGCCGACCGCGTCCTCGACGTCCTCACCGCGACCGGCGCCCTGCTCGCCGCGCCGGTCGCGGCAGCCGCGACGTACGTCCTGGACGAGGACGACGAGGTCACCGCACGCCGCACGGCCGCCGCCGCGCTGCACGCCGAGGCGGCCCAGGCCGTGCACGGCGTCGTGCTCGCCGCGGGCGGGTTCGCCCGGCCCCCGCGGGCAGGACGCCATCTCTACGTCGACCTCGACCCGATGCGCCGGCCGCTCGCCGCCCGCGGTGTCACCGACGCCCAGGACCTGGAGGACTTCCTCACCGAGCGGCTCGGCATGCCGGTGCCCGGCGGCCACCGCTTCGGCGACGATCCGGCGGCGCTGCGGGCCCGCCTGTCGACCGGCCCGCTGCTCGGTTCAACCCCTGACGAGCGCAGGGCGTCTCTCACCTCACCGGATCCCCTGGAATTGCCGCATGTACGGCGGCTGTTGAGCATGGTGGGGTCGGCGTTCGGCGATCTCGGCGGGCCCGGAGCGGGTTCCAGGGGCCCGGAAGGCAACGGACCGGCAGGCGAAGGATGGGAGTCCGAGCGATGACGCAAGCGTCCGAATCGACCTCGACACAGCAGCGGGATGATGCCGTCGCCTCTCCCGCCCCCCTCGTCGGGCCGCGGCCGCTCGGCGGGGGTGGCACCGGCGTCCCGCGCCGCTGGCCCAAGTCCTTCGCCGACCGGCTGACCGCGCCCCTGCCGGGCCTGCGGGCCTTCGCCCGGTTCGCGCGCGAGGGCGCGCTCAGGCCGCCCGCCGAGAGCCTCGCCGACATCCCGAACCTGCCCTTCGAACCGGGACCGCTGCCCGATGTCGACGCCCGCACCGCCGCCGTCACCTGGGCCGGCCACGCCAGCTGGGTGGTGCGCATAGGGGGCCTGACCGTGCTCACCGACCCGGTCTGGTCCCGCAAGATCCTCGGCACCCCGGCTCGCGTCACCCCCGTCGGCGTCGCCTGGAGCGCGCTGCCGCGCGTCGACGCCGTCGTCATCAGCCACAACCACTACGACCACATGGACTGGCCGACCCTCAAAAGACTCCCGCGCGACACCCCGGTCTTCGTCCCCGCGGGCCTCGGCCGCTGGTTCACCCGGCGCCGCTTCACCCGCGTCACCGAGCTCGACTGGTGGGAGGCCGCCGAACTGGACGGGGTGCGCTTCGACTTCGTACCGGCGCACCACTGGTCCAAGCGCAGCCTCACCGACACCTGTCGCACCCTGTGGGGCGGCTGGGTCCTCACCGACGGCGAAGGACAGCGCATCTACTTCGCGGGCGACACCGGATACGGACACTGGTTCTCGGAGATCGGCCGCCGCTACCCCGGCATCGACCTCGCCCTGCTGCCGATCGGCGCGTACGACCCGCGCTGGTGGCTCCAGGACGTGCACTGCGACCCCGAGGACGCCGTGCGCGCCGCGCAGGACGTGGGCGCCCGCCTGATGGCGCCCATGCACTGGGCCACGTTCCTGCTCTCGGCCGAGCCGGTCCTCGAACCGCTCACCCGGCTGCGGGCCGCCTGGGACCGGGCCGGACTGCCGCGCACCGCCCTGTGGGACTTGCCGGTCGGCGCCTCACGCGTGCTGGCCGCCTGATTCCCGGCCGCGCAGCTTCCGCCACACCGCAGGGATCGCGCTGATCAGCAGGGTCAGCGCGATCGCCGCGACCACGCCCTCCCACGGCTCCGCGAACAGCGAACCCCCGACGATGCCGATGACCTGGTACGTCGCCGCCCAGGCCAGGCACGCCGGAATGTCGCCCCGGGCGAACTGGCGCAGCGGCATCTTCGCGAGCAGGCACGCCAGCATCACCGGGATCCGCCCGGCGGGCACGAGCCGCGACAGGACGAGGACCAGCACGCCGTGGTCGTCGAGCTTGTCCTGCGCCTGCGCGAGCCGCTCCTCGGGCGCGCGGCTGCGGATCGCCTCGAGCCACCGCGACCCGTTCTTCGAGTGCATGCCGCGCCGCCCCAGCCAGTACAGGGCGATGTCCCCGAGGAACGCGGCGAGCGCCCCCGTGGCGAACACCAGCGCCAGCGAGTAGGGCGCCTTCTGGTGGAAGGCGACGACGGCGGCGGTGCTCACGAGCGCCCCCGTCGGGATGATCGGCACCAGTGCCCCGAGGGCGACCAGCACGAAGAGCGTGGGGTAGCCGACGGCCTGCTGCGTCGACTCGGGCGTGACCGCGGCCGCGGCGGCGAGCATCACCGGGCCGCCTCCGGGCGCACGCTCTCACCGTGCGCGAGCCGGTACACCGCCACCTTCGGCGCCCTCAGCGCCGCCTGCCGTACGAACTCCTCGCCCGGCGTGTGGAACTCGTGCGGCCGCACCGCGTCCATCCCGATCGGCCAGTACGTGCCGTAGTGCACCGGCACCGCGCTGCGCGGCGCGATCCGGGCGAGCGCCTCGGCGGCCCGCGCCGCGTCGAGGTGGTGCGGCCCCAGATACGGGCCCCAGCCGCCGACCGGCAGCAGAGCCACGTCCACCTCGCCCACCGCGTCCGCCATCCCGTCGAAGAGCCCGGTGTCCCCGGCGAAGTACGTACGGGACTCGCCGTTCACGACGAAGCCCAGCGCGGGCGAGCGGTGCCGCCCGACCGGCAGCCGTCGCCCGTCGTGCTCGGCGGGCACCGCCTCTATGGCCAGGTCCCCGACCCGGATCCGGGCCCCCGGCTCGACCTCCGTGATCTTCAGCGTCCGCAGCCGCCGCAGCGTCGGCACCGCACGGACCGCGCCGCGCGGCACGAGCACCCGCGTCCCCGGCGCGAGCCGGGCGAGGGACGGCACGTGCAGATGGTCGGCGTGCAGATGGGAGACGAGGACCACGTCGGCGAGCGCGGCGCGCGCCGGCGGGGGAGCGCCCCGCCGGCGCCGCAGATGCGCCAGGCGCCGCGCGAAGAGCGGATCGGTGAGCACCCGGATGCCCGAGTCCTCGACCGTGCAGGTGGCATGACCCCACCAGGTGATCTCCACCGGCACGTGTGTCTCCTTACGCTCCCTCGTGCGACTCCCCCGAGCCTACGTGCAGGAGTAGGGTCGACGCCGAAAGCTGAGGTGAGGGGGACACCATGGGCGGATCCGGGGAAGCGGTGAGGGTGGCGGCGATCGCCAGCCTGATCCCGCTGGAGGAACTGGACGCGGACCCGTTCCTCGTGGACTCCCGCAGCCAGTACGCGATGTGCGCCCGCTGGGCCGCCGAGCGCGGCTATGTCGTCACCCGCGAACTCCTGGTGCACGCGCTCCGCCCCGACCACGACGTGTTCTGGGCGGACGTCGACGCGGGCCTCGTCGACGTCTTCGTCGCCCCCAGCGACCGCGTCCTGCGCGCGGCGCTCCGCTCGGTCGACGCGTTCTCGGCGGAGTGCGCGCGGCGCGGGATCCCGCTGGAGACGGCGGGGCTCGCGGAGCCGGCGTACGACGCGGAGATGAAGGCGCGGGTGCATCGGCGGCTGTCCATGCCGACGGCGGGGTACGACGGCTGTTGATCAAGCCCCTCCGGCGATTGAGGAGCGGGGTCCGGGGCGGGCCCCGTGGCGTCGAGCGGATCACCGCTCAAAACGTATGAAACCCTGCCCTCGAAGAACACGACCCAGGGCGAGGGGAGCCGGAAAGTGGCCGGAGGCCGGTGGCGGCGGGTGGCGAGCGCGGCATGGCGCACGCTGACGGTCTGGGCGGCCGGCACCCTGACGATGATGATCCTGGCGGGCATCCTGCCGGACTTCCAGCTCCAGTCCGACAACGGCGACAGCATGACCCGCGTCGCCATCACCGCCGCCCTCGGCGCGGGCGCCTTCGCGATCCTGTCGTCCTTGGTGTGGCCGCTCCTCGTACGCGCACTGCTCCTCGTACCGGCCCTCGTCCTCGGCCTCGTCGTGTTCTTCCTCAACGGGGCCGTGCTCCTGACCGCCCTGCACCTCATCCCGGACGGGCGCGGCGAGGTCAGTCCGGAGACCGCGGTGGTCGTCGCCGCCGTGATGTCGGCCGTGGCGTCGGCGACCGGCGGTGCCCTCGCGGTCCGCGACGACGACGCGTACCGCAGACGCCTGTACCGCCTCGCCGACCGCAGACGCCGCAAAAACGCGCCGGACAGCGACTGCCCGCCCACCCCGGGCACCGTCTTCATCCAGCTCGACGGCGTCGGCCACGAGGTGCTGCGGCGCGCCGCCCGCGACGACCTCATGCCGACCGTCAACTCCTGGCTGCGCGACGGCAGCCACCGCCTCACCCCGTGGCGCACCGACTGGTCGAGCCAGACCGGCGCCAGCCAGCTCGGCATCCTGCACGGCTCCAACCACGACATCCCCGCCTTCCGCTGGTACGAGAAGGACACCGGCGAGGTGCAGGTCTCCAACCGGCCGACCAGCGCCGCCGAACTCCAGCGCCGCGCCATCGAGCACACCGGCGACGGCGGCCTGCTCACCGTCGACGGCGCCAGCCGCGGCAACCTGTTCAGCGGCGGCGCCGAGGAGGTCGCGCTCGTCCTGTCCGTCGCCGCCCGGCGCGGCAAGCAGAACCGGTCGCGGGCCGGGTACTTCGCGTACTTCTCCGACCCGGCGAACGCCGTGCGCACCGCCCTCTCCTTCTGCGCGGAGGTGGGCCGCGAGATCGGCCAGTCCACCCACGCCCGGATCCGCAAGCGCCGCCCGCGCGTCGGACGCGGCGGCCTCTACCCGTTCATCCGCGCCTTCGCCACCGTCGTCGAGCGGGACGTCGTCGTCGCGGCCGTCATCGGCGACATGCTCGCCGGGCGCAGTGCCGTCTACGCCGACCTCGTCGCGTACGACGAGGTGGCACACCACTCGGGACCCTTCAGCCGCGACGCCGAGAAGGTCCTCGAACGGCTCGACCGCTCGCTGGCGCTGCTCGCGAAGGTCGCCGAGCACGCCCCGCGGCCGTACCGCATCGTCGTCCTGTCCGACCACGGCCAGAGCCCCGGCGAGACGTTCCTCGCCCGCTACGGCCTGACCCTCCAGGACCTGGTGCGCGCGGGCTGCGGACTGCCCGTGCCGCGCAAGGTGCGGCGCACCCACAGCGGCGCCGAGGCCCGCTCCGCCGTGCGCGCCGCGCTGCACCGGCCCGTCGAGGAGACCAAGGAGGCCGAGGAGCGCGCCCGCAGGGCGGGCCGGCGCACCGAGCCGATCGTGCTCGCCTCCGGCAACCTCGGGCTCGTCTCCTTCCCCGACGTCCCGCACCGGATGAGCCGCGAGGAGATCGACGCCCGCCACCCGGCGCTGCTCGCGACCCTCGCCAACCATCCCGGGATCGGTTTCCTCCTCGTACGCAGCGAGGAACACGGCGCGGTCGTGCTCGGGGCGCAGGGCGCCGAGGTGCCCGTCGCCGAACTGGCCGACGGGCGCGGGCCGCTCGCCGACTTCGGACCCGGGGCCGCCGACGCCGTCCGGCGCACCGACTCCTTCCCGCACACCGCCGACATCATGGTCAACTCCTGGTACGACCCGGTGGACGGCGAAGTCCTCGCGTTCGAGGAGCAGATCGGCTCGCACGGCGGGCTCGGCGGTGCCCAGGGCCGGCCGTTCCTGCTCTCCCCGCTGGCCCTCTCGGAGCCGGTCGCGGACGGCGGGACGCTCGTCGGCGCCGAACAGGTCCACCACGTGCTGCGCCGCTGGCTGCGCGAGGGCAACGGCCCGCAGATCCCCCTGGAGAATTCCCTGCACCGGGACCCGACCGTCGCATCATTTGCGGCAGCGCCCCCGGAAGCGCAGGACAAATCCGCCTGATTTGGTGCGGGGTGTTCGTCCGGTCGAACATATAGCGCCGTCCGGCGATCCCGAGGCGGCGTCGGCACGATGAGAGGCGCACCACCCCATGCACGACTCCGGGACCGCACCGCAGACGGCTCCGGCCGGGGAAGCGGACCAGCACGAGGGCAGCAGGCACGCCCGCAAGTTCGGTCTTCCCGTCGCCACGGCCCTCGTCATCGGCAACATCGTGGGCGGCGGCATCTTCCTGCTCCCCGCCTCCGTCGCCCCGTACGGCACGATCAGCCTCGTCGCCTTCGCCGTCCTGACCGTCGGCGCCATCGCGCTCGCCCTCGTCTTCGGCCGGCTCGCGAACCGGCATCCGCAGACCGGCGGCCCGTACGTCTACGCGCGTGAGGCGTTCGGCGACTTCGCCGGGTTCCTGGCGGCCTGGTCGTACTGGATCACCACGTGGGTGTCCAACGCGGCCCTGGCCGTCGCCGCCGTCGGCTACCTCGATGTGCTGCTGCCCATCCACGGCTCGACGTTCTGGACGATCGTCGCCGCACTGCTGTGCCAGTGGCTGCCCGCGCTCGCCAACCTCGCCGGGACCCGGTACGTCGGCGCGGTCCAACTGGTCTCCACCGTGCTGAAGTTCGCGCCGCTGCTGCTCGTCGCGGTCGGCGGGCTCTTCTTCTTCCAGGCCGACAACCTCGGTCCCTTCCGGGCGACGGACGACTCCGCGATCGGTGCGGTCTCCGCGTCCGCGGCGATCCTGCTCTTCAGCTACCTCGGCGTCGAGTCCGCGTCCGTCAGCGCCGGCGAGGTCCGCGACCCGCAGCGCAACGTCGGCCGCGCCACCGTCATCGGCACCGGGCTCGCCGCGCTCCTGTACCTGCTGTCCACCCTTTCGGTGTTCGGCACCGTCGCGCACGACCGGCTGGTGAACTCCACGGCGCCGTTCTCCGACGCGGTCAACGCGATGTTCGGCGGCACGTGGGGCGGCACGGCCGTCGCCGTCGCCGCGCTCGTCTCCATGATCGGCGCGCTCAACGGGTGGACGCTGCTCAGCGCCCAGACGCCGTACGCCGCCGCGAAGGACGGGCTCTTCCCCGCGGCCTTCACGCGCAAGCGGCGCGGGATCCCGACGTTCGGTGTGATCGTCGCCGTGACGCTCGCCTCGCTCCTGACGATCTACAACTACACGGTCGGCTCGGCCGGCGTCTTCGAGACCCTCGTCCTCGTCACGACGTTCACGGCGACCGTCCCGTACCTGCTGGCCACGGCCGCGCAGATCTACTTCCTGCTCTCGGGCCAGGGCCACAAGGTGCGTCCTGGCCGTCTGGCCCGCGACATGATCCTCGCCCTCGCCGCGTTCGGCTTCTCGATGTGGCTGGTCGGCGGGGCGGGGTACGCGGCCGTGTACCAGGGTGTGCTGTTCCTGTTCGTCGGGGTGCTGGTGTACGCGTGGATGGCGGCGCGCCGGCAACGGGTTTCGGGGTGATCGGATTCGTCTGCGGGTGAGTGGGGGCTGGTCGCGCAGTTCCCCGCGCCCCTGAAATGCCTGCGCTTCGCGCGCATTTCCCCGACGAAGGCTGGGCGGCGTAGCCGCTCAGCCTTCAGGGGAGGCGCGGCGAAGCCGCTGCCTCAGGGGCGCGGGGAACTGCGCGACCAGCCACGACGCACCCGCAGCCGCCGACGAAACAGAACCCGGCAGATCAGCGGGCGAGCGGCGCCACAACCCACCTCAGCTTCTTGAACATGGAGTCACGCGACCCCAGCTCGACCAGCTTCCGCGCAGCGGGATACGCCTCGTTGCCCTCGATCTCGTAACCGACCTCGAGCGTCCCCGGCACATCCCTGACCTCGAGCCGCGACTCGATCTCGGCAGCCGAGCGCTCGCTGTCCGACGCCATCGCCGTCAGATGCGCGATCCGCCGCTGCTGCGCCTCGTCGAGCGCCTGACGCGGGTCACGCGCACCCGGCGAACGCTGCGCCTGCGCACCCTTGCCGGACGGCGGGGCGACCGCGGAACTCGGCGTGCGGAACTCACCGGTGGCCCGCCGCGTCGACAGCGTCGCCTGGACGACGGTGCCGTCGTTGTCGAGCGCCACGCGGAACTCGCCGCGCCCGGGCGTGATCACCGGTACGCCGTCGAAGGCCTGCCGGAACGTGACGTGCGTCTCCAGCGACACCGGCTCACCGATCTGCGAGCCGTCCTTCTTGCCGCTGTTCTGCATGAGGTCGTGCACGCCGTCCACGACCAGCTCGGCGCCGTCAGTGTTCTCTGCGTGTCGCTCCGCGAACTGCCGGGCCAGCTCGACGGCACGCTCGGTCGGCAGCTGCCGCGTGTTGCGGTGGTTGGCGTCGGCGAGCTTCACCCAGCGCACCGCCTGCGGCGCCGTCGACACGTACCGGTCGCCGGAGCTCGCGCTGAGCACGCCCTGCCGCTCGACCTGGACCTCCTGGAGCGCCGCGGACGGGAAGTGCGCCAGCTGCCCCAGCCTGGTCAGCTCGTCGCTCGGGTCGCGCGGCGCGAGCTGCACGATCTGCGGCTCGGCCGGCGCCTGCGTCAGCGGGTCGCGCAGCCCCTCGCGGGCGTAGTACCAGCGCCACACGTACCAGGCGTCGGAGACGTGCTCGCGATAGAAGTTGCGCTCGGAGTTGAGCCGGTTCTGCGCCTCGGCCTGCGTCGCGCCGGTGGCAGCGACCGACGGGGCCTGGCCGTGGTAGATGTCCCAGCTCGCGTTGAGCCACGCGTCGCAGAACGTCTGGCCCGCACGCCACTTCTCCCAGAACTTCTTGCCGTAGTCCGGGCTGTCGATGCTCGTCGTCTCGAACCCGAAGATCATCCGGGAGCCGAGGTTGGGGCCCGCCCACGTACGGATGGGGGAGTGGCCGTCGAGGACGCGCAGCGAGTTGCACGTCGACCAGAACACGTAGTTCGCCTTCTCGTTGCCGAACGCCATCCGGTTGGAGACCGCGTCCGAGCGGTTGTCCCACGTGCCGCCGAGCGGCGCGAAGAACACCCCGTTGCCGTCCATGCCGCCGTGCCCCGAGTGGTACGCGGCGACGACGGCGTCCACGCCGTACCTGTCCTGCCAGTTGTCGTACGTCTCCTCGTACGCCCACACCTGTACGCCGCTGTCGGCGAACCAGAAGTTCCGGTCGTAGAACTGCTGGAGGTACGCGAGCCAGCCGGTCGCGTCCTCGTGGGTGTGGGAGAGCGGGTTCTGGTTCACGAACTTCTGGATGCTGAACGCGCCCCACCAGCCGAACGTCGAGTCGCGGTCGGTGGCGCCGGGCTTGCCGGTCTCCAGTGGTGACGGACCTCGGTCCGCGTAGATCATGCGCATGGTCGAACCCCCTGCGAAACCCCGTGAGAATCCCCTACTTGGGGGGCCTCAAAGTGTCACCGCCGTGCCGTCTTGCCCAGCGCGCATTCCGGCCATGGTGACCCCGCCACGGGCATGTTCCGGCTCCCCTCGCGTCGCTCTGGAGGGGGTGGCTCCGGTGGTACGTGGAAGGGGCACACGCCGGAAATCCAGGTGCGGGTGCCGACCGCCCGGTCCCACACTGTTCGGGCGGAAGGCCGCGCACCAGCGCGCCCCGCTCGAACACCTCCCTCACTCTCCCTGGAGTCAGTACGTGCAGGCTGCCGTCACGGTCACGCCCTCCCGCATCCCGGAGCTGCTGCTCGGTCTCGCGACCGTGCGGCCGGTCTTCATCTGGGGCGCCCCCGGCATCGGAAAGTCCTCCCTGGTAAGGGCTTTCGCCGAGTCGCTCGGGCTGGAGTGCGTGAGTCTGCTCGGGACGCAGCTGGCCCCCGAGGACCTCATCGGGGTGCCGCAGATCCGTGACGGGCGCTCGGTGTTCTGCCCGCCGGAGGCCATCGCCCGCGACGAGCCGTACTGCCTGTTCCTGGACGAGCTGAACGCGGCGACGCCGGACGTGCAGAAGGCGTTCTACTCCCTGATCCTGGACCGCCGGATCGGGAACTACGAGCTGCCCGAGGGGTCCATCGTGATCGGCGCGGGCAACCGCGCGACGGACAACGCGCTGGCCCGCCCCATCGCCTCGGCCCTGATCAACCGCCTCGCCCACGTCCACCTGGAGGCCTCGCCCGCGGACTGGCTGCGCTGGGCCGCGGGCGCCGGCATCCACCCCTGGATCCAGGACCACCTGACCGACCGCCCCGACCACCTGTGGTCCAAGCCGCCGAAGACCGAGGAGCCGTTCTCCACGCCCCGCTCCTGGCACATGCTCAGCGACGCCCTGCACAGCTTCGGGCCGACGCTGGACGAGGACACCCTGAAGGTCCTCGCGCACGGCACGCTCACCCCGGCGCACGCGGTCGCCTTCTGCGGCTACGCGAAGATTGTGCGCAGCCGGTTCGGTCTGGACGCGATCCTCAAGGGCGACGCCCGCTGGCCGCACCGGATCGAGGACCGCGACCTGCTGTACTACCTCGCCGAGTCGTTCCGCGGGCGCCTCGTCAAGGACCTTCCGGCGTCCAAGGAGCACGCGTCGCCGTCGGTCCGCCAGACCGCGTACCGCGCCAAGTCGCTGCTCGTGCAGCTCGCCGAGATCTCCGTCGAGGTGGCCCAGACGGTCATCGCCGACGACGCCGACGGCAACCCGCTGCTGCCCGCCTGGTTCCTGGTCGAGGCGGCCCGCGACATGCCGCGTCTGGTGGAGGCCCGCCGATGACGCGCGGTTCCAAGAGCGCTCAAGAGCGGCGGCCCGACCCGTCAACCGAGGCCTATCTCAAGGGACTTGCGCTGGTGCGGGCCAATCCGGCGCTCGACGCGCTGGAGGCGTCGTTCTGCCGCGACGGCTGCCGCTCCGCGCCGCCGAACGGCTGGGCGACGGCCGACTCGAACGGCCGCATCCACGTCCACCCCACACGACGGGCCGAACCCGCCGAGTGGGCCTGGGCGTTGGCGCACTGCCTGCTGCACCTCGGGTTCGGCCACGTCCCGGCCGCCGAGGGCACGCGCGTGCAGCCCGACACGTACGAGCTCGCGGCGCGCTGCGTGGTCGTGCACCGCTTCCAGCAGACGTTCCCGGTGGGCCGCCCGCCGGACGGCCTGCCCGCCGCCTTCCCGGGCGGCGACGAGGAGCAGCTCGCCGCGCGCTGGCGCCGCGACGGCATCCCGCCCGCGTACGCGCACTGCGGCGCGGGCGGCACCGCCCCCGACCAGGTCCTGAAGCCCTGGCTCGGCTGGACCGCGGCCCCCGACTGGCAGACCGGGTTCGCGCACGCCCTGACCCGTACGGTGTCCGCCGCCATGGACGTCGCGGGCGGCCGGCGCGACGACATCAAGGGCGAGCGGGTGCCGCAGCGTTCCTGGGAGCGCGCCCTGAGCTGGTTCGTGTCCTCGTACCCGCTGCTCGGCGGGATCGCGGCCGGCATGACGGTCGTCGCCGACGCCGAACTGGCCCGTGCTCACGACATCTCCGTCGCCGCTGTCAACGCCGACCTCGGCGAGATCTACATCAACCCGCTCAAGCGTCACACCGACGAGGAGTGGCGGTTCATCCTCGGCCACGAGATGCTGCACGCCGCCCTGCGCCACGGCGACCGCCGCGGCGCCCGTGACCCGTACCTCTTCAACGTGGCGGCCGACTACGTCATCAACGGCTGGCTGCGCGAGATGCGCGTCGGCGAGATGCCCGAAGGGCTGCTGTACGACCCGGAGTTGAAGGACCTGTCCGCCGAGGAGGTCTACGACCTGATCGCCGCAGACCTGCGGACCAAGCGGCGCCTCGCGACCCTGCGCGGCAAGGGCCGCGGCGACATCCTGGGCGAACCGCTCGGCCCCGTACGGGACTTCGTGGACCTCGACGAGTTCTACCGGCGCGGTCTGGTCCAGGGCTTCGACCTGCACCGGAGTCGCGGCGAGCGGGGCCTGATCCCGTTCGGCCTGATCGAGGAGATCCGCGCCCTGGCCCATCCGCCGGTGCCGTGGGACGCCCAACTGGCGCGCTGGTTCGACGAGTTCGTGCCGCGCCCCGAGCCGGTGCGCACCTACGCCCGCCCGTCCCGCCGCCAGGCATCCACGCCCGGCATCCCGCGCGCGGGCCGCTACTTCCCGCCCGAGGAGATCGCCCGCTGCACCTTCGGCGTCGTCCTGGACACGTCCGGGTCGATGAGCCGCACCCTGCTCGGCAAGGCGCTCGGCGCGATCGCCTCGTACGCCGAGGCCCGCGACGTGCCCGCGGCGCGGGTCGTCTTCTGCGACAGCGCCCCGTACGACGCCGGATACGTCCCGGTGACGGAGATCGCGGGCCGGGTCCGGGTCAAGGGTCGCGGCGGCACCGTCCTGCAGCCCGGTATCGACCTGCTGCGCCGGGCCGACGACTTCCCCGCGGGCGCGCCGGTGCTCATCATCACGGACGGTGACTGCGACGTCCTGCGGGTGCCGCGCGAGTACGCGTACCTGATCCCGCAGGGCGGCAGACTGCCGTTCACGGCGCGTGGTCCTGTGTTCCGGGTGCGGTGAGGGCGGATGTGATCGGATGGTGGTCATAGACCCGTCCGAAACGGAAGGAACCATCGTGGCTACCACGCGCTCCGCGCACACCGTATGGGAAGGCAACCTGCTCGAGGGCAGCGGCACCGTCACCTTCGACTCGTCGGGCATCGGGCAGCAGCCCGTGTCCTGGCCCTCCCGCGCCGAGCAGGCGAACGGCAAGACCAGCCCGGAAGAGCTGATCGCGGCCGCGCACTCGTCCTGCTTCTCCATGGCGCTCTCGCACGGCCTGTCCGGCGCGGGCACCCCGCCCACCAAGCTGGTCACCTCGGCGGACGTGACGTTCCAGCCGGGTGAGGGCATCACCGGCATCCACCTCATCGTCGAGGGCACCGTCCCGGGCCTCGACGAGGACGGCTTCCAGGCCGCGGCCGAGGACGCCAAGAAGAACTGCCCGGTGAGCCAGGCCCTGACCGGCACCACCATCACCCTGACGGCCAAGCTGGCCTGACCCTCTGACGCACCGTCAGGTGCGCGCGACAGTGCCCCGGACCCCCGCTGCGGGTCCGGGGCACTGTCATGAGCGCAGGTCGCGAGGGTGGTGTCGTAGCCCGGTAATGTGCTCGAAACTGCAAGAACAGAGCAAGTTTCAAGCACCTATTGTCATGCAGGCGTCTGTGGTGCAAGATTCACGCACGCCTCGCGGGCCGGTGTTCGGAGCCCCGCGGCCCCACCCCGCCACCCTCGATGTCGGAGGTGCATGTGACGGCTCCCGCGTCCACATCACCCGGCAAGGTCGTGCCCCGGCCTGCCGATCCACCCTCAGCACGGCCGGACCACGGCACCGGCAGCACGCAGCGCAAGGCGACGATCCGTCAACGCCTGCGCCGCGACCGGATGTTGCTGCTCCTGTGCGTCCCGGGCATCGCGTACTTCGCGGTGTTCTTCTACCTGCCGCTGACCGGCAACGTCACGGCGTTCCAGGACTACCAGCCCTATCTGGGCTTCATGCACAGCGTCTGGGTCGGCCTGGACAACTTCCAGGCCCTGGTCCAGGAGCCGGAGTTCTGGACGGCGGTGTGGAACACGCTCCAGATCGGCGCCGTCCAGCTGCTGCTCTACTTCCCGGCCCCGATCCTGCTCGCCCTGTTCCTGAACTCGCTGATCAGCACCAAGACGCGGCGTCTGATGCAGACCATCGTCTACCTGCCGCACTTTCTGTCATGGGTCGTCGTGGTCAGCTTCTTCCAGCAGATCTTCGGCGGCGTCGGCACGGTCAGCAGCCTCCTGAACGACCACGGGCTGCACGTCGGCAACATCATGAACAACCCCGACACCTTCATGCTGCTGCTGACCTCGCAGTCGATCTGGAAGGACGCCGGCTGGGGAGCGATCATCTTCCTCGCCGCGATGGCCTCGATCGACCCGGGCCTGTACGAGTCCGCGGCGATGGACGGCGCCGGCTGGCTGCGCCGCATGTGGCACGTGACGCTGCCCGGCATCAGGCCCGTGATGATCATGCTGCTCATCCTGCGGCTCGGCGACATCCTCTCCGTCGGCTTCGAACAGGTCCTGCTCCAGCGGGACATGGTCGGCGCGGACGCCTCCGAAGTGCTCGACACGTACGTCTACTTCCACGGAGTCGTCGACGGCGACTGGGGCATGTCCACGGCCGCGGGACTGATGAAGGGCGTCATCGGCTTCGTCCTCATCGTCGCCGCCAACAAGGTCGCCCACCGCCTCGGTGAGCAGGGGGTCTACCAGTGAGCACCATGTCCGCCCCGCAGTTCCTGCGCCGCCGCGCCACCCGTCGCGGAACGGGCCGCCCCGCCTGGATGGAGCCGCCGAGCCCGGCGGGCCAGACCCTCAAACTGGTCGTCATCCTGGCCATGATCGTGGCCGTCGGCTACCCGTTCCTGCTCGCGATCGGCACCAGCCTCTCCAGCAAGGCCGAACTCGCCGCGAACGGCGGCTACGTCCTCTTCCCGGAGCACCCGACCCTGGAGGCCTACCGCGTCGTCCTCGCCGGCGGCGTCGTCACCCGCGCCGCGACGGTCAGCGTCGGCGTCACCCTCGTCGGCACCGCCCTGAGCCTGCTGTGCACGGTGTGCCTCGCGTACGGCCTCTCCCGGCCCGGCACGTTCGCCGGGAAGCCGCTGCTGCTCGTGGTCGTCGGCACCTTCCTCTTCACGCCCGGCGTCATCCCCAACTACCTGGTCGTGCAGGAACTCGGGATGATCGACACCTATGGCGCCATGGTCCTGCCGATCATGCTCAACGCCTTCAACGTCATCGTCGTACGCGCCTTCTTCCAGGGCATACCCGACGAGCTGCACGAGGCGGCCCGGCTCGACGGCGCGGGCGAGCTCACCATCATGTGCCGGATCGTGCTGCCGCTCTCCAAGGCCGTGATCGCCGTGGTCGGCATGTTCTACGCGGTCACGTACTGGAACAGCTTCTTCAACGCGATGCTGTACATCAACGACTCCAACAAGCTTCCGCTCCAGGTCATCCTGCGCTCGTACGTCATCCAGGGCGACACCTTCAACGCGAAGGCGCTCGGCGTCAGCGTCCTGCCCGCCACCACGGCGCTGTCCATGGCGGTGCTGATGCTCGCCGTGCTGCCGATCGTCGCGGTCTACCCCTTCCTGCAGAAGTACTTCGTCAAGGGCGTGCTCACCGGGGCCGTCAAGGCCTGACGGCCCCTCATATCCCGTACAAAGCCTCCCTGTTCACCTTTCCTTAGGAGAACCATGCCTTCCAGCAGAATCGACCGCCGTGGATTCCTCGGTGCCGCCGGTGTCGCCGGCCTGACCGTCGCGGGCGGCGGACTGCTCACCGCGTGCGGCGACGGCGGGACGACGAGCGGCGGGGCCGAGGCCTCCGCCAAGCTGCGACTGCCCACGTACGTACCGGCGAAGGTGCCCGCCCCCGACCTCCCCGGCAACGCGCAGGGTCTCGACCCGGCGTATCTGCGCTACCCGAAGGACCTGGTCAAGAGCGCCGCGAAGGCCCCCGGCGACGGCAAGCCGATCACCGCCCTGACCGAGACGTTCACGACGCCCGCCCCGGCGATGAACCGCAACGCGTACTGGCAGGAACTGAACAAGCGGCTCGGCTCCGAGATGCGGATGACCATCGTCAACGGCCTCGGCGCCGACAGTGTCTACCGCGAGAAGTTCAACGCCACCATCGCGGGCGGCGACCTCCCCGACCTGATGTGGTTCCCCCCGAACCAGGGCCTCAAGAACGTCCCCGACCTGCTCCGCGCCAAGTTCCACGACCTCACCCCGTACCTCTCCGGCGACGCCGTCAAGAAGTACCCGAACCTGGCGAACATCCCCGGGTACGCGTGGAAGACCGCCGTCATCGACGGGAAGATCTGGGGGTACGCGGTTCCGTACGGGCGCATGGGCCAGGTCTATGTCGCCAACGAGGACTTCTGGAAGCCGGTCGGTGGCACGGAATTCGAGAGTGCGCAGGACTTCTTCGACAAGGCGAAGGAGCTTCTCGACGTCAAGCGCAAGAAATACGTTCTCGAACCGGCCTACGTGAATCACATCCTGCAGTTCGCCTACTGGCACGGCGCACCGAACAGCTGGCGTCTGGACGGGGGCAAGCTCACGCACTACTTCGAGACGGACGAGCTGATCGCCGGTATCGAGTTCGCCCTCAAGTGCCAGAAGGCGCAGCTGTTCTGGCCGGACCCGAACCTGGCCACCACCCTGGAGAAGATGGAGGGCGGCTTCCTCGGACTGCACGTCCAGTCCTTCCCCGGCTTCCTCAACGACAGCAACATGTACGACTGGCCGGAGAAGATCGTCGTGCCGTTCGCCGCGGAGAAGGGCATGTCACCGACCTGGGGCTACGGCTACGGCTCGGTCGGCTTCACCGCGATCAACAACAACGTCCCCAAGTCCCGTATCCCCACGCTCCTCAAGGTGCTCGACTACCTCAGCGCCCCCATGGGAACCGAGGAGCGGCTCTTCCTGGACAACGGCATCGAGGGCACGCACCACACCCGCTCCAAGGACGGGGATGTGCAGCTGAATCAGAAGGGCAATGCCGAAGTGCTCACGACTCGGCAAGCCATCAACTTCTTCGGCAACGCCCCGGAAAGTCTCTACCTGCCGGGCAAGCCCGATGTCACGCGCTCCATCCACCAGGCTCAGACCGAGCTGATGAAGATAGCCAGGGCCAATCCGACCACCGGCTTCTTCTCGGACACCTTCGCACAGAAGGGCGCGTCCGCGAGCGACGAGGTCTACACCGCCATCAAGGACATCGTCGCAGGACGCAAGCCGCTGTCCTCCTTCAAGAAGGAGGTGCTGCCCAAGTGGCGCCGCACCGCCGGTGACGCCATGCGCCGCGAGTACGAGCAGGCCATCGCCAAGGGGGCAAAGTGAGCGACGACCTGCGGATCGGCGTCATCGGCCTCGGCCTGCGCCGCAACCTCGCCACCGCCGCGCACCGGCCGGGACGCGGATCGGTCGTGGCGGCCGTCGCCGACCTCGACCCGGCCGTGCGGGCCAAGGTGCCCGACTGGTACGAGGGCGCGGCGGTCTTCGAGGACCACCGGGCGCTGCTCGACGCCCCGGACATCGACGCCGTGATCGTCGCCACCCCCGACGACACCCACGAGGCCATCGCCTGTGACGTGCTGCGCGCCGGCAAGCCGGTGTACGTGGAGAAGCCGCTGGGGATCTCCGTCGAGCAGTGCGACACCATCCTGCGCACCGCGTACGAGACCGGCACCCGGCTCTATGTCGGGCACAACATGCGGCACATGGGCGTCGTACGGACGATGCGCGACATCATCGCGCGCGGCGACATCGGCGAGCCGAAGACCGTGTGGGTACGGCACTTCGTCAGCTACGGCGGCGACTACTACTTCAAGGACTGGCACGCCGACCGGCGCCGCACCACCGGCCTCCTGCTCCAGAAGGCGGCGCACGACATCGACGTCGTGCACTGGCTGGCCGGCGGCTACACCCAGCGGGTCAATGCGCTCGGCGACCTGATGGTCTACGGCGACCTGCCGCGCCGCGAGCCCGACACCCCGCGCCCCGAGGGCTGGCTGCGCGACTTCGACTGGCCGCCGGCCGAGCGCAAGGACCTGCACCACGTCGTGGACGTCGAGGACGTGTCCGTGATGAACATGCGCCTCGACAACGGCGTCATCGCCGCCTACCAGCAGTGCCACTTCAGCCCGGACTACTTCCGCAACTACACCGTCATCGGCACCGAGGGCCGCCTGGAGAACTTCGGCGACCGGCCCGGCGACGAGGTGCGGGTGTGGAACACCGGGCCGAGCGCCTACCGGTCGGATGCCGACGCCGTCCACCGCGTGCCGGACGCCACCGGCTCGCACGGCGGCGCCGACGAGAGCATCGTCGACGAGTTCTGCCGTTTCGCCCGGGACGGCGGGCTCACGGACACGAACCCGGTGGCGGCGCGGATGAGCGTGGCCGCGGGGGCCCTGGCCACGCGCTCGCTTCGGGAGGGCGGCACCCCGTACGACGTGCCGCCGCTCGACCCGCAGTTGCTCGCCCACTTCGTGAACGGGCAGCCGGGCGCACGGTAGTTCGCCCCCTTGACGTAGGCCCGCTCAAGTTTTGTGCTGGTTTCCAGGACAACACTTGAGCGGGCCTGCTGTTGTGAGAGGGGACGCGTCATGGGGCGTGCGGTCGGTATCGATCTCGGCACGACGAACTCGGTGGTGGCCGTACTGGAGGGCGGTGAGCCCACCGTCGTCGCCAACGCGGAGGGCGCGCGCACCACCCCCTCCGTCGTCGCCTTCGCCAAGAACAAGGAAGTGCTCGTCGGCGAGGTCGCCAAGCGGCAGGCCGTCACGAACGTGGAGCGCACCGCGCGTTCCGTCAAACGCCATATGGGCGACGGGAGTTGGCACTTCCCGGAGAGCGGCACGATCGACGGCCACCGCTACAGCGCCCAGGAGCTGTCCGCCCGCGTCCTGCAGAAGCTCAAGCGTGACGCCGAGTCCTACCTCGGCGAGGACGTCACCGACGCCGTCGTCACCGTGCCCGCCTACTTCGACGACGCGCAGCGCCAGGCCACCAAGGAGGCCGGTGAGATCGCAGGCCTGAAGGTGCTGCGCATCATCAACGAGCCGACCGCGGCCGCCCTCGCCTACGGCCTCGACAAGGGCGGCGAGCAGACCGTCCTCGTCTTCGACCTGGGCGGCGGCACCTTCGACGTGTCGCTCCTGGAGATGGCCGACGGCGTCATCGAGGTCAAGGCCACCAACGGCGACACCCGGCTCGGCGGCGACGACTGGGACCAGCGCGTCGTCGACCACCTCGTACGGCAGTTCAAGAACGCGTACGGGATCGACCTCGCGGCCGACAAGATGGCGCTCCAGCGGCTGCGCGAAGGCGCCGAGAAGGCGAAGATCGAGCTGTCGTCGTCGAGCGAGACGAACGTGAACCTGCCGTACATCACCGCGTCCGCCGAAGGCCCGCTGCACCTCGACGAGAAACTGACGCGCGCTCAGTTCCAGGAGCTGACAGCAGACTTGCTCGACCGCTGCAAGAAGCCGTTCCATCAGGCGGTGAAGGACGCGGGGGTCGAGCTGAAGGACATCGACCACGTGATCCTGGTCGGCGGCTCCACGCGGATGCCCGCCGTCACCGATCTCGTACGGGAGCTGACCGGCAAGGCCCCGCACAAGGGCGTCAACCCGGACGAGGTCGTCGCCGTGGGGGCTGCCTTGCAGGCCGGTGTCCTCCGCGGTGACGTGAAGGACGTGCTGCTGCTCGACGTCACGCCGCTGTCGCTCGGCATCGAGACCAAGGGCGGCGTCATGACGAAGCTCATCGAGCGCAACACGACCATTCCTACCCGGCGTTCGGAGATCTTCACCACCGCCGCCGACAACCAGCCGTCCGTCGGCATCCAGGTCTTCCAGGGCGAGCGGGAGATCGCCGCCTACAACAAGAAGCTCGGCGTCTTCGACCTCACCGGCCTGCCGCCCGCGCCGCGCGGCGTCCCGCAGATCGAGGTCACCTTCGACATCGACGCCAACGGCATCATGCACGTGTCGGCGAAGGACCTCGCCACCGGGCGCGAGCAGAAGATGACGGTGACCGGCGGCTCCGCGCTGCCCAAGGACGACATCGACCGGATGATGCGCGAGGCCGAGACCCACGCGGAGGAGGACCGCAGGCGCCGTGAGGCCGCCGAGGCCCGCAACGAGGCGGAGCAGCTCGTGTACCAGACGGAGCGGTTCCTGCGGGACAACGAGGAACGGGTACCGCCGGAGGTGCGGGGTGAAGTCGAGGACGCCGCAGGGGAGTTGAAGGGGTTGCTCGCCGCTGATCCGCCGGACACGAACGCCCTCCGGGAGGGGGTGCGGAAGCTGGCCACCGTCAGTCAGAAGGTGGGGCAGGCGATGTATCAAGGGGCCGGTGCGTCGTCGTCGCCGTCCGCGGACGAGGCGTCCGAGGACGTGGTCGATGCGGAGATCGTGGATGATGAGAAGGGTGCGGCCTCTTAGGGGGCGTCGTCACGGGGCTCCGTCCCGGGCCCCGCTGCTCAATCGCCGCAGGGGCTCTAATTGAGCCGCGACCGCCACTTCTCCATGATTTCAAGGGTGCGCTCCGCCCCCGCCGCCTGGGCCACCAAGTGGTCGAGGACCTCCAGGTGTGCGCCCACCTCGTCGCGCGAGTCCAGGTACAGCGCCCCGGTGACGTACTCGCTGTACACCATGTCCGGCAGCTCCCGTACAGGGAAACGGAACAGGGTGAACGGGCCGTACGTGCCGGGGTGCGGGCCCGAGGCGAACTCGGCTATCTGGAGCGTGACATGGGGGAGACGGGCCGCTTCGATGAGCCGGTCGAGCTGGCCGCGCAGGACCGCGGGGCCGCCCGGCGGCCGCAGCAGCACCGTCTCGTCCATGACGACCCACAGGCGCGGCGCGTCCTCCCGGGTGAGCAGCGACTGACGGGCCATGCGCAGCGCGACATGGCGCTCGACGTCGTCGGGGTGCGAGCGGCCCACCGTGCCCGCGTCGAAGACGGCCCGCGCGTACTCCTCCGTCTGCAACAGGCCCGGCACGAAGTGCGGTTCGTAGGCGCGGATCATCTCGGCCGCGCCTTCGAGCGACACGTACAGGCTGAACCAGTCGGGCAGCACGTCGTGGTAGCGCTGCCACCAGCCCGGCAGGTTCGCCTCCTCGGCGAGGGCGACGAACGCCTCGATCTCCCGCTCGGGAATCGCGTACAGCTCCAACAGCATCTGTACGTAAGGGATCTTGAGGGCGACCTCGGCGGTCTCCATCCGGCGGATGGTGGCGCCGGTCACCCGCAGCGAGCGGGCCGCCTCGTCACGCTTGAGCCCCGCGGCCTCCCTGAGGTCGCGCAGCCGTCGGCCGAGAACGACCTGGCCCACGGTGGGGGCGGGTCGCCGTTCACTCACGTCACGTCTCCCCACGTGCCGGTATACGACGAGCAGCGGCTACGAGCCGGTGCGCTCCCACCCCCGTCGCTCCGGCCGCGGGCCCAGGCGCCGCTGGTCGCGGCTGCGGTAGACCACATACGGGCGGAACAGATACTGCACCGGTGCGCTGAACATATGCACGAGCCGCGTGAACGGTACCAGTGCGATGAGTAGCATGCCCACTACTGCATGAATCTGATACAGCACGGGCACACCGTCCATCCGGTACGTGTCCGGGCTCAGCGTGAACAGACTGCGGGCCCACGGGGCGATGGACTCACGGTAGTTGTAGCCGTCGCCGGTGGCATGGGTCAGCTTGGCGACCATGCCGAGGACGATCGCCGCGAGCAGCACCAGGTACATGAGCTTGTCGTTGCGGGTCGTCGCGCGGAACACGGGGGCCTTGGTGCGGCGCCGGTACAGCAGCAGCGCGATGCCCGCCACGAGCATGAGGCCGGCCGCCGTGCCGCCGTACAGCGAGAACAGGTGGTACGTGTGCTCGCTGATGCCCACCTTGTCGGACCAGGACATCGGGATGAACAGGCCCACGATGTGTCCGGCGAGGACGAACAGGATGCCGTAGTGGAACATCGGCGAGGCGATGTTGAGCAGCTTCGACTCATAGACCTGCGACGAGCGTGTCGTCCAGCCGAACTTGTCGTAGCGGTAGCGCCAGATCGTGCCCGCGACGAGCAGGACGACGGCGACGTAGGGCAGCACGCCCCAGATCAGCGTGGTCACGGGGTGGGCTCCTTCACGAAGAGGGGGAGTTCCTCGCGGAACCCGGCGAGCCCGAAGGGCTCCAGGCCCACCTCTTCGAGCGGCGGACCCGAGCGGGCCAGCGCCAGCGCCGCGGCCCGGTCCTTGGGCGTCGGCCCCGGCAGCGTCGCGCACACGGCGTCGAGCACGGTCGCGTACGGCGTGCCGTGCTCGGTCAGCGCGAGCCGCAGCAACTCCAGGCCGCTGCGGTGCTCTTCGAGCAGGAACGGCCCGGCCTGCGCGGAGAACTCCAGGACCGCCGGCAGGAAGTCGGGCAGCTCCTCGCCCGTGAACTCCATGCCGTGCTCCCGGTAGACCTCCTTCATCTGCACGAGCGACATACCGCGCCGCCGGGTGTCGCCGTCGCGCCACCACGTCAGATACAGGCTGTGCCGGTTCTTGAAGTCGAAGACCCGGACGTAGTGGGCCGCGAGCTCCTGCTCGCCGGTGGCCTCCGCGTGGTCGACGAACGCGCCGAGCCCGGGCGCCGCGGCCCGCACCAGGGGCAGCCGCTCGTACAACTCGGCGTCCGGATACGTGAGACAGAGCGCCGCCGCCTGGTACAGCAGCGCGGTCCGGTCCGTCATGGGGTCTCCTCCGGCTTGTCCGCGGTCTGGCGTTCCTTGGTCAGGTGGAAGGTCTCGACCGAGACGACGGGCAGCAGCTTGCGGCCGTCGGCGACCGTGTTCCCGGAGTCCCCGCCGAAGGGGCCCTCGCCGCCCATGCCGGGCCCGTCCTCGTAGTCGAGCGAGCAGGAGTCCGGCAGCGCCGACTCCTCCAGGCGTTTCGCGTCACCGACGGCGGCGGTCGGGATCACGTACCGGTCCTCGTACTTGGCGATGGCGAGCAGCCGGTACATCTCCTCGATCTCGATCGCCGACATGCCGACGCTCTCGGCGATCGAACTCTCCGGCCGGTCACCGAGGTTGATGGCCCGCATGTGCGAGCGCATCGCCGCGAGCTTCTCCAGCGACGCGCGCACCGGCTTGGTGTCGCCCGCCGTGAAGATCTCCGCCAGGTACTCGAGCGGGATGCGCAGGGTGTCGATCGCGCCGAAGAGGTTCGCGTGGTCCTCGCCGTCGTGACCGGTCTCGTTGAGCGCGTCGACGACGGGGGAGAGCGGCGGGATGTACCAGACCATCGGCATCGTCCGGTACTCCGGGTGCAGCGGGAGCGCCACCTTGTACTTGCTGATCAGCGCGTGCACGGGGGAGCGGCGCGCCGCCTCCATCCAGTCGAACGGGATGCCGGCCTCCTCGGCGGCCCGCTGCACCCCCGGGTCCTCCGGATCGAGGAAGACGCCCAACTGCGCCTCGTACAGCGCCTTGTCGTCCTTCGTCTCGGCCGCGGCCGTCACCTTGTCGGCGTCGTACAGGATCACGCCCAGGTAGCGCAGGCGGCCCACGCACGTCTCCGAGCAGACGGTGGGCAGACCCACCTCGACGCGCGGGTAGCACATCGTGCACTTCTCGGCCTTGCCCGTGCGGTGGTTGAAGTAGACCTTCTTGTACGGGCATCCCGTCACGCACATCCGCCAGCCGCGGCAGCTGTCCTGGTCGACGAGGACGATGCCGTCCTCCTCACGCTTGTACATCGCGCCCGACGGGCAGGACGCCACGCACGAGGGGTTCAGGCAGTGCTCGCAGATCCGCGGCAGATAGAACATGAAGGTCTGCTCGAACGCGAACTTCACCTTCTCGGCGGCCTGTTCGCGGGTCTTCTGCACCATGGGGTCGAGGTCGCCGTACTGCGTGGCACCACCCAGGTTGTCGTCCCAGTTCGACGACCACTCGATCTTCATCGGCTTGCCGGTGATCTGCGAACGCGGCTGCGCCACCGGGTAGTCGTCGCCGAGCGGGGCCTCGGTGAGGTTCTTGTAGTCGTACGTCCAGGGCTCGTAGTAGTCCTTGATCTCCGGCAGCTTCGGGTTGGAGAAGATGCCGAGGAGCTTCTTGAACCGGCCGCCGCCCTTGAGCTGGAGCGCGCCCTTCTTGTTCAGCTCCCAGCCGCCGCGCCACTTCTCCTGGTCCTCGTAGCGGCGCGGATAGCCCTGCCCGGGGCGCGTCTCGACGTTGTTGAACCAGACGTACTCCATGCCGTTGCGGTTGGTCCACGCCTGCTTGCAGGTGACCGAGCAGGTGTGGCAGCCGATGCACTTGTCGAGGTTCATGACCATCGCGATCTGAGCCATGATGCGCATCAGTACTGAACCTCCTGGGAGCGGCGGCGGATGACCGTGACCTCGTCGCGCTGGTTGCCCGTCGGGCCGAGGTAGTTGAACGCCCAGCTCAACTGGGCGTAGCCGCCGATGAGATGGGACGGCTTGAGGATCAGGCGGGTCAGCGAGTTGTGGATGCCGCCGCGCTTGCCGGTGGTCTCCGCCTTGGGGACGTTGACCGTGCGCTCCTGCGCGTGGTGCATGTAGACGGTGCCGGCCGGCATGCGGTGCGAGACGATCGCGCGGGCGACGACGACACCGTTGCGGTTGACCGCCTCGATCCAGTCGTTGTCCTTCACACCGATCGCGTCGGCGTCCTGCGGCGCCATCCAGATCGACTGGCCGCCGCGGGAGAGCGCCAGCATGAACAGGTTGTCCTGGTACTCGGAGTGGATGGACCACTTGTTGTGCGGCGTGAGGTAACGGACCGTCACTTCGTGTTCGCCGTCGGGTCCGAGGCGCGGTTCGCCGAACAGCCGGTTCATGTCGAGCGGCGGCCGGTAGACGGGCAGCGCCTCGCCGAGTTCGTGCATCCAGTCGTGGTCGATGAAGAAGTGCTGACGCCCGGTGAGCGTGTGCCACGGCTTGAGGTGCTCGGTGTTGAGCGTGAACGCCGTGTACCTGCGCCCGCCCGCCTCGCTGCCCGACCACTCGGGCGACGTGATCACCGGCACGGGCGCGGCCTGCGTGTCCGCGTACGTGATCCGCTTGCCCTCGTGCTCGGCGGCGAGATGCGCCATCTCCTGGCCCGTACGGGCTTCTAGGGTGTGGAAGCCCTGGGTGGCGAGGCGGCCGTTGGTCGTGCCGGACAGGGCGAGGATGGTGTTGGCCGCCTTGACCGCGGTGTCGAGGGCCGGTCGCCCGTCGGCGGGGCCGCCGCGCACGACACCGTTGCGTTGGCGCAGCTCCTCGACCTCCTGGTCGGGGTGGAGGGCGATTCCCTTGGCGGGCAGGCCCAGTTGCTCCACCAGCGGGCCGAGCGCGGCGAACTTCGCGCCGATCGCCGTGTAGTCGCGCTCGACGACCACCAGGTTCGGCATCGTCCTGCCCGGCACCGGCTCGCACTCGCCCTTGCGCCAGTCGAGGACGACGCCGCCGGGCTGCGCGATCTCGCCCGGGGTGTCGTGCTGGAGCGGCGCCGCGACCAGGTCCTTGCGGGTGCCGAGGTGGTGCACGGACAGCTCGGAGAGCTTCTCCGCGAGCACCTTGAACGTGTCGAAGTCGGTGCGGGCCTGCCACGGCGGGTCCACCGCCGGCGTGAACGAGTGCACGTACGGGTGCATGTCGGTCGACGACAGGTCGTGCTTCTCGTACCAGGTCGCGGCGGGCAGCACGACGTCCGACAGGAGCGTCGACGACGTCTGGCGGAAGTCGAGGGAGAGCAGGAGGTCGAGCTTGCCCTCGGGCGCCTCGTCGCGCCAGGTGACGGTCGTGGGGCGCTCGTCGGGAGCTGCCTCCTCGGCCCTCAGCGAGGACTGCGTGCCGAGGAGGTGCTTGGTGAAGTACTCGGCGCCCTTCGCGGACGAGCCGAGCAGGTTCGCCCGCCACAGGGTCAGGACGCGCGGCCAGTTCTCCGGGGCGTCCGGGTCCTCGACGGCGAACTTCAGGGTGCCCGCCTTGAGTTCGGCGACGGTGTCCTCCACGGACTGTTCGCCGAGGACGAGCGGGCTGCGGTCGAACGTCGGGTACGACGGCATCCACCCCGAACGGGCCGACAGGGCCAGGCAGTCGGCGCCCGTCATCCCCTCGAAGGCACCCTTGCCGAGCGGCGAGGCGAGCACGTCCGCGCCGAACTTGTCGTAGCGCCACTGGTCGGTGTTGGTGAACCAGTACGCGGCGCCGATCATCTGCCGCGGCGGCCGCGACCAGTCGTTCGCCGAGGCCAGCGACGCCCACCCGGTCACCGGGCGGCACTTCTCCTGGCCCACGTAGTGCGCCCACCCGCCGCCGTTCCTGCCCTGGCAGCCGGTCAGCTGGAGCAGCGAGAGGAAACCCCGGTAGATGGTCTCCGAGTGGAACCAGTGGTTCGTCCCGGCCCCCATCAGGATCATGCAGCGTCCGCGCGACTTCTCCGCCGTCTGCGCGAACTCCCGTGCGATCTTCACGCATTTGGCGGCCGGGACCGACGTGTGCGCCTCCTGCCAGCCCGGGGTGCCGGGGGTGGCCGCGTCCTCGTACGACGAGGGCCACGCGCCGGGCAGCCCGTCGCGCCCGACGCCGTACTGGGCGAGCAGCAGGTCGAAGACGGTGGTGACCAGCGGGCCGTCCTGACCGCCGAGCCGGGTCGCCGGGACACCGCGCCGCACGACGTCGCCGCGGCCCTGCCCGTGCGTGCCGCCGTCGGTGTCGAAGCGGGGGAGCAGCACCTCGACGCCGCTTGCCACGTCACTGCCGTGCAGGCTCAACTGCGGCTTGATGTTGCCCAGTTCGAGGTTCCACTTGCCCTTGCCCGACTCCGTCCAGCGGAAGCCCATCGAGCCGTTCGGCACCGCGGGCTGCCCGCTCGCCTCGTCGAGCACGGCTGTCTTCCACTCGGCGCCCTCACCGCCCTGCCCGAGGTCCGAGGCGCGCAGGAACTTCGACGGCACGTACGCCCCGTCGCGCTCCTCCAGCGTCACCAGGAACGGCAGGTCCGTGAACTTCTTGACGTAGTCCGTGAAGAACGGCGTCTCGCGATCGACGAAGAACTCCTTCAGGATCACGTGCCCCATCGCCAGGGCCAGCGCGCCGTCCGTGCCCGGGTGCGGGTGGAGCCACTCGTCGGCGAACTTCGCGTTGTCCGCGTAGTCCGGCGCGACCACGACCACCTTCTGGCCGCGGTAACGGGCCTCCGCCATCCAGTGCGCGTCGGGCGTACGCGTCACGGGGACGTTCGACCCCCACATCATCAGATACGCGGCGTCCCACCAGTCACCCGACTCCGGTACGTCCGTCTGGTCGCCGAAGACCTGCGGCGACGCCACCGGCAGATCCGCGTACCAGTCGTAGAACGACAGCATCGGAGCGCCGATCAGCGACATGAACCGGGCCCCGGCCGCGTGCGACACCATCGACATCGCGGGGATGGGGGAGAAGCCGGCGACGCGGTCGGGCCCGTACGTCTTGATGGTGTGCACATGCGCGGCCGCGACGATCTCCACGGCCTCGTCCCACGTGGCCCGCACCAGGCCGCCCTTGCCGCGCGCGAGCTGGTACCTGCGCCGCCGCTCCGGGTCGTTCTGGATGTCGGCCCACGCGAGGACCGGGTCCTTCAGGCGGGCCTTCGCCTCCCGGTACAGCTCCAGGAGCACACCCCGGATGTACGGGTAGCGCACGCGGGTCGGCGAGTACGTGTACCAGGAGAAGGCCGCCCCTCGCGGACAGCCCCGCGGCTCGTACTCGGGGCGGTCGGGGCCCACGCTCGGGTAGTCGGTCTGCTGGGTCTCCCACGTGATGATGCCGTCCTTGACGTACACCTTCCAGCGGCACGAACCGGTGCAGTTCACGCCGTGCGTGGAGTTCACCACCTTGTCGTGGCTCCACCGGTCCCGGTAGAAGACGTCCCCGTCCCGGCCGCCCTTGATCCGCACGCTGTGCAGGTCGGGGGAGGCCGTTCCCTTCCGGAAGAACCGCCCGGCCCTGAGCAGCGCAGCGTCCGGCTCGGTCGGGGTGCGCGTCGTGTCTGTCACCGTGTGCTCCCTCACTGTCCCGTCTGTCGCACGGTAAGGGCGCCGCGCCGCCCGGACCTTTCAGCGGGGTCCGTACGGGTTGTTGTCTACGGCAGTGACGTGCGGGAGCGCGATGGGCCGAGGGGCCCCATTACCCGGGACGTAATCGACCGGCGTGGCGGGCGCGGGCACGCTGAGGGCACCGCGACAGGCCGCACCGGGCCGGGACCGGCGCCCACGAGAACTTCGACGAAAAGAGGGTGATCCGCATGTCCGCCACCACCTCCTCGACCGGCTTTCTGAGCACCGCGGCCCAGGGTCGCCTCTGGCTGCGCCGCTTCCTCGCCCTCGACTCCGCCGTCACCACCGGCAACGGGCTCGCCTACGCCGCCGCGTCCGGGCCGCTCGGCCGCTTCCTCGGCGTCGACGCGGGCCTGCTGCTCGGGCTCGGCGTCCTCCTCGCCGCCTACGGCATCGGGGTGGGGGTGCTCGCGGCGCGCACGAGCCCGCCGGTGTTCGCGGTGCGCGTCGTCATCGAGGCGAACCTGGTCTGGGCGGCGCTCAGCCTCGTCGCCCTGTTCGCCTGGCTGGAGCCGGCCACGGCCGGTGCGGTGTGGGTGCCGTTTCAGGCGGTGACCGTCGCGGGCGTCGCGGCGCTCCAGCACACGGCCCTGCGCGCCGCCCGCTGATCAGCCCAGCGCGGACTGCAAGTACTTGACCGTCGCCGGGTCGGCCGGGAGCAGGGTCTCCACGGCCAGCTCGGCGACGGTCACGTCCATCGGGGTGTTGAACGTCGAGATGGACGACACGAACGACAGCACGTGCCCGTCGTGCTCGATCACCATCGGCAGCGCGAAGAACGGGACGGGCTCGGCGGGCGCCGCACCGGCGTCCTCCGGTACCGGGTACGCCGCGACCTCCTCGTACAGCTCCCGCAGCGCCTCCGAACGGGCCAGGGCGATCTGGCGCTCCATCTGGGCCAGCAGATGCCCGCGCCATTCGCGCAGGTTCCGGATCCGCGGCGCCAGGCCCTCCGGGTGCAGCGTGAGCCGCATCGCGTTCAGCGGTCCTTCGAGCAGATGTGCGGGCAGCGACTCCATCAGCATCGCGATCCCGCGGTTCGCCGCGATCACCGTGTACGTCGCGTCGACGATCAGCGCCGGATACGGCTCGTACCCGCGCAGCAGCCGCTCCAGGCCCTCGCGCAGCGCGCCGAGCGAGGGGTCGTCGAGCGGTGTCTCCGCGTAGCGCGGCGCGTAACCCGCCGCCAGGAGAAGGGCGTTGCGCTCCCGCATCGGTACGTCGAGGTGGTCCGCGAGCCGCAGGATCAGCTCCTCGCTCGGCCGCGAACGCCCCGTCTCCACGAAACTGATGTGCCGCGCCGACGAGTCCGCGCGCAGCGCCAGCTCCAACTGGCTGACCCGCCGCTGCTCCCGCCAGCCGCGCAGCAGACGACCCACTTCGGACGTGTTCTTGCGCGCCGCAGTTGTCATGGGGAGACCGTAACCCGGCAAGGGTGGCACGCTGGAGGCATGCCTACAGAACCGCTCTCCCAGAAGGAGATCGAGGACCGCCTCGCCGAACTGCCCGGCTGGTCACTCGACGGCGCCCGGATCACCCGCACCTACCGGCTGGGCACGCACTTCGCCGCGGCCGCCCTGGTCGTGCACATCGCCCAGACCCAGGAGGAGCTGAACCACCACTCCGACCTCACCCTCGGCTACAACACCGTCGCCCTCGCGGTGCACACGCACGACGCGGGCGGCGCCGTGACGGCGAAGGACTTCGAACTCGCCCGCAGGGTAGAGGAGTTGGCGCCGGGCCACGGAGCGAGCTGAGATACCGTCCGGCTGTGCTCGATTACGACCAAGAAGCAGCACGGTACGACGCGACCCGGGGCGGCGAACCCCGCGCCCGGGCCGCGGCCGACGCGATCCTCGGCCTCGTCCCCGACGGCGCCCGCCGCCTCCTCGACCTGGCCTGCGGCACCGGCATCGTGACGCGGCTGCTCGCCAGGCCCGGCCTTCGCCCCTACGGCGTCGACCTCGCCGAGGGGATGCTGCGCGCGGCGGCGCCGCGACTCGGCGGGGCGGTGGCGCGGGCCGACAGTCGCCAACTCCCTTTCGGCGACGGCGCGTTCGACGCCGTCACCGCGGTCTGGCTGCTGCACCTGCTCGACGACGCCGCACCCGTCGTCGCCGAGGCCGCCCGTGTGCTGCGCCCCGGCGGCGTCCTCGTCACGACGGTCGACAAGAACGCGGGGCACGTGGTCGGCAGCGACATCTGCGCCCTCGTCGCCCCGTACCGCAACGCGCACCCCGCGGACGCGGCCGGGCTCGTCGCGGGGTACGCCGCCGAGCACGGGCTGCGGCGGTGCGGGGCCGCGACCTTCGTGGGGCACGGGCAGGGACGTACGCCCGCGCGGATGGCGCGGGAGGTACGGGCGGGCCGCATCCACGCGGCGGGCGGCGAGGCCCTGGCCGCCGCGCTCGACGCGCTGCCGGACCCTGAAGTCCCGCGCCCGGAGCCGGAGTTCAGGGTGCTGGCCTTCCGCCGCTAGTCGCGCGGCTCCGTGCCGGCGACCGCGGCCTCGTACGCGAGCAGGGTGTCGACGAACATCCGCCGCTGCTCCGGCTCCAGCGGGGCGAGCGCGGACCTCCAGGCCGCCGCGCCCGGCGCGAGCCAGTCGGCGATGCCGGCCTCGTGCTCGGGCGCGATCGCGACGATCCGGCGGCGCCGGTCCGCCTCGTCCTCGCGGCGCTCCAGGATGCCCTGACGGCTGAGGTCGCCGATGAGCAGGCTCACCGTCGTCGGCGCCACCCGCAGCCGTGCCGCCAGCTCGTTCACGGTCATCGGGCCGTCGAACAGCAGGTAGGAGAAGAGCGAGAGGTGGCGCGGCGCCAGCGCGAAGGAGCGCAGTGCCTGCGGTACGGGGATCTTCTTCGCCCGGCCCACGAGCCGGGGCATGAGCAGCAGCAGGTCCCTGACCGTGTCGTCGACCCCGCCGCCTGTGGGCGTGCCCGCCTCGGGCGTTGACATCGCACCCCTCTCACGGTTTAACTTTGCTTACAAAGATGTTTTCGCTGCAAAGCGACTTGGGAACCAGGGTAAGCGCCGAAGCGAACGGGAGTTCCGCCATGCCGCACTTCAGTCTGCACATCCGTGAGGAAGCCCTCGACGAGAAGGTGGAGCCGAAGCTGATCTCCGCCCTGACGGATGCGGTCGGGTCCGTGTTCGGGGCGGAGTTCCGGCGTCTCGTCGGCGTCGAGCTGATCGGCGTCCCGCAGCGCCGCCGGGCCGTCGGCGGCATGGTCGTCGAGGGTGACGCCCCCGAGGTGACCCTCAGCCTGCGCGAAGGCGCCTTCCACCTGCCGATGGTCCCGGACGCCCCCGGGCGGCTCGTCGCCGCGATCACCGACGCGCTCGCCGGCGTCCTCGGCGAGGCCGTACGGGAGCAGGTCCGGGTCACGCTCGTCGGGGTGCCGGAGGGGCGCAGCGGGGTCGCGGGCGCCCTGGTCTGAGGGGCGGCTCCCCCGGTCACAGGGCGGCGAACAGGCCCTCCAGCGGAGCCGGGACGCGGTCGGGGGAGAGGGCCGCGGTGAGGACATGGCCGTAGCGGATCTTGCGGCCCTTCTTGGTGCCGAAGAAGCGGCGCAGCCGCTGCTGGGCGGCGCGGTCGCGCTGCGCGGGCTGGCGCAGGAACGTCTGGAGCGCGCGCAGGTCGCCCTCCTCGCGCACGAGCTCCTCCACCCGTGTCACGCCGAGCGCCCGGATCAGCTCGTCCTCCAGGTCGGCGGCGCAGACGAAGAAGCCGTCCTGCGCCGCGCCGGCCCGCTCCAGGCCGCGCGTGTAGAAGGGCAGCTCCCGTTCGTCGCACAGGCCCACCAGGCGCAGGCCGAGGCCGGGCGGCCCGAGGAGCTGCGTGTAGCGCCCGATGCTCATCGCGCCGCCCATCGGCAGGACGCAGATCCCCTCCGCGGCGAGATCCCGGCCGCGCCGCGCGGCCAGCGCGTCGACCGCGGCGGCGTCGCTCGGCCCTTCGAGCAGCACGGCCACCCGGACGGGCAGCCGCGCGGCCAGTTCCTCCGCGAGGTCGCCGGGACCGCCGCCGGCCGCCCAGTCGGTGACCGCGTCCCGGAACGCCTCCATGTCTGCCATGGGGCGAGTCTCCCCGCTCACCCGCCCCGGCGGTAGCGAATATCCCGCTGGTCTGCGCTGGTCTGCGCTGGTCGGTGCTGGTCAGGCTGCGGCCAGGCGGGCCCGCTCGTCCGCCGTCAGCTCCAGCTCCACCGCGCCGAGGGTCTCCTCGATCTGCGCGACCGACGACGCCCCCACGAGCGGGATCGCCGGGACATCCGCGCCGATCATCCAGGCGAGCACGACCTGGTTGACCGTGCCGCCGGACGACTTGGCCACCTCGCGCAGGGCGGTGAGGCGGGCCTCGCGGCTGCCGTGGTCGTGGCCCGGGCCCAGCGGCTTGTCGGCGCGGACGTACGCCCCGGCCAGCAGCGGCGAGTACGCGACCAGCGTCAGATCCCGCTCGGCGCGCACCATGCTGAGCAGGTTGCCGTCGGCCGTGCCGAGTTCGCCGTCCGGGGAGAGCTGGCTCGGCAGGTCCGTGCGGTGGCGCAGGTAGCTGTGCTGGTACTGGAGCACCTCGTAGCCGGGCAGGCCCTCGGCCCGCGCGATCGCCCGGGCCCGCTCCACCTGCCACGCCCAGTGGTTGGAGACACCGAGGAGCCCGACCTCGCCCTCGTTCACGAGCGCCCCGAACTCCCGTACCGTCTCGGCGAGTTCGACCTTCGGGTCCGGGATGTGCGCGTACAGCAGATCCAGCTTCTCCATCCCGAGCCGTGCCTTGCTGCCCGCCACCGCCGAGCGGATCGCGGCGGCCGACAGGCCCTCCGCGTTGTCGACGTACCCGGTGCCCGGCGCGAGCGGCGCCGCGCCCAGCTTCGTCGCGACGACGATCTCGTCACCGATGCCGCGGCTGCGCCGCCAGTTGCCGAGGACCGTCTCGCTCTCGCCGCCGACGCTCCCGGTGTTCCAGAACGCGTAGTTGTCCGACGTGTCGACGAACGTGCCACCCGCCTCCACGTACCGGTCCAGGATCGCGAAGGCCGTCTTCTCGTCCGTCGCGGTGCCGAACAGCATCGCGCCGAGACTGAGCACACTCACCTCACGGCGCGTCGCCGGGTCGGTGCCGATGGTGCGGTACTTCATGCCGGTCATGGGTTCCCCTCGTCGGTGGATCTCGATCGAGCTCCGTCGTTCTCCGTCGAGAGGGAGTGAACGTGTTGAAGTGCACGCGAAGTCAAGGGCGTTCGGATCGTCCCCGTGCCGGGCGGCGCGTGAACGCCATCGTCCAGTTCGACAGCCACGTACGCCCCTCGTCGAGCGAGAACGCCTGCTCCCAGCGGGCGGTCGTCGCACTGATCCCCGACCACACGAACCGCACCCGCACGTCCTTCCCGTCGTGCGTGTCGTCACCGAGGAACTCGCCGCGCAGCCCGCCCTCCTCGAACCGCCCGGTCACCGGCGGGAAGAGGCGGCCCGTGCGCTCGGTCGCCCAGTTCAGCGACCACTGCCGCGTCTCGGGGTCGAACAGGCGCAGCGTGAGCGCCGTCCAGCCCTGTTCCGGGACGAGCATCTCGTCGATGTTCGCCGCCCCGCCGAACAGGCTCCAGCAGTGGCTCGTCGCCCCGAACTCCTCCCAGCCGCTCGCCGGGTCGAGGAAGTCGAGACGCCGGCGGTGCGCGACGTCCCAGTCACCGAAGAAGAAGTCGAAGTCGTGTGCCGTGCTCATGAGCGTCCTCCGGTGGTGCCCTCGGGCAGGGTGTCGTGCACGTAGGCGTCGAGGTCGGGCCGGTCCGTGGCCAACAGGTGCCGCACCCAGGCGTCGCGTTCGTGCAGGATCGGCGGCAGCTCCCAGACGCAGCCGATCCACGGCTTGTCCGGCAGCACGAAGCGGGCCGGATCGGTGTCCGGGCAGCCGAGCACGGGCTGGCCCGCCGCCGCGCCCCGGAAGTGCAGGACGTTGTCCCACACCCAGCTGTACGCGTTGAGATACGCGCCGGTGTCGCCGCCCCGGTGCAGCACGACGAACGTGGCCGGCGGCGTGCCGTCCGGCTCCGGCAGCAGCTCGGGAAGGATCGCGTACGCCGCCTGGGCGACGTCGGGCGCGATGCCCGCCGGGTCGGCGGTGACGTGGTAGCGCTTGATGCGCCGTCCCGCCACCTCGATGGGCGGCGGGACGGTCAGAAACTTCTCCTCGAAGGCCATGACCGCACGTTAGGACGGCTTCCCTGACATCTTGTGTCAGTGGAAATCATTCATCGACCGGACCGCTCCGTGCTAGGCGTGGCGCCGTGAAGTCCAGCCGTCTCGTCTCGATCCTGCTGCTGCTCCAGACCCGGGGTCGGATGACGGCCGCCCAGCTCGCCGCCGACCTTGAGGTGTCCGTGCGCACCGTCTACCGGGACATCGACGCGCTGCACGCCGCCGGTGTCCCGCTGTACGGGGACGCGGGCCACGCCGGCGGCTACCGGCTGCTCGACGGCTACCGCACCCGCCTCACCGGCCTGACCACCGACGAGGCCGAGGCCCTCTTCCTCGCGGGCGCGCCGGGACCCGCCGCCGAACTCGGCCTCGGCCCCGTCCTCGCCGCCGCCCAGCTGAAGGTGCGGGCCGCGCTCCCCGCGGAACTGCGCGCGCACGCCGACCGGATCAGCGCCCGCTTCCATCTCGACGCTCCCGGCTGGTACGCCGACGAGGACGAGGTCCCGCACCTGCCCGCGGTCGCGGCCGCCGTCTGGGACCGGCGCGTCCTGCGGGTCGTCTACCGCCGCTGGCGCGAACCCACCGACGTGGAGCGGCGGTTGGAGCCGTACGGGCTCGTGCTCAAGGCGGGCCGCTGGTACGTCGTCGCCTCGGCGGGCAGCGGCTCCCCGCGCACCTACCGCGTCGACCAGATCCTCCAACTTCTGTCCGTCGACGAGGAGTTCACGCCGCCGGACGACTTCGACCTAGCCGCCTACTGGCAGGCCTACCAGGCGGACTTCCACGGCAGGCTGCACGCGGGCGAGGCCGTGGTCCGCCTCGCGCCCGGCGTGGCCGCCCGCCTCACGGGGGCCGCCGCCCGCGCCGCGCACTCCACCGCCGTGCCCGAACCGGACGGCTGGACCCGCGCCCGCCTCCCCATCGAGTCGCTCGACCACGCCCACGACGACTTCCTGCGGCTCGGCGCGGACATCGAGGTGGTCGAACCGGTCGAGCTGCGGGAGCGGATCGCGGCGACGGCGCAGGCGCTGAGCAGGCTGTACGCGGTCGGCAACTCATCGACCTACGGCGACAATTGAGCCTCAACAGGCGGCAACGGATCCTCGTGCGGCGGCAACTGACGGAACGTAACCCGCCCGCACGTTCTCACCCCCAGGAGCCCCCATGTCCCGCCCCCACCGCAGACGCCGCCGGCTGCTGCTCGTCGCGACCGCCGCCGCGGCCCTGGCCGGCACCGGGATCGTCGTCCTGCCCGGCGACGACGCGTCCGCCGCCACCGCCCGGCAGGCCGAAGCGCTCGACCGCGGTCTGGTCAGCGTGCACACCGACGCCGGGAACCTCGTCTCCTGGCGCTGGCTCGGCACCGACCCGGACAACGTGTCCTTCAACGTCTACCGCGCCGGTACGAAGGTCAACGCCACGCCGGTCACCGGCTCCACGAACTTCCTCCACTCCGGGGCGCCCAGCTCCGCCGACTACACGGTCCGCGCCGTCGTGAACGGCACCGAGCAGGCGGACTCGCCGCACGCGATCCAGTTCCGCACCGGTTACAAGGACGTCCCGATCACCCCGCCCGCGGGCGGCACCACACCCGACGGCGTGGCCTACACCTACGAGGCGAACGACGCGTCGGTGGGCGACCTCGACGGCGACGGCGTCCTGGAGTTCGTCCTCAAGTGGCAGCCCACGAACGCCAAGGACAACTCCCAGTCCGGCTACACCGGCAACACGATCGTCGACGCGGTCGAGCTCGACGGCACCCGCATGTGGCGCGTCGACCTGGGCCGGAACATCCGCTCGGGCGCGCACTACACGCAGTTCCAGGTGTACGACTACGACGGCGACGGCAAGGCCGAGGTCGCCATGAAGACGTCCGACGGTACGAAGGACGGCAAGGGCACGGTCATCGGCAGCTCCTCCGCCGACCACCGCAACTCCAGCGGCTACGTCCTCTCCGGCCCCGAGTACCTCACCATGTTCAACGGGCAGACCGGCGCGGCCATGGGCTCCGCCGACTACGTCCCCGCGCGCGGCACGGTGTCGTCGTGGGGAGACGCGTACGGCAACCGCGTGGACCGCTTCCTCGCCGGGACGGCCTATCTGGACGGCGCGCGCCCGTCGCTGATCATGGCGCGCGGCTACTACACGCGGACCGTCATCGCGGCGTGGGACTGGCGCGACGGGAAGTTCACCCGCCGCTGGACCTTCGACACCAACTCCTCGACCAACACCGGGAAGGGGTACGACGGGCAGGGCAACCACCAGTTGTCCGTCGCGGACGTCGACGGCGACGGCAAGGACGAGATCGTCTACGGCTCGATGGCGGTCGACGACAACGGCGCCGGGCTGTGGACCACGAAGAACGGCCACGGCGACGCGATGCACGTCGGCGACCTCGACCCGTCGCGCGCGGGCCTGGAGGAGTTCAAGGTCGACGAGGACAGTTCGAAACCGTCGTCGTGGATGGCCGACGCGCGGACCGGCACCGTCCTGTGGTCGACCGCCGCGAACGGTGACAACGGGCGCGGCGTCTCCGGCGACATCTGGTCAGGCAGCCCCGGCGCCGAGTCGTGGTCGTCGGCCGAGTCCGGCATCCGCAACACGAAGGGCACGGTGGTCAACTCCCACAAGCCGTCCTCGACGAACTTCCTGTCCTGGTGGGACGGCGACACCACCCGGGAACTCCTCGACGGCACGCACATCGACAAGTACGGCGCCTCCGCCGACACCCGCCTCCTGACGGGCTCGGGTGTCCACTCCAACAACTCGACGAAGGCGACTCCGTCCCTGTCCGGCGACATCCTCGGGGACTGGCGCGAGGAGGTCGTGTGGCCGACGACGGACAACACGGCCCTGCGTATCTACTCGACCCCGGTCGAGACCGGCACCCGCATCACGACCCTCCTCCACGACACGATGTACCGCACGGCCCTGGCCTGGCAGAACACCGCGTACAACCAGCCTCCGCACCCGAGCTTCTTCATCGGGGACGGGATGAGCACGGCGCCGCGCCCGGTGATCACGACGCCGTGACGGGCTCATGGGCGCCACCCCTCCTGGTAGCCGGGACGGTCGGCGTAGGGCAGGGCGAGCAGCCGCACGACGGGGCGAAGCCTCTCGGCGGCCTCGGTCCCGTCCGAGTACCGGGCGACGATGCGTCGTTTGGCGTCGACCTCACGGAGCATGCGGGCGGGTACCTCGCAGTCGCAGACCGCTCCCGGCGCGTCGTGGAACATCGCCATCGTCGCCTTCACGGAGTCGGCGTCGCCCGCGAGGTAGGCGTGGATGTCACAGGCGAGCGTGTGCCAACTGCTGACGATGCGCGCGTCTTCGTCGAGTTGGGTGGTGAGCCATCGGGCGAGACCGTCCATCCGATGGCTCCCGGGCGTTTCCGGCTGGTTCGGCGACATGGGCCGACTGTATGCGGGCGCCGCCGCACCCTGGGCGAGGGCCTCCCCGCGGAGGGGGCTCAGCTGTAGGACCAGCGCCAGGCGTTGGAGCTGTACCGGCAGGTGATCGCCGAGCCGCTCGCCGTGGTGGTCGACGCGCCGTGGTCGACGCTGCGGCAGAACTGGCCGGCCGAGTAGCAGTTGCCGGAGTTCGACGTGATCGAGCAGGTGCCGGACGCGGTGTCGGCGCCGCTGTCGTCCGAGGTGTCGCCGCCCGCGGCCGCCGGATTCGGGGTGACGGTGACCCGGACCTTCACGGTCCTGGTCTCCGTGACGGTGGGCGCGGGCTCGGCCTTCGCCGTCTCGGTGGCCGTGGCGGTCGCCGTCGTCGTGATGGTCGTGGCGGGCCGCGGCCGCGCGGCGGCGGTGTTCTTCGCGTCCGGGGAGCCGTCGCCCGCCGCGCCGATGGCCGAGCCCAGGACGAAGGCGAGGCCGACGGCCGGGATCACGATGCGCTTGCGCGCCCACTTCGGCGCGCGGCGGATGCCGGGACCGGCCGGTGGCGTCGGCGGCGCGGGCGTGTACGGGTGGGTCATGGTGTCCCCCTGCGGGTGGTGAGGGGGAGAGCGTAGGGCGCCGGCGGGGAGATGTGTGTGCGGTGTGAAGGTTGAGTGATGCACTTGTGACCTGAGGGGCCGTGCGGGGGTGGGCGCGCCGGTCGGCCGGACGCCGTCTCGCGTCCGGCCGACCGGCGGCCCCCTGCGCTCAGCCGGTCGCGCACTCCTTCCCGCCCACCGTGAACGTCGTCGGCTTCCCGTTCGTCGTCCCCGTGCGGGATCCCGTGAAGCCGAAGCCCACCGACGATCCCGCCGCCACCTTGGCGTTCCAGCCGACGTTCTTCGCCGTGACCGTCGCCCCCGACTGGCTCGCGGTCGCGTTCCACGCCTGGCTGAGCTGCTGGCCGTCCGGGAACGTCCAGTTCAGGGACCAGCCGTCCCAGACCGCCGTGCCCGTGTTCGTCAGGGTCACGTCCGCCTGGAAGCCGCCCGGCCACTCGTTCGTGATCTTGTACGTGACGGTGCAGGCGGCAGAGCCCGTGCCCCCGCCGTCGCCCGGGTCGGTGGGGGTGTCCGCCGTGTCGCCGTAGATGACGCCTCGGCCGTTCGTCGACACGTACACCCGGCCGTACACGCGCGGGTCGCCCGTGATCGCCGCACCCGTCCAGCCCCACTGGTGCGCGTCGTCGTTGATCCGAGTCCAGGACGCGCCCGCGTCCGTCGAGCGGAAGATGCCGCGTACGCCGCCGATCTTCGCGCTCGCGTACAGCGTCTGGTACGTGGCACCGGGCGCCGCCTTGCCGAAGCCGATCGTGTCGGCCTGCTCGACGTTCGACAGCTTGGTGAACGTGGCGCCGCCGTCCGTGGAGTGCCACAGGCCGTACGCGCCCTTCGCCGAACCGCCCGCCAGCCAGATGTCGCCCTTCGTGCCCGGCACCGCCTTGAAGCGCACCGGGCCGTCCGTCGGCAGACCGCTCGACGCCTTCGCCGTGAACGTCGCTCCGCCGTCCGAACTGGCGTAGAACGTCCCGGACTTGAAGGCGTAGAAGGTCGATGCCGACGCACGGTCCGACTCGACCACCGCGCCGGCCGGCACCCCGCTCGACGCCGTCCACGACGAACCCGTGCCCGTCTGCACGCCCGCACCGTCCGGGCTCCACACGAACCGGCCGCCGTCCGCCGACACCGCGACCGTGCCGCCGCCGGTGACGCCCGCCGGATCGGCGCCCGCCGCATGCCAGTTGGCGCCGTTGTCGTTCGAGAGCGCGACGTGCGCGCCCGAGTCGACGTTCCCGGCCCGCACCACGACGTCCGGCTTCGACTCGGCGAAGTCCAGGCTCGTGGAGGTCGTGAAGTTCGGGGACGTGAACATCATCGACGGGACCTTGGTGAGGTCCGTGTGACGGAAGCCGCCGATGTCGCCGAGGGCGCTGAGCAGGGGGGCTCCCGTGGGCGGCGACGCGATGTCGTTGACCGCCGTCTCCTCAAGTCCCTTGACCATGGGGGAGATCGAGAAGGTGCCGCCCGTGTCCCACTTGCCGAGGTCCTCCGTGCCGTAGACCGTCGCGCCCGTCCCGTACATCATCCGGTTCGAGTCGAACGGGTCGATCTCGAGGGCCTCCGTCATCCAGCCCAGCTTCGGCGACTGCTCCGGCGGCGTCGGGTTCGCGCCCCACGTCAGCCAGGGCACGGACGAGACGTCCATCGTGTAGCGGTTCGCCCGCGTCGGGTACGACGTGTAGTCCCACGCCTTCGTCCACGTACCGCCGCTGTCCGTCGAGCGGAAGATCAGCGTGTCCGGCCACCAGGAGCTGTACCCGGAGACCATGACCGTGCCCGGGTGCTGCCGGTCGACGGTCAGGCCGCTGAAGCCGTAGTAGGTGTCCGCCTCGGCGACCGGGCTGATGTTCTTCCACGCGCCGGTCTTCGTCGCGTACCGCCACACCTGGCCCTTGCCGCCGTCGTACGGGCCGCCCTTGTCGCTGTACGCGAGGTAGAGGTAACCGTTCTCGGCGTCCAGCACCCCTTTGTGCGCGAGGTATCCGGTGGGCTGGCCCGCCACCCGCTCCCAGGTGACCCCCGCGTCCGTCGAGCGGTAGACCGCGTTGTCCTTGTCGGCGACCCCGACGTAGATCGTCTTCGTACGGCCCGTCCCCGTGCCCGTCGACTCGTCGAACGTCACCCATGCGACGCCCTGGTTGTCGGACGCGTAGCCGGACGTGTCGGACGGGTCCTGCTGGTAGTTCCCGGGGTTGGGGAACGCCGTGACCTGCGACCATGTCACGCCCGCGTCCGTCGAGCGCCACAGGCCCTTGCCGCTGGGCGCGCCCAGGTACAGCACGTCGTGGTCGTGCGGGTCGATCGCGAGCCGCTCGCCCATGCCGCGGCCCGGCATGTTGCCGCCGAGCTTGAACGGCAGGTCCGTCTTCTTCCAGGTCGCGCCGCGGTCGGCGGAGCGGAGCACCGCGCCGTTGCCCGGGTCCCAGTCGTTCGTGTACGTGCCGACGGCCGCGTACACCTTGTCCGGGTCGACGGAGTCGGTGGCGAGGGAGGCGACACCCGTGTGGCCCCAGTCGTCCCAGCCGACCGAATCGAGCAGCGGCGTCCAGGACTTGGTGTCCTGCTCCCACCGGTAGGCGCCGCCGATGTCGGTACGGGCGTACGCGAGGTTCTTCTCGGAGCGGTTGAAGACGATGCCGGGGACGAAGCCGCCGCCGTCGATGCGGGCGTTCTTCCAGGTGTACGTGTCGGCGGCGATCGTCGTCCGCGACGGGGCGGCCTGTGACTGATGGCCCGTCAAGAGGCTTGCGGCCAGGGCGAGTACGGCCGCGCCCAGCAGCCGGTTTCTTCGGGTTCTGCGCATGGAGGGTCCCGGGGGTGAGGGGGAGCAGGGAGCGGGCCGGACGGTCCTCGGGGAGGAGGGCCGCCCGGCCCGTCTTTCACGGAGCTGCCGTGCCGCGGGGCGTTATTCGAGCAGCTCCGCATAGGACCCCATGGCGAGCGCGATGTCCGCCTGGGCCCAGAACCGGTGATACGTGAACGTCGGTGCCGCGCCGCCCGCCAAGTAGGCCTCGACCTTGGACCAGTTGGGGTCGTCCTTGTAGAAGGAGCGCAGCGAGGCGAAGGTCGACGCGGAGTCAATCTTGTCGCCGTTGGGCATGGTGCCGGTCCAGCCGCTGGGGACGTAGACGGCGTCGTTGAACCGGCTGTAGTCCGTCCGCGTCTCGGGCACCGCGATGCCGAGCGCGTCCTGGTCGTGCTCCCACATGCCGTCGAGGAGCGCCTTCGCCGTCGTCTTCGCCTCCGTGTCACCGGACTTGGCGGCGTAGTACGTGAGGGTCTTGGCGAACGCCGCCGCGACACCCACGTCGTTCGTGTAGTCGGCGACCGTCACGTGAAGTCCCGCGTTGGCGCCGGGAGTCGACGCGTTCCACGTGTCCGGCTTGCCCGACCACTGGAGCGTGGAAGGGATCCGGAACGTGCCGTCCGGGTTGATGGTCGTCTTCGACAGGGCCCAGTCGACCCACTTGTCGAGGACGGCCTTCGCCTTGGCGTCGCCCGTCTCGTGGTAGTACTCGGCGACGCGCTCCATGGACCACGCCTGGAAGCCGAACCACTGGTTGGACGGCGGGTCGTGGTAGACCGGCGCCTCGTCGTAGAACATGCCGTAGAAGGTCGGCGTGCCCGCCGGCGGGGTGCCGTAGCTGCCGCCCCAGCTGTTGGTCGCGCCGCCCGCGATGGCGCCCTCGTCCGACTGGAGCCAGCGGTAGAACTCCAGCTGCCGGTCGAGCGACTTGGCCCAGTCCGCCTGTCCTGTCGCCGACTTGGGCTTCAGATCGGCCACGGACGACAGGGCGTACGCGGCGAGCGGGTTCTGGTAGCCGCCGTGCGTGTGGCTGGAGCCGATCCGCCAGGACCAGCCCGCCGAGGTGTCGGTGGCGCCGCCCCACGCGTAGTACCAGGACAGCAGGTAGTGCGAGGCGTCCTTGCCGGTGCCGGCCGGGCAGGCCGTGGCGCCGACGCAGTTGCCCACCTTCTTGAAGTACTTGTCGTACATCGCGTACCGCAGGTAGTCGCCCATCTTCGCGGCCTTGCCCACGGTCCCGGAGACCTGGGAGCCCTTGCCCTGCTCCTTGGCCCACACGTCCGCCCAGTACGCGGCCTGCACGGCCCGCGCGTCGGCGTCCGGCGCGTCGGTGAACTTCCACTGCTTCGCGTAGGAGGAGTCACCGGTGAACAGGTCCAAGTACCCGTTCTTTCCGCCGTACTTGAAGGTGTCACAGGTCGGCTGCGGCACCGTCTCCCACACCGACTCCTGCGCACCGCGCTGGAACGTGTTGATGTAGGAAGGCCCGGTCGCCGTCGGGCCCGCCTCGCACTTGCCGGGCTCGTTGCCGTAGCCGTAGACGTTGTCGACGTCCTGGAGCCAGTGCATGCCGTAGATGTCGTCCGTGCCGTACGCGCTCTTCAGCTCACCCGCGATCGGGTCGCTGCCCACGGACACCGACGAGTCCAGCTTCGCCGGGTACTGCGACGGCAGATCGTGCTCGGGGGCGTACGTCGCCGGCTTCGAGGCGCTGTAGAACGAGGTCGTCGGCTGGTCGGCGTGCGTGGGGATCATGTACTTCTCCATGATGTCCCAGGCCCCGTTGAACTTCGACCAGTCGCCGCTCACCTTGCCGTACATGGCCTGGAGCCACAGGAGGTACGAGTACGCCTCCGACGTCGTCTCGTGGCCCTGGTCCGGCGCCTCGACGATCAGCGTCTCGACCGAGTGGTACGGGATGCCCTCCGGCGAGAAGTAGCCGTTCGCCGGGTTAGTGATCTTCCCGTAGAGGTCGAGGAAGCGGGCGTCGTACGTCGATGCGGCCGCCAGCTGTGTGACGGTGACCTCGGCCTTGGTGTGGCCGGGGGCCGTGACCGCGAAGGTGGCCGCGCCGGTCCCTGAGGAGTCGGCGGCGATGGTCACCTTCTGCGCGGTGGACCAGTTCGACGGGGTGAAGGTCAGGCTCGCGCCGGACGACACGGACAGGCCCGTGTTGCCGCTCGTGCGGGCCACCGACACCGTGACGTTGGCCGTCGGCTGCGTCGAGAGCTTGACGTCGAAGGTCCCCGACTTGCCCTGCTGGACGCCGAGTTGGGACGGGGTCGCGACCACGGCGGGTCCGGCCGCGACCGTGATGCCGACCGGGGTCGACTCGCCGGACGCGCCCTGGCTGTCGTACGCCTTCGCGTACAGGGAGTGCGTTCCGGCCGCCAGGTCGTCCGTGTCCAGGGCGAACGGCGCTGTCGTGTCCGTGCCGAGCAGCGTCGTGTCGTCGTAGAACTCGACCTTGTCCACCGTGGCGCCGTCGGCGGCCGCCGCGGTGGCCGCGAGCGGGATCGCGTCACCGGCCGAGTAGACCGCACCGGCCTTGGGGCTGGTCAGGACCGTGACCGGCGGCTGATGGGCACCGGCACAGGTCGTGCCATTGATCGCGAAATTCGTGGGGGCCGAATTCGAGCCACTGTAAGTGAATTGCGCCCCGGTCGACGTGGCGGCGCCGGCCGCGATCTTCGCGTTGTATCCGGCGTCCTTCACGGTGACGTTCTTGCCGGACTGGGACCATGTTCCGTTCCAGCCATTGGTGAGTTTCTGGTCACCGGCGTACGCGTAGGTGAGGGTCCAGCCGTCGATCGCCGCGCTGCCGCGGTTGGTGATCGTCAGATCGGCCGTGAAGCCGGATCCCCAGTCGTTGGTCTTGTAGTCGACGGAGCACTCAACTGCCGCTGCCTGAGCATCAGTTGGGAGTGCGGCAAGAGTGGCGAGCGGTAGTGCCAGAGCGGCCGCTGCAGCGGTCCACAACCGCCTGGCCGGTCTCTTGTGCATGGGGGGTCCTCCTGTGCGGCTCGACAACCTGTGAACCAGTGGGAGCGCTCCCAAGGATGGGGACGAGGGAATTGAGGGTCAAGAGGCTTGAAGAGTCGAATTAGTTCGACAGAGAGAATTCGCAACTCCTCTGTTGCTTGACGGCAGTTCTTTCTCTACAGTCCTCCAGCAACCAGTGGGAGCGATTCCATCAGTCGACGTGCCGGCCGTTCCGGTCACGCCCGAGCTGCAAGGAGTCGCTCATGCGACACCCCCCGCGTTCCGCACTTTTGCTGGCCTGCGCCCTCGGCGCGGCCTCGCTCGTCCCGGTGACCGGCACCGCCGCGTCCGCCGCCGCTCCCGCCTGCTCGGTGGAGTACTCCGTCACCGGTCAGTGGGACACCGGCTTCCAGGCGGCGGTGAAAGTCACCAACAACGGTGCGGCGACCGACAGTTGGAGCCTGTCGTTCGCCTTCGCCGACGGCCAGAAGGTCACCCAGGGCTGGAGCGCCAAGTGGTCCCAGTCCGGCACGTCCGTGACCGCGGCCAACGAGTCCTGGAACGGTTCGCTCGCCACCGGCGCAAGCGTCTCCGCCGGCTTCATCGGCACCTGGTCGGGCGCGAACACCGTGCCCACCGCCTTCAAGCTGAACGGCACCACCTGCAACACGGACGGCACCGACCCGACGGACCCGACCGATCCGACGGACCCCGGTGACGGCACCGCCCCCGCCCTGAAGGTCTCCGGCAACAAGCTCGTCGACGCGTCCGGCGCCCCCCGCCGCATCCTCGGTGTGAACCGCTCCGGGGCCGAGTTCATGTGCGTACAGGGGTACGGGATCTTCGACGGCCCGGTCGACGACGCCGCGATCAAGGCCATCGCCGACTGGAAGTCCAACGCCGTCCGCATCCCGCTCAACGAGGAGTGCTGGCTCGGCCTCGACAACATCAAACCCGAGTACGGAGGTGCCAACTACCGCTCCGCCATCAAGGACCTGGTGACCAAGGTCAAGGCACACGGCATGACGCCGATCCTGGAGATGCACTGGTCCCACGGCCAGTACACCGGCAACAGCGCCGGTTGCTCCGACGTCCACGCCACCTGCCAGAAGCCGATGCCCGACGCCCAGTACGGGCCGAGCTTCTGGTCCTCGGTCGCGAGCGCGTACAAGGACGACCCGGCGGTCGCCTTCGACCTCTTCAACGAGCCGTACCCGGACCGCGCCACCTCCAGCCTCGGCGACGCCTGGGCCTGCTGGAAGGACGGCGGGACCTGCCCCGGCATCGGCTACGAGGTCGCCGGCATGCAGGACCTCGTCGACGCGGTGCGCACGGCCGGCGCCTCCAACCTGATCCTGGCGGGCGGCCTCGCGTACTCCAACGACCTCGGCCAGTGGCTCCAGCACAAGCCCGACGACCCGGCCGGCAATCTCGCCGCGGCCTGGCACGTCTACAACTTCAACACCTGCGCCACCGAGAGCTGCTGGGACTCGACGCTCGCGCCCGTCGCGGCACAGGTCCCGCTGGTGGCAGGGGAGATCGGCGAGAACACCTGCTCGCACGGGTTCATCGACCGGGTCATGAAGTGGTTCGACGACCGCAGGCTGTCGTACCTCGGCTGGACCTGGAACACCTGGGACTGCTCCACAGGACCGTCCCTCATCAGCTCGTACGACGGCACACCGACGGCGTACGGAACCGGGCTGCGCGATCACCTGCGCGCCCTGAACGGATGACCCTCCACCCCACATCGCACCACAGGAACCGAAAGGGACAAGGCACCCCCATGAGCCGCATCAGAACCAGAGCGGGCACCGCCCTGCTCGCCGCACTCACCCTCTCCGGCGCCGCGTGCGTCGGCACCGCCGCCGCGCTGCCCGCCGACATCCGCGCGGCCGCCGCCTCCGGCTGCACCGTGGACTACAAGGTGCAGAACCAGTGGGACACCGGCTTCACCACCGCCGTCACCGTCACCAACAACGGTGCGGCGACCACCAGTTGGAACCTGACCTGGTCCTTCGCGGGCAACCAGAAGGTCAGCAGCGGCTGGAACGCCGACATCTCCCAGTCCGGCGCCGCCGTCACCGCCAAGAGCCTGTCGTACAACGGTGCCCTCGCCACCGGCGGCTCCACCTCCTTCGGCTTCAACGGCACGTACAGCGGCAGCAACGCGCTGCCCACCACGTTCAAGCTGAACGGCGTCACCTGCAACGAGGACACCACCCCGCCGGACCCCGACCCCGATCCGGACCCGACGGGCCGCGTCGACAACCCGTACGCGGGCGCCAAGGTGTACGTGAACCCGGAGTGGTCGAAGAAGGCCGCGGCCGAGCCGGGCGGGACCGCGATCTCGAACCAGCCCACCGGCGTCTGGCTCGACCGGATCGCCGCGATCAACGGCGTCGGCGACGGCATGGGCCTGCGCGCCCACCTCGACGCCGCGCTCGCCCAGAAGGGCAGCGGCGAAGAGGTCGTCCAGCTCGTCGTCTACGACCTCCCCGGCCGCGACTGCGCCGCCCTCGCCTCCAACGGCGAGCTCGGCCCGACGGACATCGACAAGTACAAGAGCGACTTCATCGACCCGATCGCCGCGATCCTCGCCGACCCCAAGTACGCGGGCCTGCGGATCGTCACGACGATCGAGCTCGACTCGCTGCCCAACCTCGTCACCAACGTCTCGCCGCGCGCCACGTCCACGCCCAACTGCGACGTGATGAAGGCGAACGGCAACTACCAGAAGGGCGTCGGCTACGCCCTGGACAAGCTCGGTGACATCCCGAACGTCTACAACTACATCGACGCGGGCCACCACGGCTGGCTCGGCTGGGACGACAACTTCGGTCCCTCCGCGGAGCTGTTCAAGACGACCGCCTCCAGCAACGGCGCGAAGCTGTCCGACGTCCACGGCTTCATCGTGAACACGGCCAACTACAGCGCCCTGAAGGAGGACAACTTCAAGATCACCGACACGGTGGCCGGCAAGTCGGTCCGAGAGTCGAAGTGGGTCGACTGGAACCGCTACACCGACGAGCTGTCGTACGCCCAGGCCATGCGCGAGAAGCTGGTCTCGCTCGGCTTCGACCAGAACCTCGGCATGCTGATCGACACCTCCCGCAACGGCTGGGGCGGCACGGCCAGGCCCACGGGCCCGGGCGCCACGACCGACGTCGACACGTACGTGGACGGTGGCCGCTACGACCGCCGCCTCAACACCGGCAACTGGTGCAACCAGAGCGGAGCCGGCCTCGGTGAACGCCCGCAGGCCAACCCCGCCCCCGGGATCGACGCCTACGTGTGGATGAAGCCGCCGGGTGAGTCCGACGGTTCGAGCACCGCCATCGACAACGACGAGGGCAAGGGCTTCGACCGCATGTGCGACCCGACGTACACGGGCAACCCGCGCAACAACAACCACCTGTCCGGGGCGCTGCCGAACGCGCCGCTGTCCGGCCACTGGTTCTCCGCCCAGTTCCAGGAACTGATGAAGAACGCGTACCCGGCCCTGTAGCCGGTGCGGCGCGCCCCGCTCAGACCCTTGGGCGGGGCGCGCGATGCGGCCCCAACTCGCCCAGCGTGTGCTGGAGTTGACTCGCCGTGAGAGCGGGCCCGGGCAGCGTCGCCGTACCCGGCGCGGCCCGCAGCCCGTCGAGGAACAGGGCCAGCGGACGGCGCCAGGCATCGGGTGACGCCGTGCCGACGAGGGCGGGGACCGCCCGCCCGAGCGCGGCCAGCGCGAAGAGGACGTCCTCCGTGACGACATCGGGCCGCACCGAACCCTGCGCCCGCCCGCGCTCCAGGAGCAGTTCCAGCGTGCGGTGGTTGTGCGCGTGCACCGCCTCCAGGGCCTCGACGCCCTGGAGGCTCGTCGTCATGAGGTCGTTGGCGGCACGGTCCGTGGCGAGCACCGTGAACACCGCGTCGAGATAACCGGTGAGCCCCGCCCACGCGTCCGCCGCCGCCTGCGCCTTTTCGCCCGCCGTCATCGTGTCGCTCAGCGGATCGCGGAAGACCGCGTCGACGAGGGCGACCCGGGTGGGGAAGTGCCGGTACAGCGTCGCGTTCCCCACGCCGGCCCGCCGGGCGATGACGTCGAGCGGCGCCTCCAGCCCCTGCTCGACGAAGACCGCGTGCGCCGCCTCGACGAGCAGCTCCCGATTGCGGCGCGCGTCCCGCCGCCGCGGGGCCATGGCCGCCTGTTCCTCGTCGCCCATCCGTCCTCGCCGCCGTCGTCGCCATGAGTACCGGGGAGTGCTCCCCGGTACTGATGCTATCGTCTCGCCGTGAAACGGGGAGCACTCCCCATTTAACGCGGGGGATCCACGGCGGGAGGCGGACCCATGGAGACAACCGACGAGACCGACAACACAGACGGCCCTGACGGCACAGACGGCCCTGACGGCACTGCCGGCACCTCGGACGGAACGGCGCTGGTGCTCGGCGGCGGCGGACCCGTGGGCGGCGCCTGGCTGGTCGGCGCCCTGGCGGGCCTGACCGAGGCCGGCATCGACCTCGGCGCGGCCGACGTCGTCATCGGAGCCTCGGCCGGCGCGATCTTCGGCACGCGCATCGCCGCCGGGGAGTCACCGCAGGAGCTGTACGAGCGTCAACTCGCCGGGGGCGACCGGGTGGAGCTGGGCGTGACCGCGGCCCAGACCCTGCGCTTCCTGTGGGCGGCGCTCAGCTCCCGCGACCCCGACCGCTCGGCGCGCCGCCTCGGCCGGGCCGCCCTGCGCGCACGGACCGGCCCCGAGTCGGAGGTGCTCGACACGGTGGGCGCGCTGCTCCACGGGGTGCGGGCCTGGCCCGGGCGCCGGCTGCGGATCGCGGTGGTCGACGCGGCGACGGGCCGGCCCGACGTCCTCGACCGGGACAGCGGGCCCAGCCTCGTCGAGGCGGTCGCCGCGAGCTGCGCGGTCCCGCTCGTCTGGCCGCCGGTCAGTGCGGCAGGGCGGCGCTGGATGGACGGTGGCAGCCGCGAGACGACACCGCTCGACGCGGCCCGCGGCCACCGCCGGATCCTCGCGCTCTCCCCGATCCCGTCACCCGTGGGCCCGCACCGGCACGCCCGCGCGCAGGCCGCCGCCCTGACGGCCGAGGGCAGCGCCGTGGCGCTCCTGATGCCGGACGCGACGGCACGGCGCGCCATGGGCCGGAACATGACCGCGAACGCCCGCCGCCCGGATGCGGCCCGCGCGGGCCGCGCCCAGGCGCTGGCCGCGGCGGACGAGATCGCGCGCACTTTGAAGGCTTGAGAAGCGACCACGGGAGACCCTCATGGGACAACCACCGACCCTGGAAGACCTGGCGCAAGCACCCGCCGCGGATCAACACCCGCCCCTGAAAGCCGACTTGGCGGCGAACCCCCACCCCCTCTACGCCCGCCTGCGCGCGCAGGGTCCCCTCCACCGCGTCCGCATCCCCGAAGCCGGCGACGCCTGGCTGGTCCTGACGCGGGACGCGGCGCGCGAGGCGCTGACCGACCCGAGGCTCAGCAACGACATCGCGCACTCCTCGTCGTGGCGCACGGACGGCGGCCACGCCATCGGCCGCAACATGCTCCAGAGCGACCCACCGCAGCACACCCGGCTGCGCCGCATGGTCGCGGCCCACTTCACACCCGCCCGCATCACGGCCCTGCACCCGCGCATCGCGGCGACGGCCGACGCCCTCCTCGCGGCGCTCCCGCACCACGGCACCGTCGACCTCGTGAGCGCCTACGCCCTGCCGCTCCCGGTCACGGTGATCTGCGACCTGATGGGCGTCCCGGAGGATTCCCGTACGACCTTCCACGCCTGGTCGAACGAACTGGTCCTGCCCACCTCACCCGAGGCGGCGGCGCAGGCGTCCGCCCAACTCCACGCCACCCTCACCGACTTGACAGCCCGCAAGACGACATCCCCCGACGCGACCCTGCTCAGCGACCTGGCGGCGGCGGAACGCACCGGCGACGTGACCCGCGAGGAACTCCTCGGCATGGTCTTCCTCCTCCTCGTCGCCGGTCACGAGACGACGGTCAACCTGATCTCCGCCACCGTCCACACCCTCCTCGCCCACCCGCCCCAACTGGCCCGGCTCCGCGCCGATCCGTCCCTGACGGCCGCGGCGGTGGAGGAGTCCCTCCGCCTCAACACCCCGGTCCACGCAACGGCGTTCCGCTTCGCGACAGAACCCCTGCGCCTGGCCGGTACGGAGATCCCGGCGGGCGACGCGGTCCAGATCTCCCTGGCCGCGGCGTCCCGCGACCCCCTCCACTTCCCCGACCCCGACCACTTCGACATCGCCCGCGCATCCCCCACTCACCTCGCCTTCGGCCACGGCCTCCACCACTGCCTGGGAGCTCCTCTGGCCCGCGCGGAAGCCACGGTCGCGGTGCGCCAACTCCTCTCCCGCCACGAGGAGATCGACTTCGCGACGGACCCGGCGCACCTGAGGTGGCGTACGAGCATGTTGCTGCGGGGTCTGGAGGCGCTGCCGGTGCGGCTGGCATGAAGAAGGCCACCGCCGCGGGGCTGTGCCCGCGCCGGTGGCCCCGGTTCTCCGTACGGATCAGGCCACGTCGAACGTAGCCGGGTCAGGCCCGAGTCGCCGGTCCTCGTTGAGCGCGCTGATCGCGCCGAGGTCCTCGGGGTCGAGCTCGAAGCCGTACACGTCGATGTTCTCCTTGATCCGGGACGGGGTCACGGACTTGGGGATCACGACGTTGCCGAGCTGGACGTGCCAGCGCAGGACGACCTGGGCCGGGGTGCGGCCGTGCTTCTGGGCGATGGCGATGATCGCCGGGACCTCCAGGAGGCCCTTGCCCTGGCCGAGCGGGGACCAGGCCTCGGTCGCGATGCCGAGCTCCGCGTGCTTCTCGCGGGAGGCGTGCTGCTGGAGGTGCGGGTGGAGCTCGATCTGGTTCACCGCGGGGATGATGTTCGTCTCGGCGGTGAGACGGTCCAGGTGCTCCGGGAGGAAGTTCGAGACGCCGATGGCGCGGGCGCGGCCGTCGGCGTGGATCTTCTCGAACGCCTTGTACGTGTCCACGTACGTGTCCTTGGACGGCAGCGGCCAGTGGATCAGGTACAGGTCCACGTAGTCGAGGCCGAGCTTGGACAGCGAGGTGTCGAAGGCGCGGAGCGTGGCGTCGTAGCCCTGGTCGGCGTTCCACAGCTTCGTCGTGACGAAGAGGTCCTCGCGGGGCAGCCCGGCCGCGGCGATGGCCTTGCCGGTGCCCTCTTCGTTGCCGTAGATGGCAGCGGTGTCGATGCTGCGGTACCCGGCCTCCAGCGCCGTCCCGACGGCCTTCTCGGCCTCGTCGTCCGGCACCTGCCACACACCGAAGCCGAGCTGCGGCATCTCGATGCCGTTGTTCAGGATGATCGGGGGAACCTTGCTCACGAGGTGCGGTCCTTTAAGTCGTTTGTTCGTCGGTGGTACTCCCATGGTCAACGATCACGGGAGTACGCGCATTCCTGTCGGCGGAACACGGGCCGACTCCAGCATGCCAGTCACGTATGTGAACCTTGTGCCGGGGTCTGGTGACCCGTGGTTCCCAGATACGCCTCGCGTACCCGTTCGTCCGCCCTTATGCCCTCAGGAGTTCCCTCGGCGAGCACGCGTCCCAGATCGAGGACCACGACCCGGGAGCACAGCTCCATCACGAACGCCACGTTGTGCTCCACGAGCAGCACCGCGCACCCGTCCTCCTCGGCGAGCCGGCGCACCACGGCCGCGAGCCGCGCCCGCTCCTCGGCCGTCATGCCCGAGGCGGGTTCGTCGAGGAGCAGCACGCGGGGGCGGTCCGCCGCCGCGCGGGCCAGTTCGACCATGCGGGCCCGGCCCACCGGCAGCGTTCCCGCGTACGAGGTGGAGAGGTCGGCGAGGCCGCAGTCGCGCAGCAGGGCGTTCGCCCGGCCGGTGTCCGCGCCGCGGCGCCGCCACTCCTGCGCGACCAGCAGGTTGTCCGCGACCGTGAGCTGCCCGAACAGCTGCTGGCGCTGGAACGTGCGGCGCATCCCGTGCCGCGCCCGCCACACCGGCGAGCGACGGGTGACGTCCGCGCCGTCGAGCAGCACCCGGCCCGCGTCGGGGCGCCGGATGCCGGAGACGACGTCGAAGAAGGTCGTCTTGCCCGCGCCGTTCGGCCCGATCAGGCCGCACACCTCGCCGACCGCGAGCCGCAGCCCCACCCCGTCCAGGGCCCGCACCCCGCCGAACCGCACACCGACGGCCTCCGCTTCCAGTACGTGGCTCATGCCCGGCCCGCCTCCTCCGCCTGCCCCGTGGTCGGCGCCACGCCCAGATACGCGTCCGTGAGCCGCCGCTCCTCCACCTGGTCGCGCGGGCCGCACCACGTCACCCGGCCCTGCGCGAGATACGCCACGGTGTCGGCGACGCCGAGGATCTCGGACGCCTTCTCCTCGACGAGCAGCAACGCCGTGCCCGCGTCGCGGAGTTCGGACAGCAGGCGGTAGACCTCTTCGACGACGCGGGGCGCGAGGCCGAGCGACGGCTCGTCCGCGATCAGGACGCGGGGCGGGCTGTGAAGGAGCGGCGCGAGGACGAGGAGTTGTTGTTCGCCGCCCGAGAGGGAACCCGCTGGGACGTCGCGACGGGCCGCGAGTCCCGCGAAGCGCTCGTAGATCGCCAACCGGTCGACTTTGGCAGGGAGTTGGAGTGTGAGGTTCTCGTCCACCGTCAGGGTCGGGAAGATGCCGCGGCCCTCGGGGGCGAGGACCACCCCGGAGCGCGCGCGGCGGACGGCGCCCTCGCGGCCGACCGCGTCCCCGGCGACGTGGACCTCGCCCTGGAGCGGTGTCAGGAGTCCGGCCGCCACCTTGCACGTCGTCGACTTCCCGGCGCCGTTCGGGCCGAGCAGCGCGACGATCTCGCCGGGGCGGACCGTGAGGTCGACGCCGAGGAGGACGGGCGCTCCGTCGTATCCCGCCTGGACGGAGGCGAGTTGGAGCGCCGCCTCGGGGTCGGGGGGTGTCACCGTCTGCGAGGCGACCGCCGTGACGGTGGCCGCCCTGCGCCGGTGGCGGCGGACGGAGAACGCCGCGCAGTACCCGTCGGGATCGTTGGCGAGGGCGAGCCCCGCCAGGCCGAAGAGGATCACCGGGAGCTGCACCGACTCCGTGACGTAGTCGCTGATGAGGTGGGGGACGACGGCGAACGTGAGGCCTGCGGCGACCGCGAACTGCGGGCGCCGCACGCCCGCCGCGACCACCACCGCGAGCCAGATCAGACCCGTCATCGCGGTGAAGTCCGTCGCGGTGATCCGGGTGTTGTACGACGCGTACATCACCCCACCGAACCCGGCGAGCCCCGCCGAGAGCGTGAAGAGCAGGAGTTTCGTGCGGACGACCGAGACGCCGGACGCCATGGCGGCGGCCGGCGCCGAGCGCACCGCGAGCATCGCCCGCCCGGCCCGCGACCCGCGCAGCGCGCTCAGGGCCGCCACCCCGGCGACGCACAGCACGACCATCGCCACGCCCATCGCCCGGTCGTCGCCGAGGTCGACCGGGCCGAACACGGGGCGCGGGATCTCCCACCCGGTGTCGCCGTTCCTCAACCAGCCCATCTGGAAGAGGACTTGGTCGGCCAGGAAGGCCAGTGCGAGTGTCGCGAGGGCGAGGGAGCGGCCGCCCAGACGCAGCGCGGGGAGCGCCACGAGCGCGCCCAGGATCGCCGCCGCGCACGTCCCCACCAGCGCCGCCCCGAGGAACGGCCACCCGTGACTCATCAGCAGCCCGGCCACAAGGGCCGCGCCCGTCACGAACGTCGCCTGCGCCAGCGACACCATCGCGCCGAGCCCGGTCACCACGGTGAAGGAGAGGAAGACGAGGGAGATCGCCAGACCCTGCGCGAGGATGCCGCTCCAGAACGGCGTCGTGACCGTGTAGAAAGCCGCCGCCGTCAGCGCCGCCGCCCCCGCCCACGGGCCCCACCGCCGCGCCCACGACCGGCCCGCCAGATAGTCGACCGGCGGCGCGTCGGCCGCCGCCGTGCCCGCCGTGCGCTGCCGCCGCGTGAGCAGCAGCAGCCCGGCGAACAGGATCAGGAACGGCACCGCCGTACGGAACCCGGTGATCCGCTCGGCGAACGAGGCGTACCCGGCGACCAGGTTCTGCAGCACCCCGAGGCCCAGCCCGCCCGCGAACGCCAGCGGGATCGACAGGAACCGGCCGAGGACCGCCGCTGTCGCCGACACGAACAGGAACAGCGTGAAGTCGTGCGAGGACAGGCCGAGCAGGGGAGTGGCGAGCACCCCGGCCAGGCCCGCGAGCGCGGAGGACAGCATCCACGCCACCGACGACAGCCGGTCCGCGCTCATCCCGCGCAGCTCGACGAGCGAACGGTTGTCGACGGCCGCCCGCAGCTTGAGCCCAAGTGCCGTGTGACGCAGGAGGATCCACAGGCCGAGCGCGACCACGGCCGTCGTCACCCACGTGATCAGCTGGTCGGAGTCGATGCCGACGCCGTCCATCAGCTGCCAGTTCCTCGCCGGGCTCGGCCCCACCCCCGGAAGCCCGAACTGGTTCTCCGCGGGCAGCACAGGGGCCCCCGCGTCGTCGAGCAGCTCCACCACCCACAGGCCGAGCGCGGGCAGCGCCACCAGCAGCCCGATCGTCGCCACGATCTGCGCGCTCTCCCCGACCCGCGCCAGTTTGCGGAACATCAGCCGGTCAAGTCCCCACCCCAGCAGGGGAGCCACGACCACGACCAGGAGCAGCGCCGTGGGTACGGCGGGCCAGCCGAAGCCCGAGTGGAGTTCGTAGAAGGCGAGCGCGCACAGGAACGCGGTGGCGCCGTGCGCGAAGTTGAACAGGCCCGAGGCCGAGTAGGACAGGACGAGCCCGGTGGCGAGCAGGGCGTACACCGCGCCCGACACCAGACCGCTCAGGACGAAGGCGAGAAGGTCAGCCATCGGAACACCCCTTCGGGCAGGGCTGCTTGGAGCTCACTTGAAGGGGATCGGCTCGTAGCACTTGAACGGGGACGACACCCGGTACGCCCCGCCCTTGAGCTGTACGAGGGCTCCGCAGCCGAACGACTCCTTCTGCCCGCGCGGCAGTTCACGGTCGCCGACCATCGTGCTCCGGTCCGAGAACCCGTCCGCGGCTGACTGGAAGGACTTCACGGTGAGGTCCTTGCCCGCCTTCTCGGCGATGGCCAAGAAGAGATCAGCGCTCATGTACCCCGTCATCATGTGCATGTTGAGCGGCACGTCCTTGCCGCCCGCCGCCTTCTTGATGTCGGCCTTGAACCGCTCCATGTCCGCCGTCCTCGACTCGAACGGCTCGAAGGACAGCAGCACATGGACACCGTCGAGCGCCTGCTTCGTCGTGCTCTTGGCGAGCAGCCCCGGGTCGTAGTCGGTCGGATCGGTCAGCACCCCTGTGAACCCGGTGCGCTTGACGGCCGTGAACAGGCCGATGTTGTACGGGGTCTGCATGACGGAGACGACCACGTCGGGGGCCTTGCCGCCGTCGCTGCGCAGCAGTTCCTTCGTGTACGCGGACCAGTCGCTCGGCACGGACGTCGCGGGCACCGAGGCCTTGGCGTACGTCACCTTGTAGCCGGCGGAGGCGAACGACTGCTTGTAGGTGCGGATGGCGAAGGTGCCCGCGTCGTTGTCGTTGGCGAGGATCGCGACCGACGTGCCCTTCGACCCGTTCGTGACGTGCTTCAGGCCTTCCGGCCAGGTCTGCGAGATGGTACCGCCGGGCATCGGCACCATGCAGCCGCCGTACCCGTAGATGTACGTCGGACCGCAGAACGAGGGCAGCGTGCCCCAGCCGAACGTCGGCACGCCCTGCTTCTGGAGGAAGTCCGCCCCGGAGAACGTCACCGAGCTCATCGGCGCGATCGCGAACACCTTGTCCTGCTGGACGAGTTTGCGGGCGGCGGCCAGGTTCTTCGCCGGGTCCTGGCCGTCGTCCTCGGCGCCCAGGTAGTCGATCTTCCGGCCGTTGATCCCGCCCTCGGCGTTGGCGCGGTCGAAGCGGGCCCTCGCGCCCAGGTCGGTGTCCTTCTTGCTGTAGCCGCTCGCCGTCGTCATGGAGACGATCCCGCCGACCTTGATCGAGTCGTCGGTCACTCCCCGTACCGAACTCCCCTTTGCTGCAGAGGAGTTGTTGTCGGCGGTGGAGTTGCAGGCGGTGGCGAGCAGGAGTGCCGCCACGGTGGCGGTGATGGCGCGGATCGGTCGCGACACGGTCGGGCCCCCTCCGTCGAAGTGAGGGTGATTCTGTGTGCGACCTGATGAACCGTCAATAACTGACGCATCGGTAATTGATGAACCGTCAGAAACTGTCCCCGGGACGGCTCATGACCCGTAGAGCGCGTCCACCTCCGCCGAGTACGCCGTCTCGATCGCCTTCCGCTTCAGCTTCAGGGACGGCGTGAGCAGCCCGTGCTCCTCGGTGAACTGATGGGCCAGGATCCGGAACGTGCGGATCGACTCCGCCTGCGAGACCAGGGTGTTGGCGGCCACCACCGCACGGCGCACCTCCATCTCCAGATCGGGGTCGCGCACCAGGTCGGCCGGGTTCATCAGCTGCTTGCCGCGCATGCCGAGCCAGTGCTCGACGGCCTCCGAGTCGAGCGTGACGAGCGCCGCGATGTACGGGCGGTCGTTGCCGACCACGATGCACTGCGCGACCAGCGGATGGTCGCGGACCCGCTCCTCCAGTTGCTGCGGCGAGACGCTCTTGCCGCCGGAGGTCACGAGGATCTCCTTCTTGCGCCCGGTGATCGTGAGGTAGCCGTCCTCGTCGAGCGCGCCCAGGTCGCCGGTGGCGAGCCAGCCGTCGTGCAGGGTGGCGTCGGTGGCCTTCGGGTCGTTGAGATACCCCTGGAAGACGTTGGCTCCGTACAGCCACACCTCGCCGTCGTCCGCGATGTGCACCGTGGTGCCGGGGATCGCCTTGCCGACCGTGCCGTAGCGGGTCTGCTCCGGCGGGTTCGCGGTGGCCGCGGCCGTCGACTCGGTCAGCCCGTAGCCCTCGTAGATCGCGACGCCCGCGCCGGCGAAGAACAGGCCGAGCCGCCGGTCCATGCCGCTGCCGCCGGACATCGCCTGGCGCACCTTGCCGCCCATCGCCTCGCGCACCTTGGAGTACACGAGCTTGTCGAAGATCGAGTGCTGCATGCGCAGCGACGCGGAGGGCCCGGGGCCGGTGCCGAACGCCTTCGCCTCCTGGGCGTCCGCGTACTTCACCGCGCACTCGACGGCCTTGTCGAATGCGCCGGCCCTGCCCTCGTTCTCGGCCTTCCTGCGGGCCGCGTTGAAGACCTTCTCGAAGATGTACGGCACCGCGAGGATGAACGTCGGCCGGAAGGCCTGGAGGTCGGGGAGCAGTGCCGCCGCGTTCAGCTGCGGCTGGTGCGCGAGCTTCACACCGCCGCGCACCGCCGCCACCTGCACCATCCGCCCGAAGACGTGCGCGAGCGGCAGGAAGAGCAGCGTCGACGCCTCGCGGTCGCGCTTGGAGGAGAACACCGGGGCCCAGCGCGTGACCATCGTGTCCGCCTCGAACATGAAGTTCGCGTGTGTGATCACACAGCCCTTGGGGCGGCCCGTCGTGCCGGACGTGTAGATGACCGTGGCGACGGACTCCGGGGTGACCGCGCGGCGGTGCCGCTGGACCGTCTCGTCGTCGACGTGGGTGCCGGCCGCGGTGACCTCGCCGACCGCGCCGCCGTCCAGCTGCCACAGCCGGCGCAGATGGGGCAGCCGGTCGATGACCGTCGCCACCGTCATCGCGTGGTCCTCGTGCTCCACGATCGCGGCCGACACCTGGGCGTCGTAGAGCATCCAGAAGACCTGCTCGGCGGACGAGGTGGGGTAGATCGGGACGACCTGGGCGCCCACGGTCCACAGGGCGAAGTCGAACAGCGTCCACTCGTAGCGCGTACGGGACATGATCGCGACGCGGTCGCCGAACCGGATGCCCTCCGCGAGCAGGCCCTTGGCGAGTGCCAGGACCTCGTCGCGGAACTGCGCCGACGTGATGTCCTGCCAGCGTCCCTGCTGGTCCTTGCGCCCGAAGGCGATGTGGTCGGGATCCTCCAGGGCATGATCGAAGACGGCGTCGGCCAGGCCGCCCACCGGCGGCGCCGTCACCAGTTGGGGGTTGGTGAACTCGCGCAAAGTTGCTCCTTGTGGCGCTGCTCCGCACAGCGTCGGTGACGGTACCCGACCGCGCGCCCCGGCGGGAGGGGGTCCAACTCGCCGGTAGCGCGCGGAATATGCACAGGTCAGCCGTTTAAATGCGGCCACAAGGGAAGCGGCGGGACAGAATACTTACGCTTCAGTAAGTTTCGGTGGCGTAATCTCCCACCGCTCTTCACTCTTCCTTGCCGGTTGCGTACCCGTCTCCACGGAATCTGTACGGAGGGGTCACCGCGGCACGCCGACCGACTTTTTGGGCGGAGCGGTCGGTTCCGCAACGGGCGTCTGGGGGGACCGTACCAAAACGAGCACCAGGAAGCCTGCGACGAGCGCCACACAACCGGCCACCAGCGAGGCCGAGTTGAGCCCTTGTGCGAAGGCCGTGTGAAGGCTCTGCTCCGGGATGCGCCCGCGCAGGGCGTCCGCCCCGCCGCCTGCGAGGGCATGCGCGGCGCCGCGCGGCAGCGTGTCCTGCATCCGCGAGATCAATACGGTGCCGAAGACCGCGATGCCGAGCGCGTACCCGAGCTGCCGGAACGTGTTGAGCGAACCGCCCGCCATGCCCGACCTGGCCGGCTCCACCGTGGCGAGCGCCGCACCCGCGATCCCGGGCGAGACGAGGCCGACCCCGACGCCGGTCAGGAGGAGCCCCGGCACGAGCGCCGGCCACGACGACCCCGCGTCGAGCACCCCCTGGCAGCACAGCCCGACCCCGATGAGCACGAGCCCGCCGCCGACCGTGATCCGCGCGGGCACCCCGTGCAGCAGCTTCCCGCCCGCTATCGCCACCACCATCGAAGCGCCGGACAGGGACAGGAACACCAGGCCGCCGTGGACCGGCGACATCCCGAGCAGCGTCTGAAGCCACAGCGAGGTGTACGGCAGCACACCGAACGCGGCCGCGTTGAAGGCGAACGCGCCCACCATCACGCCCACGAACGCGGGCCGGCGCAGCAGCGCCAGATCCAGCATCGGGTGCGCCGACCGCCGCTCGACGGCCACGAAGCACAGCAGCGCGAGCGCCGCGGCCCCGAGCGACACGAGCGCGCCCCGCTCGCTCCAGCCCTCCTCGCCCGCGCGGATCACGCCGTACGTCGCCGCGCCCGCGAACGCCGCGAAGGCCGCCGTCCCCGCCCAGTCGATCCGCCGCTCGCTCGGCCCGCGCGACTCCGGCACGTGCCGCAGCGTCAGCCACACCGCGGCGACGCTCACCGGCAGATTGACCCAGAAGATCCACCGCCAGCCGGGCCCCTCGGTCAGCAGCCCGCCGAGCACCGGGCCGATGGCGGCGGCCCCGCCGCTCACGGCGCCGAACACACCCAGCGCCACCGAGCGCTGCCGCCCCTGGTAGACGGCCCCGATGATCGGCAGCGTCGTCGCGAACATCGCCGCCGCCCCGAGCCCCTGCACGACCCGGGCCGCGACGAGCATCCCGGGCCCGCTCGCCAGGCCGCACACCAGCGAGGCCGCGGCGAACACCACGACCCCGACCACATGCACCCGGCGCCGCCCCAGGATGTCGGCGGCGGCGCCCGTGCCGAGCAGCAGCGCGGCCAGCGCGAGGGCGTAGCCGTCCATCACCCACTGCAGATCGGTGAGCGAGGCGTGCAGCGCGCCCGCCATGTCGGGCAGCGCGACGACCGCGATGGACACGTCCAGGAGCAGCATGAACGTCCCCAGGCAGACCGCGGTCAAGGTCCCCCATGTACGCATCGTGAATCCGACCTCTCGTTCGTCTCGTTCTTCCGTCGGCTTCGTACGATGGGGTGGACGCGGCCGATCGACATGATCAGCGGTGTCGTATCGACGGAATCCGACACGAGAGGGCGGCGGCGGGATGGATCCCACCACGTTCGACGATCTGGACCTGAAGATCCTCCAGGCCCTGGAGGCCGACGGGCGGGCGCCGTTCAGCCGGATCGCCGAGGTCATCGGCGTCTCCGACCAGACCGTCGCCCGCCGCTACCGCAAGCTCGTCGCGGACGGCGGGCTGCGCGTCGTCGGCCTCCAGGACGCCCAGGTACTCGGCTACGACCACTGGATGCTGCGGCTGCGCTGCGCGCCCGAGGGCGCCGAGGCCATCGCCGCGGCCCTCGCCCGCCGGCCCGACACCTCGTGGATCGGCCTCACCTCGGGCGGCACCGAGATCGTCTGCGGGACCGTGCCGCGCACCCCCGGCGACTACGACGACCTGCTCCTCGGCAAACTCCCGCGCACCCCGCACATCGTCGAGATCCGCGCCCAGCTCATGCTGCACCGCTTCTTCGGCGGACCCCAGGGCTGGCTGCGCAAGTACGGCCCGCTCAGCGCCGACCAGGTCGCGGCGCTGCGCCCGCCGCCCGCCCCGCCCGAGGCGCCGTCCATCACCCCGCAGGACGCGCCGCTGCTCGCCGAACTCAAGCGCGACGGCCGGGCCACGTACCCGGAACTCCAGCGCGCCACCGGCCGGTCCGAGTCCGCGGTCAAGCGCCGCCTCGCCCAGCTCTTCGCGTCCGGCGCGCTCTACATCGACGTCGAGTACGACACGCTGCGCCTCGGCTACGGCGTCGCGGCGATGCTCTGGATCACGGCGTCGCCCCGCCACCTCGACACGGTGGGCCGGGCCCTGGCCGACCACGAGGAGATCGCCCACGTCGCCGCTACCGCGGGCCCCTCCAACCTGGTGGCGACGGCTCTCGCCCGCGACACGGCGGACCTGTACGCGTACGTCTCCGGGAAGCTGGGGCATCTGGAGGGGGTCGAGCATGTGGAGACGGCGCCGTTCATCCGCCGGGTGAAACAGCTGACGTACCGGCCACCGGTACGGTGAGCTCCGCTGGGGTGCGGGATATTCGGCTGCGGCTTTCGTCGTGGCTGGTCGCGCAGTTCCCCGCGCCCCTGAAATGCAGACGCTTCGCGTCGCATTTCCCCGACGCGAACGCGCCCGATGAGATGTCGCACCGAAGGTGCGCATCTCAGGGGCGCGGGGAACTGCGCGACCAGCCCCCACCGAACCCGCAGACGAATATCCCGCACCCCAGCGGAGCTCACCGCAAGCGATCGCCCCCCGCCAGGATCGCCTCGGCCAGCGCCCGCGCAGCCCCACCGTCCTCCCGGCCCCCCGACCCGCGCAACACGAAATCGACCTCCCCCAACTCCGGCAGCCCCACCCGGTCAGGGACCCGCACCAGACCCGGTGGAATGAGACCGCGCGAGTGCGCCATCACTCCGAGCCCGGCCCGCGCCGCAGCGATCAACCCGTTCAGGGATCCGCTCGTACAGGCGATCCGCCAGGCCCGCCCGTGCCGCTCCAGCGCTTCGAGGGCCAGCGCCCGCGAGATCCCCGGCGGCGGATACACGATGAGCGGCACCGGCCGCTCCGCGTCGAGCCGCAGCCGCTCCGAGCCGATCCACACAAGCCGGTCGTGCCACACGGACTCGCCGCGCGGATCCTCGGGGCGCCGCTTGGCGAGGACCAGGTCGAGCTTGCCCGCGTCGATCTGCTCGTGCAGCGTGCCGGACAGTTCGACCGTCAACTCCAGGTCCACCTCCGGGTGTTCGGCCCGGAACGCCTCCAGGATCTCCGGCAGCCGGGTCAGTACGAAGTCCTCCGACGCGCCGAACCGCAGCCGGCCGCGCAGCCGCGTCCCCGTGAAGAACGACGCCGCCTGCTCGTGCACCTCCTGGATCCGCCGCGCGAACCCGAGCATCGCCTCCCCGTCCTCCGTCAGATCCACGGAGTGCGTGTCCCGGGTGAACAGGGTGCGCCCGGCCGCGTCCTCCAGGCGCCGCACGTGCTGGCTCACGGTCGACTGCCGCAGGCCGAGGCGGCGCGCGGCCTGCGTGAAGCTCAGCGTCTGCGCGACGGCCAGAAACGTCCTCAACTGCCCGGGGTCGTACATGCCCCGACCCTACCCCTGCTCATCACGGAACACGATGACAGTCAGTACGGTATGCAGGATTCCCGATCACGGTGATCAGGAGGACGATGGAGAGGGCACGTCCTGAACCGACAGCGACACCAGCCGACAGCGACACGAACCGCCAGCAGCACGAACCGCCAGCAACGAAGACCAAGGAACCGATGAAACGCCTGAGCCGGCCGTCCTGGATCCCGATCGACCCGTACATCCTCGCGTTGATCGCAACCGTCGGCCTCGCCGCGCTCCTGCCGGCCCGCGGCACCGCGGCGGACGTCGCCTCCGGCGCCTCGACCACGGCCGTCGCCTTCCTCTTCTTCCTCTACGGTGCCCGGCTCTCCACCCGTGAGGCGATGGACGGACTGCGGCACTGGCGCCTGCACGTCACGGTCCTCGCCTGCACCTTCGTCCTGTTCCCGCTGCTCGGCCTCGCCGCCCGCGGCCTGGTCCCCGTACTCCTGCCGCAGAACCTCTACGAGGGACTCCTCTTCCTCACCCTCGTCCCCTCCACCATCCAGTCGTCGATCGCGTTCACGTCGATCGCGCGCGGCAACGTCCCTGCGGCGATCTGTGCGGGCTCCTTCTCCTCGCTCGCCGGCATCGTCCTGACCCCGCTGCTCGCCGCGGCCCTGCTCGGCAACAGCGGCGGCGGCTTCAACGCCGACTCCCTGATGAAGATCGTGCTGCAACTGCTCGTGCCCTTCATCGCGGGCCAGTTGCTGCGCCGCTGGATCGGCGGCTTCATCGCGCGCCACAAGAAGATCCTCGGATACGTGGACCGCGGCTCGATCCTGCTCGTCGTCTACACCGCGTTCAGCGAGGGCATGGTCCAGGGCATCTGGCACCAGGTCAGCGCGGTCCGGCTCGCCGGTCTCCTCGTGGTCGAGGCGATGATCCTCGCCATCATGCTGGCGGTGACCTGGTACGGCGCGAAGGCGCTCGGCTTCGGCCGCGCGGACCGCGTGGCGATCCAGTTCGCCGGCTCGAAGAAGTCCCTGGCCTCCGGACTGCCCATGGCGAGCGTCCTGTTCGGGGCGCACGCCTCCCTCGCCGTGCTGCCGCTGATGCTCTTCCACCAGATGCAGCTGATGGTGTGCGCGGTCATCGCCAAGCGCCGCGCGAAGGACCCGGAGGAGCCGCGTCCGGTGAACCTCACGTACGAGGACCGAGGCGCACCGTCACGAACCGGGGCCGGTACAGCGACACGTTCCGGCTGAGATGCGCCTGCGCGGTGGCGGGTGTCGCGTCCAGCCAGTTGACGTCGTAGCTGAGCACGAACCGCCCGTCCCCGCTCATCGCCGGGTGCGCCTGCGGGTTGTACGCGGCGACGGTGCCGTCCGGCAGCGCGGCCGTGAACGCCTTCGCGGGCCCGTGCCACGGCCCGGCCGGTGAACACGCCCAGTACGAGACGACCTTCGTCAGCCCGGCCGTCCCCGCCGCCATCGTGAACAGGACGTACGTCCCCCCGTCCCGTACGACACCGAACGCGCTGCCCACGCCCCGCCGCCGCCCGTCCCCGAGCACCGGCGCGGCCCGCGCTCCGGCCTGCCAGCGCGCACCGTCCCAGTACTCCCAGGCCTTCACGTCGCCGAGCCGGCCGCGCGGCACCCGGGCCACGAAGGCGCGGTGCACGGGGGCCTGCCCGTCGTCCCCGCCGAAGACGTACGTCCAGCCGCCCCCGTCGACCAGGGTCGTCCCGAACAGCACCCGCTTCGCCGGATCCCGCACCTGCCGCTGGTCGAGGACCTGCGTGATCCCCTCGACCCGCAGCGAGGGCAGCGCCAGGGTCGCCACCTCCGTCGCCGTCGGCACCCCGTAGATGTACGGGCCGCTCCCCGCCGCCCTGGTCCACAGCAGTACCCGTACGACCTGCTCGTCCGACCCCGGCGCCCGCGCCTCCACCCGCGCGGCGACCGGCCACCGCCACTCGCCGACCCCCGTATCCGGGAACAGCGGCGCGGCGACGGTCCGCTCGATCCGGCCCGAACGGTCCATCAGCACGGCCGAGTTGCGCACGAACGGCGCGCTCGGGTCCCGCCAGGCGTGCGGCTGCCCCTCGGGATTGGGCGGCGGGTGCACGGCCCCCGTGTACGTGTCGGAGAACAGCCAGAGCGTCCGCCCGTCCGGCAACCGCACGGAGTGCGTCCCGTCGCCGCCGGTCCAGTCGTCGGTACGGGTCGGGTCGTCGCCGTAGCGGGCGAAGGTGGTGGTGAGGGCGGTGTCGGGGGAGGCGCTGGTCACCGTACGGGCGGCGCAACGGGAGTCGCCCTCCCGATCGGGGAGGGCGACAAAGACAACCAACCCGCAGACGAGGGCGAGCAGGAGTCCCCACAGGGGCGCGGGGCAGCGTCGATGTGCGGCTCCGCCGCGGGGCGCGACCAGCCCCCACCGGCCGCGCGTCGCCATCGTTCGCTCCCGACCCCTCACGCGACGCGACGTTAACTCCCTCCGCGCACCCGGTCCATGGGCAACCACACCACAGGCTCCCCATCAGCGGTGACCCGCACCTCGTCGATCGCCCCGCTGAAGAACGCCCGGCTGTCCATCCGCTGCCCCACATGCACCCCGAACGGCGAGTTCCGGCTCACCGACCCCGGCACATCCGCCGCGCTCCCGACGACGGCCCCGTCCACGGACAGACTCAACCACCCGCCCTCGCGCCGGAGTTCGGCCTGATGCCAGGCCCCGTCGTTGTACGCGGACGCGCTGCGCACCGACACGGTCCGCGGCGCCGCCGCCCCGTCCCGCACGGTGATCAGCCCGGTGATCCGGTTCGACGCGGGCTCGCCGCGCAGCCACACCTGAGGCTGCGTCGTCCCGATGCCGCCCATCCACAGCAGCGGCTGCTCACCGCTCGTCGCGCTGTACTTGAACCAGAGCGAGGCGGTGAAGTCCCGTGCACCCAGGGGGAGTGCGTCGCGGTACGGCAGTCGTACGGCATCGTCGACGCCGTCGAACGACAGCGCCCCGCCGATCCGGCCCTCGGTGACCGACGCCCCACCGAGCACGGCGGCCCCGTGCGCACCCTTCGCCCGGTCGTCCGTCGTCGGATCGGCGCCGCGCCGCTCCGCCAGCCAGTCGAGCGTGAACCGGGCGAACCGGATCTCGTCCCGCGCGTCCACCGCCCCGCCCTCGTACATCAGGCCCACATGCGCCGGATCGGCCTGCACGAGGTCCGAGTAGCCGGACCAGTCCGTGGTGACGACGGTGCCCCGGTCGAAGCTCTCCCAGGTGCGTCCGCCGTCGTAGGAGGAGCGGATCGTCATGGTGCGGCGCCGGTCCGGATCGCCGGGGCAGGCGAGCAGCAGCCGCTCGCCGTGGCGTCCGACGGGCAGGACGGAGCCCTGGACCTGCGGCGTGTAGAGGTCGGGGATCGCCGAGAAGGGGCGGACGAACGAGTCGCCGCCGTCCCGGCTCACCGCGTCGGTGCGATGCCCGAGATCGGTGCCGTCCTGCTCGCGGCCACTGACGTAGAGCGAGCCGTCGGGCCGCTCGGCGAGCGTCATCTCGGACGGCTTCTGCCGGAACGTGCCGTCGGCCGCGATCGGCCACGAGTCCCTGGCGCCGATCCGCCAGTGGTCGCCCCCGTCGTCGCTGACCATGAGCGCGGCATGGTTGGCGCTGACCCGACTGCCGTCCCACGTCTCGGAGTTGACGGTGAGGACGAGCCGCCCGCGGTGCCGGCCCCTGGTGAGCTGGATCCCGTGCACCGGGCCCGTCGCGTACCAGGAGTTGAAGTCGGGCGGCAGGATCTCGTCGCTCAGGTCACGCGGCCGCGACCAGGTGCGGCCGTCGTCCTCGCTGTACTGCATGTGCGGGGTGCGGTCGCACGGCACGGAGCAGTTCTTGCCGTCGGTGCGGCCCGTGTTGTACGTCTCCGCGAGCACGATGCGGCCGGTCCTGCGGTCCACGATCGGCGCGGGGTTGCCGTGCGTGTCACCGGCGCCCTCGTTGACGACCTGGAGCGGGGACCATGTGCGGCCGCCGTCCTCGGAGCGTTTGACGACGATGTCGATGTCACCGGCGTCGGAGCAGTCGTTCGTCCGGCCCTCGGCGAAGGCCAGGAGTGTGCCCTTGACCGTCTTCACGACGGCGGGAATGCGATAGCAGGCGTAGCCCGGGTCCTGGGACGCCTTGAACAACACCCGCTGTTCAAAAGGAGGTGGGGTCTCGGCGGCGGCATCGGCGGCCTGTGCCGCGACCGGGACGGGGAGCGCGGCGGCGACGGCCAGCGCCACCACCGCCGATCTGAGACGTACGGGGAAAGAGACGTGCATGGCGCGGCCCACCCTTCAGGTCATCCGGACAACCGGACATCCCACGTCCAACGTATGCGCCACAGACGCTACTTGGGACGCTCGGCACGCCACAAGGACCGTGCACCAGGGGACTGCCGCCCCGGGCTCACGGGACGAGGACGACCTTGCCGAGATTGGCCCGCTCCTCGATCACCGCATGCGCCTTCGACGCATCCGCGAGGCCGAACTCCCCATGGACGAAGGGCTTCAGATGCCCCGTCAGAAACAGCTCCCACACCTCCTTGCGCCACTGCTCGTACGTGTCCGGCCGCCCGCGCGCGACAAGCGCCATCTGGAACGCCACGACCGACTTCGCGCCGACGAGCAGGTCGTACGCCTCGATCGTCCCGCCGCCCGAGCTGAACGCCACGAGCCGGCCGGACGGCGCGAGGGCGCCGACCGCCGGCTTCAGCAGCGCGCCGCCGACCGCGTCGAGTACGTAGTCCACGGGATCGCCCCACGACGCGTCCTCGTACGTCACCACCTCGTCGGCGCCGAGCCCGCGCACGAAGTCGGCCTTGCGGCGGTCCGAGACGGCGGCCACGACCCGCGCCGCTCCACCCTTCAACCGGGCCAGTTGCACGGCGAGTTGACCGACACCGCCGGCCGCCCCCGTCACGAGCGCCGCCTCGCCGGGTGCGGGCCGGGCCGCGTGCAGGGCCCCGTACGCGACGAGCCCGCTGCGCACGAGCGCCACCGCGTCGACCGCGCTCGCGGCGTCCGGCACCGGTGAGGCCATCGCCTCGTGCAGCAGGGCGTAGTCGGCGTAGCCGTGGCCGAAGACCAGGCCGGTGACGCGGTCGCCGGGTGCGTACGCGGTGACGCCCTCGCCGCACGCGACCACCTCGCCCGCGATCTCGCCGCCGAGCGGGATCGGGTCGCGGGTCTCGCGCACCTTGCGCACGACGGGCAGGGTCACGCCGATCGCCTCGGCGCGGACCAGGAGTTCACCGGGGCCGGGCTCGGGCACCGGCACGTCCTCCAGGAACAGGACCTCGGGACCGCCGCTGTGTTCGTACCGGACACGACGCATGCGTGCACACCTCCGAAACGGTCAGGAGCAAGTCGTGGGGAATCCCAACGATTCTCACCGTAGCCCAGATTTCCTTGGGAGGTCCAATGAAATCTGGGTACGCTGGACCCATGACCACGCCAGCCGCCGCAGACCCCGCCGTCCCCACCGCTCCGGCCGCCATCCGCAACCTGCCCAGCTGGCTCCTCGGCCGGGCCGCCGCGCGGGGCCGCGCCCTCGTCGCGGACGCGCTCGCCGAGCACGGGCTGAAGATGTGGCACCACGTGGTCCTCTGCGCGGTCGCGGACCTGGAGCCCGTCGCGCAGGCCGACCTCGTGCGCAGCGTCCGGCTCGACCCCAAGGACATGGTCGGCGTCCTGAACGACCTCCAGGCGGCGGGTCTGGTCGAGCGCGCCCCCGACCCCAAGGACCGGCGCAAGAACGCGGTGACGATCACCGGGCAGGGCGCCCGCCTCGTCGAGACCTGCGCCCGCGCGGCGCGTGCCGCCAACGACGAACTCCTGGCCCCGCTCACCCCGGCCGAACGCGCCCGGTTCCTGGAGATGCTCCGCCGCGTGGCCCAGATCCCCGCCGACTAGGCCGTGTTCAGTCCCGCTCGGCGCCGAAGGCGTCAAGGGCGATGCGGTGCTCGCCCGCGTACACGTTCATGGAGGTGCCGCGCAGGAATCCGACGAGGGTCAGGCCCGTCTCGGTGGCGAGGTCGACGGCGAGGGAGGAGGGTGCGGACACGGCGGCGAGGACGGGGATGCCGGCCATGACGGCTTTCTGTGCCAGTTCGAACGAGGCTCGCCCGGAGACGAGCAGGATGGACTGGGACAGGGGCAGGTCGCCGTTTTGCAGGGCTCGGCCGACGAGTTTGTCGACGGCGTTGTGGCGGCCCACGTCTTCGCGTACGTCGAGGAGTTCGCCGTCGGGGGTGAACAGGGCGGCGGCGTGCAGGCCCCCGGTCCGGTCGAAGACGCGTTGGGCCTCGCGCAACCGGTCGGGCAGTGACGCCAGCAGGTCGACGCCGAGCCGGACCGGGGGAGTGTCGTCGATGGGGAAGCGTGCTTGGGTGCGTACGGCGTCGAGGCTCGCTTTGCCGCACAGGCCGCACGAGGAGGTCGTGTAGACGTTGCGTTCGAGGGTGATGTCGGGCATCGCCACGTCGGGTGCGGTGCGTACGTCGACGACGTTGTAGGTGTTGGTGCCGTCCTGGGTGGCGCCCGCGCAGTAGACGATGTTCTGCAGGTCGGCGGCGCTCGCCAGCACACCCTCGCTGACCAGGAATCCGGCGGCGAGCGCGAAGTCGTCGCCCGGGGTGCGCATGGTGATCGCGAGCGGCTTGCCGTTCAGCCGGATCTCCAACGGCTCCTCGGCGACGAGGGTGTCCGGCCGGGCCGAGACGCGGCCGTCCCTGATCCGGATGACCTTGCGCCGTTCCGTGACTCGTCCCATTGTCCTGATCAGTCCCGGTTCTGTACGTGGCGTGCGGCGAGGTGAGCTACCAGGCCATTGTCCTGCACGAGGGGTCCGGCGCGGCAGCCGAGGTCCCGTGCGGGGCGCCGCCATCGCATACGGTCGACGGATTCTGTACGGAGTCCTGTCCGCGCCCTTCCCAACTCCCCGGCCGCTCCCTACCGTTCGGGATCATGAGGCCCCCCGTAGCACCGGCAGGCTGGAGCCGCTGGCTCGTCCCCCCTGCCGCCCTCTCGGTCCATCTCGCCATCGGCCAGGCCTACGCCTGGAGCGTCTTCAAACCACCCCTCGAATCCGCCCTGAACCTGAGCGGCACCCAGAGCGCGCTGCCGTTCCAGCTCGGCATCGTGATGCTCGGCCTGTCCGCGGCGTTCGGCGGCACGCTCGTCGAGCGCAACGGCCCGCGCTGGGCGATGAGCGTCGCCCTCGTCTGCTTCTCCTCGGGCTTCCTGATCTCCGCGCTCGGTGCGCTCACCGAACAGTTCTGGCTGATCGTGTTCGGCTACGGGTTCGTCGGCGGCATCGGCCTGGGCATCGGTTACATCTCGCCGGTCTCCACGCTGATCAAGTGGTTCCCCGATCGCCCCGGCATGGCCACCGGCATCGCGATCATGGGCTTCGGCGGCGGCGCGCTGATCGCGTCGCCGTGGAGCGCGCAGATGCTGGAGTCGTTCCCGCAGGGCAGCGGAGGCATCGCGCTGGCCTTCGCGGTGCACGGCATCGTCTACATGGTGTTCATGTCGCTGGGCGTGCTGCTCGTGCGGGTGCCGCCCAGGGCCGCGCCGGACGCGACCCGGGGTGCACCCGGAACGGCGGCCACCGGACCTCAGGTCTCGGCGAGACAGGCGATCCGCACCCCGCAGTTCTGGTGCCTGTGGATCGTCCTGTGCATGAACGTGACGGCCGGAATCGGCATCCTGGAGAAGGCCGCGCCGATGATCACGGACTTCTTCGCGGACACCAGTACGCCCGTCTCCGCCTCCGCCGCCGCGGGCTTCGTCGCGCTCCTGAGCGCCGCGAACATGGCGGGCCGCATCGGCTGGTCCTCCACCTCCGACCTCATCGGCCGCAAGAACGTCTACCGCCTCTACCTCGGCGTCGGCGCCCTGATGTACCTGCTGATCTCCCTCTACGGCGACGCTTCGAAGCCCCTCTTCGTGGTCTGTGCCCTCGTGATCCTCTCCTTCTACGGAGGCGGCTTCGCGACGATCCCCGCGTACCTGAAGGACCTCTTCGGCACGTACCAGGTCGGTGCGATCCACGGCCGGCTGCTCACCGCATGGTCCACGGCCGGCGTCCTCGGCCCGCTCATCGTCAACCGCGTCGCCGACAGCCAGGAGGACGCCGGCAAACACGGCTCGTCGCTCTACGGCCTCTCGCTCACGATCATGATCGGCCTGCTGGTCGTCGGCTTCGTCGCCAACGAACTCGTCCGCCCGGTCGACCCCCGCCACCACCACGTCCCCGCCCCCAGGGAGCCCGCCGATGACACCACCGCCCACGACCGCCGGCAATCCGCCTAGGCGCCGCGGCCTGATCGCCTTCGCCTGGCTCTGGGTGGGCGCGCCGCTCGCGTACGGACTGTACGAACTGGTGCAAAAGGCCACACAGCTGTTTACCGGGTGATCGGGTAGAACTCTCCAACCAGGACGGCACAATCCTGTCGCTTTACGTCACCGCATACTCGCTGGTCCCTGACCAGACTGGAGGATCCGCAGTTCGTACGGCCCGGCACTCGGCGTCGGGCCGTACGAGCCAGGCATCCGAGGGGACCTCCATGACCGGTTCGCGCATCGTCGGCATCGGCCACTATCAGCCCGCCAAGATCCTCACCAACGAGGACCTGGAAGGCATGGTCGACACCAACGACGAGTGGATCCGCTCCCGCGTCGGCATCCGCACCCGGCACATCGCCGGCCCCGACGAGCCCGTCGACGAGCTCGCCGCGCACGCCGCCGCCAAGGCCCTCGCCGCGGCCGGTCTGACCGCCGACGACATCGACCTCGTCATCGTCGCCACGTCCACCGCCGTGGACCGGTCCCCGAACATGGCGGCCCGCGTCGCCCGCCGCCTCGGCGTCCCGTCCCCGGCCGCGCTCGACCTGAACGTCGTGTGCGCCGGCTTCACGCACGCCCTCGCCACGGCCGACCACACGCTGCGGGCCGGTGCCGCCCGCCGCGCCCTGGTCATCGGCGCCGACAAGATGTCCGCCGTCACCGACTGGACCGACCGCTCCACCTCCGTCCTGGTCGGCGACGGAGCCGGCGCCGTGGTCGTCGAGCCGTGCGCCGACGGCGAGGAGCCCGGCATCGGCCCGGTCCTGTGGGGTTCGGTCCCGGAGATGGGCAACGCCGTACGGATCGAGGGCGAACCGGCCCGCTTCGCGCAGGAGGGCCAGTCCGTCTACCGCTGGGCCACGCGCTCGCTGCCCCCGCTCGCCCGGCAGGCCTGCGAGAAGGCGGGCCTTGTGCCGGCCGACCTCGCGGCGGTCGTCCTGCACCAGGCGAACCTGCGCATCATCGAGCCGCTCGCCGACAAGATCGGCGCCGTCAACGCGGTCGTCGCCAAGGACGTCGTCGACTCCGGCAACACCTCGGCCGCGAGCGTGCCGATGGCCCTGTCCAAGCTGGTCGAACGCGGCGAGATCGAGAGCGGGGCGCCCGCGCTCCTCTTCGGCTTCGGCGGGAATCTCTCGTACGCGGGCCAGGTCGTGCGCATTCCCTAGAGGGGCCCGGGGTGTGATGAGGCCAACTCGCCCTGGCGGTGGCGATTGTGCTCGGTAAACTGTATTCCAAAGCCAATCGAGTGGCCGAAGCCCAGGAGGGGACCGCGATGTTGTCCACAGGACTGCCGCAGGGGGCGGTGCCCAAACTCGAGCGCCCGGGACCACTGCGCGAGCGGGTCTACGAGGCCCTGCTCGAACTCATCACGACGCGTGCGCTCCAACCCGGCCAGCATCTGGTCGAGAGCGAGCTCGCCGGCCACCTCGGGGTCTCCCGGCAGCCGGTGCGCGAGGCGCTCCAGCGGCTGAACACCGAGGGCTGGGTCGATCTGCGCCCCGCCCAGGGCGCGTTCGTGCACGAGCCGACCGAGGAGGAGGCGGACCAGCTCCTCACCGTCCGCACGCTCCTGGAGGCGGAGGCCGCCCGGCTCGCCGCGGCGAACGCGGGCAAGACCGGGATCACCGCCCTCGAAGACCTCTGCGCCCGGGGTGAACAGGCCGTCGCCGACGGGGACGTGGACCTGGTCGTCGCGACGAACGCCGAGTTCCACGCGAAGGTCATGGAGCTCGCGGGCAACGTGGTCCTGGCCGAACTCGCCGGCCAGGTCGACCGCAGGGTCCGCTGGTACTACCAGCCGGTGGCCCGCCAGCGCGGCAAGCAGTCCTGGATCGAGCACCGCGAACTCATCGCGGCGATCTCGGCCCGCGACGAGTCCCGCGCCACCGCGGTGATGCGCACCCACACGGAACACACCCGCGAGACGTACCACCACCGCAACGAAGAGCAGGCGTAGTCGGGGGCCTCGGCCCCGGCTCAGGCAAACGCCCCCGCGTGCTCGACCGCCCACTGGGAGAAGGTCCGGGGCGCCCGCCCCGTGACCTTCTCCACGGTGTCCCGCACGGGTGACTCGTCCAGCGTCCCGTCCACGTAGAACCGGAAGAACGCCTCGACGTAGGGCTGCGGCATCCGCGCCGAGAAGTCCGCCCGCGCCTCCTCGTCCGAGAGGCCCTCGAACCGCAGCGGCCGGCCGAGGACCTCGCCGAGGATCCGTACGCGGTCCGCCGGCGTCAGCGCCTCGGGCCCCGAGAGCGCGAGGGCCTGTCCGTCGTACCCGGTGCCCTCCGCGAGCAGCACACGCGCCGCGACCTCCCCGATGTCGTACGGGTCGAGCACCGCCGCCCGTACGCCCGGGAACGCGGCCCGCACGACGTCGCCCTTCCTCAACTGGTCCGCCCACTCAAGGGTGTTGGACATGAACGCGCACGGCCGCAGGAACGTCCACGCGAGGCCGGACTCCCGCGCCGCGGCTTCCGCCTCCATCATGTAGCGCGTGACGGCGTTGGACTCCTCGCCGCCCGGGATCGAACTGCTCGACAGGAGCACCACCCGCCGCGCACCCGCCGCCCGCGCAGCGGCCAGAATCTCCCGCTGCGCCCCGTACCCGGGCAGCAGGAACAGCGCCTGTACGCCGCTGAGCGCGGCCCGCACCGAGTCCGCCCGGTTCAGATCGCCCGCCGCCGCCTCGGCCCCCGGCGGCAGACCGTCGGCCGCACCCGAACGGCTGAGGGCCCGCACCGGCGCGCCCGCCGCGGCCACGGCACGTACGACCTCCCGGCCGACGTTGCCCGTCGCGCCCGTCACCAGAATCATGTGAGCTCCCCTCGACGCGTGTCCTGTCGACACGTGGGGGACCAGCGTGCCTCGGCGGCGAGCATGCCCACCAACGACACGACCAGAACCAGGAGTTGGGCCAGCGCCGACACGTACAGGCCGAGGAACGCCGTCGCGAGCACCACCGGCACGGTCGCCGCCCGGAAGCCCAGCGGGCGCAGCTTCATCGCCGCGCGGAACGCCACGTCACCGGCCAGGAACAGCGCCACCCCGCCCGCCAGCGCCAGCGCGGGCCCCGTGTGCAGATGCTCCCCGATGTGCCCCAGCGACTTCTTGATCCCGGCCGCCAGGAACGCCACACCGAGCAGCATCGGCAGGAACGCGTAGTAGTACGCGGTCATCGCCAGCTGGAAGCGCCGGTCGGCCGGCGTCGCCGCGAACGCCCGCTCGGCGCCGCCCTCGTCGCGCACGAAGTACGTCCACCACAGCGCGCCGGCGAGGGCGAGCGCCAGGAAGACCCCCGTGAACACGCTTGCCGTGAACGGCAGATCGCCGATCCCGACGCCGATCGCGACGACCGACTCGCCGAACGAGACGATGAGCAGCAGACCGTGCCGCTCGACGAAGTGCCCCGGGTGCAACGCGCCCAGCTGGGTGCGGAGTTCGGCGGCCCGGCGGTCGGAGCGGCGGGTCGGCCCGTACTCCGCCAGGCGCGGGGTCACGGTCTGCACGGCGATCGCGAGCAGCCACAGGCCGTCCGACGCGAGGCCCGTGCACAGACCCGCGCCGGTGATGGCCAGCGCGGCAAGGGAGTTGGGCACCGCGTACCAGATGACGTCGTTGCCGTGGCTGCGCGTGTACAGCACGCTGTGCACGACGACGACCATGAGATAGCCGAGGCCGAAGACCACGCCCGCGTTCGAGTCCGGGTCGAAGACGTGCGGGATCGACAGGGCGCAGATCAGGAACGCCGCCATGCCGAGCAGCATCAGCAGGCGGCGGGACGGGCGGTCGGGCGGCACCTGGTTGGTCAGGTACGCGTAGGCGCCGTACATCCAGTAGAGGACGACGAAGATCAGCACGACGCGGCCCGCGGTGGCCCAGGACAGGTCGTGCGCGATCAGCACGGTGAGCTGGGTCAGCGTGTAGACGAAGACCAGGTCGAAGAAGAGCTCCAGCGTCGTGACGGGCTGATGGACCGGGCCCGGGCCCGGCTTCGGTATCGGCGCGTGCGGTGACGAAGGTGCCGTGGGCGACGTCATGTCTCGTTCTCCCCCTGTGACGTGGCGCGTTGTCGCGGCGCACAGACTACGGTCCGGCCGTGCCGCGTGCAGGGGAGTGTCTCGAGGAACGGTCTTTGTCCTGTGACTGGAGAAAGTCATGGGTAATTCCTGCGCAACTTCTTCCCACCCCCGGCAGGCACTGCTACGTTCCCCATCGAAAGCACGGCGTACGTCAGCCATCCGGAAGCCCGAAGAGGCGGGGAGGGGCACGTGAGACGCATGACGGCTCGACCCGCGAACGCGCACCAGGCGCGCTTGCTGCGACTGCTGCGCGACGGCGGTCCCAACTCCCGTGCCCAGCTGGGCGACCAGATCGATCTGTCGCGCTCCAAGCTGGCCGTCGAGGTGGACCGGCTCCTGGAGACCGGACTCGTGGTCGCCGACGGACTCGCCGCCTCGCGCGGCGGCCGCCGCTCCCACAACATCCGGCTCGCGCCCACGCTCCGCTTCCTCGGCGTCGACATCGGCGCGACCTCGGTCGACGTCGCCGTCACCAACGCGGAGCTGGAAGTCCTCGGCCACATCACCCAGCCCATGGATGTACGGGAGGGGCCGGTCGCGGTCTTCGAGCAAGTCCTCGCCATGGCCGCCAAGTTGAAGGCGTCAGGCCTCGCCGAGGGGTTCGACGGAGCGGGCATCGGCGTGCCAGGACCGGTTCGCTTCCCCGAAGGCGTTCCGGTCGCGCCGCCGATCATGCCCGGCTGGGACGGCTTCCCGGTCCGCGAGGCACTCAGCCAGGAACTGGGCTGCCCCGTCATGGTCGACAACGACGTGAACCTGATGGCGATGGGGGAGCAGCACGCCGGCGTCGCCCGCCAGGCGCGCGACTTCCTCTGCGTCAAGATCGGCACCGGCATCGGCTGCGGCATCGTCGTCGGCGGCGAGGTCTACCGCGGCACGACGGGTTCGGCCGGCGACATCGGCCACATCCAGGTCGAGCCGGACGGACGCCAGTGCGCCTGCGGCAACAAGGGCTGCCTGGAGGCCTACTTCAGCGGCGCGGCGCTCGCCCGCGACGCCGAGGAGGCCGCCCGCGACGGCAGTTCGCCCGAGCTCGCCGGGCGCCTGGAGAGCGCCGGAAAGCTCAGCGCCGCCGACGTCGCGGTCGCCGCGGCCGCCGGTGACGGGACCTCCCTCGACCTGATCCGCGAGGGCGGCAACCGCACCGGGCAGGTCATCGCGTCCCTCGTCAGCTTCTTCAACCCCGGCCTCGTCGTCATCGGCGGCGGTGTCACCGGCCTCGGCCACACGCTCCTCGCCGCCCTGCGCACCCAGGTCTACCGCCAGTCGCTGCCCCTGGCGACCGGCAACCTTCCCATCGTCCTGGGCGAGCTGGGCCCCACCGCCGGTGTCATCGGCGGCGCCCGCCTGATCAGCGACCACCTGTTCTCACCCGCGTAGGACATCCGCCTCTTTCACGTCACCCAGTACGGCGCACTGCTCTGCCCTGCCCTGAAACCGGCCCGCACCCGCTGCTAGGGGAACCGCCATGGCACCTTCGCCACTTCCGGCATCTTCGGCATCTTCGGCACCAGAACCACCGCTGCTCACCATGTCCGGCATCACCAAGTCGTTCCCCGGAGTCCGCGCCCTCGACGGCGTGGACCTGGAGGTCCAGGCGGGCGAGGTGCACTGTCTGCTCGGCCAGAACGGCGCGGGCAAGTCCACGCTCATCAAGGTCCTGGCCGGAGCGCACCAGCCCGACGAGGGCACCATCACCTGGCGCGGCGAGACCACCGTCCTGCGCTCGCCGATCGCCGCGATGCGCCTCGGTATCGCCACCATCTACCAGGAACTCGACCTGGTCGAAGGCCTGTCGGTGGCCGAGAACGTCTTCCTCGGCCACGAGCCCACCTCGGCCGGCTTCGTCGTACGAGGACGCGACGCCAGGGCAGCGACTGCCGCCCTGCTCAAGCGGCTTGGGCACGGCGAGATCTCGCCCGGCACCCTGGTCGGCGACCTCTCCGCCGCCGGTCAGCAGATCGTCTCGATGGCCCGTGCGCTCTCCCACGACGTGCGCCTCATCGTCATGGACGAGCCGTCGGCGGCGCTCGACCCGGACGAGGTCGACAACCTCTTCCGTATCGTCGGAGACCTCACCGCCGAGGGCGTCGCCGTCGTCTACATCTCGCACCGCCTGGAGGAGATCCGGCGGATCGGCGACCGCGTCACCGTCCTCAAGGACGGCCGCGCCGTGGCCGGCGGACTCCCCGCGAAGGACACGCCCACACGGGACGTCGTGGCCCTGATGACGGGCCGCAACGTGGAGTACGTCTTCCCGGACCGGCCGCTGTCCGCCCCGCGCACGGACGCCGTGCTCACCGTCAAGAACCTGTCCCGCGAAGGCGAGTTCGCGCCGCTCGACCTGGAGATCCGTCCGGGAGAGATCGTCGGCCTCGCCGGTCTCGTCGGCTCGGGTCGCTCCGAGATCCTGGAGACGATCTACGGCGCCCGCAAGCCGACGACCGGCCAAGTCACCGTCAGTGGGAAGGAGTTGAGGCCCGGAAGTGTCCGCTCAGCGGTGCGCGCGGGCCTCGGCCTCGCGCCCGAGGAGCGCAAGGCGCAGGCGCTCCTCATGCTGGAGTCGGTCACCCGCAACGTCTCCGTCTCCTCCATGTCCCGCTACTCGTACGGGGGTTGGCTCAACCGCTCCGCCGAACGCGAGGCCGCGCACCGGGCCACCCGGGAACTCTCGCTGCGCCCCGACAACCCCGGCGTCCCGGTCCGTACGCTCTCCGGCGGCAACCAGCAGAAGGCGGTCCTGGCCCGCTGGCTGCTGCGCGGCTGCAAGGTCCTGCTCCTCGACGAGCCCACCCGCGGCGTCGACGTCGGCGCCCGCGCCGAGCTCTACGCGGTCATCCGCCGCCTCGCCGACGACGGCCTCGCCGTCCTCCTGGTCTCCAGCGAGGTCCCCGAGGTCCTCGGCCTCGCCGACCGCGTCCTGGTCCTCCGCGAGGGCCACGTCATCCACGAATCCCCGGCCCGGGACCTGGACGAACACCGAGTCCTGGACCTGGTCATGGAAGGCACGGCGAGGTGAGCGGCGCGGTAGTCAACTGCGCCGAGGGCAGCCCCGATAGGGGCGCGGGGAACTGCGCGACCAGCCACCCACGACCGGCACTCACACCCCACAACAACCCCCACGGCGATCAAATAACGACCCCAGAAGGGACCCCGGCGCCATGACGCACCCCGCCTCCCCAGCCCGCCCGGCGGAGCCAAAGCGCGCCCCGGCCCCCACCGGCAGCGCCCCCCGGACGTTCCGCCTCGACATCCGCACCCTCTCCCTGCTGGGCGTCCTCGCCGTCCTGATCGTCATCGGCGGCGTCACCCAGCCCGACTCCTTCCTGGACACCGACAACGTCCAGCTGATCCTCACCCAGGCCAGCGTCATCGGCGTCGTCACCGTCGGCATGACCTTCGTGATCATCTCCGGCGGCATCGACCTCTCCGTGGGCGCCATCGTCGCCCTCGCCAGCGTCTGGGCCACCACGGTCTCCACCCAGGAGTACGGCTTCCTCGGCGTCCTGTTCACCGCGATCGTCGTCGGCGTCGGCTGCGGCCTCGTGAACGGCATGCTCATCGCGTACGGCGCCGTCGTCCCGTTCATCGCCACCCTCGCGATGCTCGCCTCAGGGCGCGGCCTCGCCCTCCAGATCACCGACGGCAACACCCAGATGGTCACCGTCGACAGCGTCCTCAAGCTCGGCGAACGGGACTCGTACATCCTGGGGATCCCGCCGCTGGTGCTCGTCTTCGCCGCCGTCACCGTCATCGGCTGGCTCGTCCTGAACCGGACCACGTTCGGGCGCCGCTCCGTCGCCGTCGGCGGCAACGCGGAAGCCGCCCGGCTCGCCGGCATCGACGTACGCCGTCAGCGGCTGTACCTCTACCTGCTGTCCGGACTGTGCTGCGGCATCGCGGCCTTCCTGCTGATCGTGCTCTCCGGCTCCGGCCAGAACACCAACGGCAACCTCTACGAACTCGACGCCATCGCCGCCGCCATCATCGGCGGCACCCTCCTGACCGGCGGCCGGGGCACCATCACCGGCTCCGTCCTCGGCGTCCTGATCTTCACCACGATCCAGAACATCTTCGCGCTGAACAACATGGAGAGCGCGACCCAGCAGATCGCCAAGGGCGCCATCATCGTCGCGGCGGTCCTGGTCCAGCGACGTACAGCGAACACCCACTCCTGAAGGTCGGCCCCGGGAAGGGACGAAGCCATGCCAGAGATCACCAGCCAGATGGCGAGCCGCAGAAGGATCCTGTTCGGCGCCGCCGCCGTCACCACGGGCGGCCTGCTGACGGCCTGCACGAGCAACGAGCCAAGCGACAAGGACGACAGCAGCAAGGCCGCCGACCAGCCGGTGGCCGACAACAAGGCCGGCAAGCAGGTCACGATCGGCTTCGCCGGGCCGCAGGCCGACCACGGCTGGCTCAACGCCATCAACGACAACGCCAAGGAACGCGCGAAGAAGTACTCGGACGTCACCCTGGAGGCGACGGAGGGCTCGAACGACACGGCCGCCCAGATCGGCCAGGTCGAGACGCTCATCAACAAGAAGGTCGACGTCCTCGTCATCCTGCCCGCCGACGGCAAGGCCCTGACCCAGGTCGGGCTGAAGGCGATGCGGGCCGGCATCCCCGTCGTGAACCTGGACCGCATCTTCAACACCCCGCAGGCGTACCGCTGCTGGATCGGCGGCGACAACTACGGCATGGGCCTGTCCGCCGGCAACTACATCGGCGAGAAGCTCAAGGACAAGAAGAACGCGAAGGTCATCGAGCTCGCCGGACTCGACAACCTCGAACTCACCAAGCAGCGCACCCAGGGCTTCGACGACGCCCTGAAGAACTACCCCAACATCAAGAAGGTGGCCCGTCAGGCCGCCGACTTCACGGTCGAGTCGGGACAGGCGAAGATGTCCCAACTCCTCCAGGCGCAGAAGGACTTCGACGCGCTGTGGAACCACGACGACGACCAGGGCGTCGGCGCGCTGCGCGCCATCAAGCAGGCGGGCCGCGACGACTTCCTGATGGTCGGCGGTGCGGGCGCCCTGTCCGCCATGCAGGCCATCGAGTCCGGCGACAGCGTCCTGAAGGCCACCGTCCTCTACCCGCCGACCATGGCCGCCTCCGCCATCGACCTGGCCCGCGCGCTCGGCCAGGGCAAGGGGATCAGCGGCATGGCCGAGTTCGAGATCCCCGCCCACGTGACGCTGTACTCGGCCGTCGTCGACAAGGACAACGTCAAGCAGTACCTGCCGACCGGCTTCAAGTGATGCGAGGCGTCGGCGCGACGCGCTCGGTGAACTCGACCTGTCCGGCCGGTACTTCGACTGGTACTTCGGCCTGTACGAGGAGGACTTCCGCATGGCAAGCAGTGGCAGCGGCACGACGGCCCACGACACGGGCGGCGACAACGACGGCGAGGTGAAGCGGCCCGCGCCCCGGCCCGTCCTGGGGGTGGGCATGGTCGGCTACGCGTTCATGGGCGCCGCCCACTCCCAGGGGTGGCGCACAGCCGGCCGCGTCTTCGACCTGCCGCTCACCCCGCGGCTCGCCGCGGTCTGCGGCCGCGACGGGCAGGCGGTGCGCGCCGCCGCCGACCGGCTCGGCTGGGCCGCGGCCGAGACGGACTGGCGGGCGCTGATCGCCCGGGACGACGTCGACCTCGTCGACATCTGCACCCCCGGCGACAGCCACGCCGAGATCGCCGTCGCCGCCCTGGAGGCGGGCAAGCATGTGCTGTGCGAGAAGCCCCTCGCCAACTCCGTCGAGGAGGCGGAGACCATGACCGCGGCCGCCGAACAGGCGGCGGCACGCGGGCAGTTGGCGATGACCGGCTTCAACTACCGACGGGTCCCGGCCATCGCGCTCGCCCGCCGCATGGTCGACGAGGGCCGCGTCGGCACCCTGCGCCACGTGCGCGTGACGTACCTTCAGGACTGGCTCGTCGACCCGGCCTTCCCGCTGACCTGGCGGCTCCAGAAGCCGTACGCCGGCTCGGGGGCGCTCGGCGACCTGGGCGCGCACGCGGTCGACCTCGCCCAGTTCCTGGTCGGCGAACCCCTCGCGGGCGTCTCGGCGCTCACCGAGACGTTCGTACGGGAACGCCCCCTGCTCGACGGTGCCTCCTCCGGCCTCTCGGCGGCCGGGGGAGGAGCGGGGGGCCTCGGCCGGGTCACCGTCGACGACGCGGCCCTGTTCACCGGCCGCTTCGCCTCCGGCGCCCTCGCCTCCTTCGAGGCCACCCGCTTCGCGACCGGCCGCAAGAACGCGCTGCGGGTCGAACTCAACGGTGAGCGCGGCTCGTTGGCCTTCGACCTGGAACGCCTGAACGAGCTGTACTTCCACGACCACACGGAACCCGGCGACAGCGCCGGCTTCCGCCGCATCCTCGTCACCGAGCCCCAGCACCCCTACCTGGAGGCCTGGTGGCCGCCGGGCCACGGGCTCGGCTACGAGCACACCTTCGTGCACCAGGCCCGCGACCTCGTCCACGCGATCGCCGAGAAGACCGCGCCCGCACCGTCGTTCGCCGACGGACTCCAAGTGCAGCGGGTGCTCGCGGCGGTCGAGGAGAGCGCCGCGAAGAACTCCGTCTACACCGCCGTCCCGGCCCCCGTCCCCGCCTGAGGAGGCTGCACACCGTGCCCCGACAGTTCACGCTCTTCACCGGCCAGTGGGCGGACCTGCCCCTGGAGGAAGTCTGCCGCCTGGCCCGCGACTTCGGCTACGACGGCCTCGAACTCGCCTGCTGGGGCGATCACTTCGAGGTCGACAAGGCCCTCGCCGACCCCTCGTACCTCAAGGGCCGCCACGAGCTGCTCGCCACGTACGGCCTCAAGTGCTTCGCGATATCGAACCACTTGGTCGGCCAGGCCGTCTGCGACGCCATCATCGACGAACGCCACGAGGCGATCCTGCCCGCCCGCATCTGGGGGGACGGCGAGGCCGAAGGCGTACGGCAGCGGGCCGCCGCGGAGATCGCCGACACGGCCCGCGCGGCCGCCGCCTTCGGCGTCGACACCGTCATCGGCTTCACCGGCTCGTCGATCTGGCACCTCGTCGCCATGTTCCCGCCGGCCCCCGAGTCGATGATCGAGCGCGGCTACGAGGACTTCGCCGCCCGCTGGAACCCGATCCTGGACGTCTTCGACGCCGAGGGCGTCCGCTTCGCGCACGAGGTCCACCCGAGCGAGATCGCGTACGACTACTGGACAACGCACAAGGCGCTCGCGGCAGTTGACCACCGTCCCGCGTTCGGCCTGAACTTCGACCCCTCGCACTTCGTGTGGCAGGACCTCGACCCGGTCGGCTTCCTCTACGACTTCCGTGACCGGATCTACCACGTCGACTGCAAGGAAGCGCGCAAGCGGCTCGACGGCCGCAACGGGCGCCTCGGCTCCCACCTGCCCTGGGGCGACCCGCGCCGCGGCTGGGACTTCGTCTCGGCCGGCCACGGCGACGTCCCCTGGGAGGACGTCTTCCGCATGCTCCGCTCGATCGACTACACGGGCCCCGTCTCGGTGGAGTGGGAGGACGCCGGCATGGACCGCCTCCAGGGCGCCCCGGAGGCCCTGACCCGCCTCAAGTCCTTCGACTTCGAACCGCCCACCTCCTCCTTCGACTCGGCCTTCAGCTCCTAGAGCCCCGCAGGGGCGCGACGAACTGCGCGACCAGCCCCAACGGTCGCGCAGTCGCTGAACCCTGCCCGGACACCTCTTTGTCCTGGTGCTGGAAAAAGTTCAACTAACCCCCGCGCAAGGGCTACCCGAGCCGGACAAACGCAGCTAACTTCCTTGCTGCATACATGACACATGGCACATGGCAAGCACATGAATTCCGGGGTGACGGCGCACCCCGCCCCCAGCACGACCCGCCCCCATTCCGGAGGAACCCGTGCACAGGAAACGCCTGAGAACCCGCAACGCACTCGCACTGCTGACCGGCACCCTGCTCGCCGCCACATCCCTCACCCTCACCGCCCACGCCGCCCCGGCCCCGCAGGAAGCCGCCGCGGCCGAGGACTTCCAGCAGGTCACCCTCGCCAAGGGCCCGGAAGAGGTCGGCGAGCCCATGAGCCTCGCCGTCCTCCCCGACCGCAAGGTCCTGCACACCTCCCGCGACGGCGTCCTGCGCCTGACCGACGAGAACGGCACGACGAAGGTCGCCGGCAAACTCGACGTCTACAACCACGACGAAGAGGGCCTCCAGGGCGTCGGCGTCGACCCGGACTTCAGCGAGAACCGCGCGATCTACCTCTACTACGCGCCCCCGCTGAACACCCCGGCCGGCGACGCCCCCAACGACGGCACGACCGCCGACTTCGCCCCCTTCGACGGAGTGAACCGCCTCTCGCGCTTCACCCTCAACGAGGACGGCACCCTGAACACGGCCTCCGAGAAGAAGGTCATCGACGTCGCCGCGTCGCGCGGCATCTGCTGCCACGTCGGCGGCGACATCGACTTCGACAAGGACGGCAACCTGTACCTGTCGACGGGCGACGACTCCAACCCGTTCGCCTCCGACGGCTTCACGCCGATCGACGAGCAGGCCACCCGCAACCCGGCCTACGACGCCCAGCGTTCGGCCGGCAACACCAACGACCTGCGCGGCAAGATCCTGCGCATCAAGGTCGCCGACGACGGCTCGTACACCATCCCGTCCGGCAACCTCTTCGCGCCCGGGACGGACAAGACCCGCCCCGAGATCTACGCCATGGGCTTCCGCAACCCGTTCCGGATGAGCGTCGACAAGCCCACCGGCATCGTCTACGTCGGCGACTACGGACCCGACGCCGGCGCCGCCGATCCCAAGCGCGGCCCCGCGGGACAGGTCGAGTTCGCCCGCGTCACCAAGCCCGGCAACTTCGGCTGGCCGTACTGCACCGGTGACAACGACCCGTACGTCGACTACGACTTCGCGACGAAGACGTCCGGAGCGGCCTTCGACTGCGCCGCGCCGAAGAACAACTCGCCGCACAACACCGGACTCGTCGACCTGCCCCCGGCCCAGGCCGCGTGGATCCCGTACGACGGCGGTTCCGTGCCCGAGTTCGGCTCCGGCTCCGAGTCCCCCATGGGCGGACCCGTCTACCGCTACGACCCCGCGAACACCTCGCCCGTCCGCTTCCCCGAGGCGTACGACGGCGACTTCTTCGCCGGTGAGTTCGGCAGGCGCTGGATCAAGCGGATCGAGCAGGACGCCGACGGCAAGGTCACGTCCATCAACCCGTTCCCGTGGACCGGCACCCAGATCATGGACATGGCGTTCGGTCCCGACGGCGCGCTGTACGTCCTGGACTACGGCACCTCCTGGTTCGGCGGCGACGAGAACTCCGGCCTGTTCCGCATCGAGAACGCCACCGACGGCCACTCGCCGACGGTCGACGCCAAGGCCGACAAGACCTCGGGCCAGGCCCCGCTCAAGGTGAGGTTCACCTCCACGGCGAACGACGCCGACGGCGGCACCCTCACCTACGCCTGGAACTTCGGCGACGGCACCACCGGCACCGGCGCCGCGCCCACCCACACGTACAAGAAGAACGGCACCTACACCGCCACCGTGACCGTCAAGGACTCCACGGGCCGCACCGGAAGCGCCGACGTGCACCTCGTCGTCGGCAACACCGCACCCAAGGTCACCCTCGAACTCCCCGCCGACGGCCAGCTGTTCACCTTCGGTGACGAGGTGCCCTTCAAGGTGAAGGTGACCGATCCCGAGGACGGCACCATCGACTGCTCCAAGGTCACGGTCACGCACATCCTCGGCCACGACAGTCACGGCCACCCGGTGACCTCCGCCCACGGCTGCTCCGGCACCATCAAGACCAGCGCCGACAGCGAGCACGACCCGAACGCCAACGTCTTCGGAGTCTTCGACGCCGAGTACACCGACAAGGGCGCCAACGGTCAGCCGGCCCTCACCACGCACGACCAGGCCGTCACCCAGCAGAAGCACCGCCAGGCCGAGCACTTCGGCGACTCCCAGGGCGTCTCCGTCGTCAGCCACACTCCCGCCGAGGGCGGCAAGACCGTCGGCGACATCAACAACGGCGACTGGATCTCCTTCGAGCCGTACGTGATCGGCAACGCCAAGACCCTGACCGCGAGCGTCGCCTCGGCCGGCTCCGGCGGCACCCTTGAGGTCCGCACCGGATCGCCCACCGGACGCCTCGTCGGCAAGGCGACCGTCGCGCCGACCGGTTCCTGGGAGACGTTCACGGACGTGACCACGCCGATCACCAAGGCACCCAGCGGGACCACCACGCTCTACCTGGTCTTCAAGGGATCCGGCACCGGCGCCCTGTTCGACGTCGACGACTTCACCTTCACCACGAGCTGAGAGGAGCAGGCCATCATGCGCACCTCCGCACGCATCGCGCTCGCGACCGCCGCCGCTGCCCTGCTCATCGGCGGGGTCACGGCACCCGCGTCCTCCTCGTCGCAGGGGGCCCAGGCCCGTGACCGGGTCCTGGTCTTCTCCAAGACCGCCGGCTTCCGCCACGACTCCATCCCCGAGGGCATCGCGGCCCTCAAGGAACTCGGGGCAGCGAGCAAGCTCGCCGTCGACGCCACCGAGGACGCGACCGCCTTCACCCCGGGCAACCTCGCCCGGTACAAGGCGGTGGTCTTCCTCTCCACCACCGGCGACGTCCTCGACGCGACGCAACAGCAGGCGTTCGAGGAGTACGTCGCCGACGGCGGCGGCTACCTCGGTGTGCACGCCGCGGCCGACACCGAGTACGAGTGGAGCTACTACGGCGGCCTCGTCGGCGCCTACTTCCAGTCGCACCCGGCGATCCAGCCCGCGACCGTCCGCGTCGAGGACCGCCACCACCCGGCCACCGCGCACCTCCCGGCGGCCTGGCCGCGCACGGACGAGTGGTACAACTACCGCTCCAACCCGCGCGAGCACGTCCACGTCCTCGCCACCCTCGACGAGACGACGTACACCGGCGGCACCATGAACGGCGACCATCCGATCGCCTGGTGCCAGGAGTACGGCGGCGGCCGCGCCTTCTACACCGGCGGCGGCCACACCAAGGAGTCCTACGCCGACCCGGCCTTCCGAGGACACCTGCTCGGTGGCCTGAAGTACGTCACCGGCCAGGTGTCCGCTAACTGCAAGCCGAACACCGGCTACCGGAAGATCTTCAACGGCGAGACCCTCGACGGCTGGAAGCAGGCGGGCCCCGGCAGCTTCACCGTCGACAAGGCCACGGGCACGCTCCACACCACCGGCGGCATGGGCCTCCTGTGGTACCAGGCCAAGGAACTGTCGTCGTACTCCCTGAAGCTCGACTGGAAGATGCAGGGCGACGACAACTCCGGTGTCTTCGTGGGCTTCCCGGCCTCCGACGACCCCTGGTCGGCGGTGAACAAGGGGTACGAGGTCCAGATCGACGCCACCGACGCCCCGGACCGCACCACCGGCGCCGTCTACTCCTTCCAGTCCGCGGACCTCGCCGCCCGCGACGCGGCCCTGCGGCCACCGGGGGAGTGGAACCAGTACGAGATCAGGGTCGAGGGCGAACGCCTCCAGGTGTTCCTCAACGGAGTCAAGGTCAACGACTTCACCAACACCGACCCCGAGCGGAGCCTGACCGACGGCTACATCGGCCTGCAGAACCACGGCGCCGACGACCAGGTCTCCTTCCGCAACATCCGTCTGAAGGAGCTGGCCGCTCCCGCCGACGGCGCGCTGCCCGGAACGGGCGACTAGAACGGCGGCGGGCGGGGGACGCCGGACCCCTGCCCGCCGTCCTGCCCGGCCCTCTTCACCCTGCCCGGCCCGTACCCCCGGTTCGCGTACGACAAGGAGGCTGCCCATGTCCGCCGAACCGTCCCTCCCCACGCCCTCACCCCGCTTCGGCGTCTGGCTCGTCGGAGCACGCGGCTCCGTCGCCACCACCGCCGTCGCGGGCTGCGCCGCCGTCACCGCGGGCCTGCACCCGCCGACCGGCATGGTCACCGAGACCGCCCCCTTCACCGACTCCGCTCTGCCAACGTTGTCCTCCCTCGTCTTCGGTGGTCACGACACCGTCGACTGCCCGCTGCCCAAACGCGCCGAACACCTCGCCGAGGGCGGTGTCCTGCCGCACGGACTGCCCTCCGCCGTGGCCGCCGAACTGGCCGCAGCCGACCGCGAGATCAGGCCCGGCGGCCCGCTGCCCGGCGGCGACAACCGCACCCAGGACGAGCTGATCGCCTCGTTCGCCGCCGACATCGGCGACTTCGTCCGCCGCCACGACCTCGCCGGTGCCGTCGTCGTGAACGTGGCCTCCACCGAACCGGCCCCGGCCCACGACGGCGCGCTCCCGCCCAGCTCCCTCTACGCGGCCGCGGCCCTCCGCGCCGGCTGCCCCTACGTCAACTTCACCCCCTCCACGGGCCTGCACCACCCGTCCCTCGCCGCGGCGGCCCGGGCCGCCGCCGTCCCGCACGCCGGCCGTGACGGCAAGACCGGCCAGACCCTCCTGCGCTCCGTCCTCGGCCCGATGTTCCTCCAGCGCGCACTCTCCGTACGCGCCTGGTCCGGCACCAACCTCCTCGGCGGCGGCGACGGCGCCGCCCTCGCCGACCCCGCCGCGGCCGCCGCCAAGAACGCCGGCAAGGAACGCGTCCTCGCCGACACCCTCGGCGCCGCCCCCCAGGGCGAGGTCCACATCGACGACGTCCCCGCCCTCGGCGACTGGAAGACCGCCTGGGACCACATCGCGTTCGACGGGTTCCTCGGCGCCCGCATGGTCCTCCAGACGACCTGGCAGGGCTGCGACTCGGCACTCGCCGCACCCCTCGTCCTCGACCTGGCCCGGCTCCTCCTGCGCGCCCACACCGTCGGACTCACCGGCCCCCGCCCGGAGCTGGGCTTCTACTTCAAGGACCCGGACGGCGCGGAGTCCGCCGCGCTCGGCGAGCAGTACGCCGCCCTGGCCGACTTCGCGGCACGGCTGCGGGACCAGGCGTGAGCGGCGGCTCCCGGCTCCGCGCCTGGGCCGAACTCCTGCGCCTGCCCGCCCTGTTCACCGTCCCCGGCGACGCTCTCGCGGGCGCGGCGGCGATCGGTGTCCGCCCCCACCGCGGCACCCTCCTCGCCGTCGGCTCCTCCCTGTGTCTGTACGAGGCGGGGATGGCCCTCAACGACTGGGCCGACCGAGCCGAGGACGCCGTCGACCGCCCCGCCCGCCCGATCCCGTCCGGCCGCGTCCACCCTGCCGCGGCCCTCACGGCAGCCGGCGCCTTCACCACCGCCGGCGTAGCCCTGGCCTTCCGCGCGGGCCGCACCGCAGGAATCCTGGGCACCGGCCTCGCGGCAACGGTCTGGGCATACGACCTGTCCCTGAAACACACCCCGGCGGGCCCCCTGGCCATGGCCGCGGCCCGCGGCCTGGACGTCCTCCTGGGCGCGGCGGCAACGGCGGGCCCGGCATCGGAGGGTCCCCCTGGCCAGGGCCACCTTGCCACCCACGCCGCCCAAGCCACCCACGCCGCTCGCGACCCCCTGGCCTCGCCGGCCCGAGCCGCCCTCAACGCCGCTCTCGCCCTGGCCGCCCACACCGCCGCCGTCACCGCCGTCTCCCGGAACGAGACCACCGGCGGAGATCCGGTCGCCCCGGCCGCGGCGCTCGCCGTCACCGGCGCCCTGACCCACCACCTCCGCAGACCCCCGGCGGGCCGAGGCGCAGCAGCCCCCCTCGGCCTGCCGGGTCCCGCCGCGTACGCGGCGACCGCCGTCCGGCCTCTGTTCCACGCCACCCTGAACCCCTCCCCGCCGCTCACCCAGCGCGCCGTCGGCGCCGGGATCCGCGCGATGATCCCGCTCCAGGCCGCTCTCGCCGCGCGCTTCGGAGCCCTCGGGTCGGCCCTGTTCACCGCCGCGCTCGCACCGCTGGCCGGCCGCTTCGCGAAGAAGGTGAGCGTCACATGACCCTGCGCTGGGGATACGGCACCAACGGCCTCACCGACCTTCGCCTCGACGACGCCCTCGCCCTCCTCTCCGACCTCGGCTACGACGGTGTCGGCCTCACTCTCGACCACATGCACCTCGACCCGCTGGCCCCGGACCTCGCCGCGCGCACCCGTCAGGTCGCCCGCGCCCTGGACCGGCACCACCTCACGGCCACCGTCGAGACCGGCGCCCGCTATGTCCTCGACCCGCGCCGCAAACACGGCCCCTCCCTCCTCGATCCCGACCCGGACGCCCGCGCCGCGCGCATCCGGCTGCTGATCCGTGCCGTCCAGGTCGCCGCCGACCTGAACGCCCACGCGGTGCACTGCTTCAGCGGCATCACTCCCGACGGCACCGACCCGGACTCCGCCTGGAAGCGCCTCGCCGAATCCCTCGCCCCCGTCCTCGACGCGGCCACCGGCGCGGGAGTCCCTCTCGCCATCGAGCCGGAACCCGGCCATCTCCTCGCCACGCTCGCCGACTTCCACCACCTGCGCGGCGCGCTCGGCAGCCCCGACGCGCTCGGCCTCACGCTCGACATCGGCCACTGCCAGTGCCTGGAACCGCAACCGCCCGCCGACTGCGTCCGCGCGGCGGCGCCCTGGCTGCGGCACGTCCAGATCGAGGACATGTGCCGAGGCGTCCACGAGCACCTGCCGTTCGGCGACGGCGAGATCGACTTCCCGCCGGTGCTCGACGCCCTGAACGCCACCGGCTACCGGGGCCTGACCGTCGTCGAGCTGCCCCGCCACTCCCACGCAGGGCCCCAACTGGCCGCAGCATCCCTCCCGTTCCTGCGAGCCGCAGCACAAGGAGGCAGCGCATGAACCAGCCGACCACCCCCGCCGCCCTCCGCGCCCACCTCGACACGGCGCTCTCCGGAGCCGCCCGCGCCTGGCTCGACCAGGCCCTGGCCGAGGCGGCGAGCCCCGCCGGGACAGGCGACGAGAAGAACCCGCCGGTCTGGGAATCGCGGTTCGCCGAGGCCGGCCGCCGCACCGGCCAGGACCACGCCGACGCCACCCGCGTCCTGCTGCTGCACGCGGCCCGTGCCGACACCGCCACGCTCACCCGCCTGTACGCGCAGGGCACCGCCGCCGAACGCCGCGCCGTCCTGCACGCCCTGCCCCACCTCGTCCCCGGGCCCGACGCGCTCCCGCTCGTCGACGACGCCCTGCGCACCAACGACACCCGCCTGGTCGCCGCCGCCCTCGGCCCGTACGCCGCCTCCCACCTGCCGGACCACTCCTGGCGCCACGCGGTTCTGAAGTGCCTGTTCACCGGTGTCCCCGTGGACACCGTCGCCGGCCTGCGGCAGCGCTCCCACGGCGATTCCGAACTCGCCCGGATGCTCGGCGACTTCGCCGAGGAACGCACCGCCGCGGGCCGTCCCGTCCCCGAGGACCTGCACCGCGTCCTGGCCCTGACCGCGCCCGCGCCCCACGCGCCGGGCGGCACCGAGGCGAAGGAGTCCTGATGCGCATCTTCGACCCCCACATCCACATGACGTCGCGCACCACCGACGACTACGAGGCCATGTACGCGGCCGGAGTCCGCGCCCTCGTGGAACCCGCCTTCTGGCTCGGCCAGCCCCGCACCTCGCCCGCGTCCTTCTACGACTACTTCGACGCCCTCCTGGGCTGGGAGCCCTTCCGCGCCGCCCAGTACGGCATCACCCACCACTGCACCATCGCCCTCAACCCCAAAGAGGCGAACGACCCCCGCTGCACCCCCGTCCTCGACGAACTGCCGCGCTACCTCGTCAAGGACAACGTCGTCGCCGTCGGCGAGATCGGCTACGACTCCATGACCCCCGCCGAGGACACCGCCCTCGCCGCGCAGCTGCAACTCGCCGCCGACCACGAGCTGCCCGCCCTCGTCCACACCCCGCACCGCGACAAGCTCACCGGCCTGCGCCGCACCCTCGACGTCGTGCGCGAATCCGCGCTGCCGCTCGACCGCGTCCTCGTCGACCACCTCAACGAGACGACCGTCAAGGAGGCCAAGGACGCCGGGAGCTGGCTCGGCTTCTCCGTCTACCCTGACACCAAGATGGACGAGGACCGCATGGTCGAGATCCTGCGCGCCTTCGGCCCCGAGAAGGTCCTCGTCAACTCCGCCGCCGACTGGGGAAAGAGCGACCCCCTCAAGACCCGCAAGGTTGCCGACGCGATGCTCGCCGCCGGGTTCACCGACGACGACGTCGACCTCGTCCTGTGGCGAAACCCGGTGGCCTTCTACGGGTTGAGCGGCCGCCTCCAGCTCGACGCACCGCCACCCCAGGAGCCGACCCACGAGGGCAACTCCATCCTGCGCGGCGGGGCGTGACTCATGCGCTTCCGGCACCCCGACGGCTCCACCGTCCACCTCGCGTACTGCACGAACGTGCACCCCGCCGAGACGCTCGACGGCGTCCTCGCCCAACTCCGCGACCACTGCGAACCCGTGCGCAAACGGCTCGGCCGCGACCGCCTCGGCATCGGCCTGTGGCTCGCGAAGGACGCCGCCCGCGCCCTCGGCACCGACCCGGTCGCCCTGCGCGGACTGCGCACCGAGCTCGACCGCCGCGGCCTGGAGGTCGTCACCCTCAACGGCTTCCCCTACGAGGGGTTCGGCGCCGAAGAGGTCAAGTACCGCGTGTACAAGCCGGACTGGGCCGACCCCGAACGGCTCGCCCACACCTGCGACCTGGCCCGCCTCCTCGCCGCCCTGCTGCCCGCCGACGTCACCGAGGGCACGATCTCCACCCTGCCCCTGGCCTGGCGCACCGCCTACGACGAGCAGCGCGCCGACGCCGCCCGCACCGCACTCGTCACCCTCGCCGAACGCCTCGACGCCCTCGAGGAACTCACCGGCAGATCGATCCGCATCGGCCTGGAGCCCGAGCCCGGCTGCACCGTCGAGACCACCGCCGACGCCATCGCCCCGCTCACCGCCGTGGCCCGCACCGACCGCATCGGCCTGTGCCTGGACACCTGCCATCTCGCCACCTCCTTCGAAGATCCGCACACCGCGCTCACCGGCCTCGCCACCGCCGGCATTCCTGTCGTGAAGTCCCAGCTCTCCGCCGCCCTGCACGCCGAACACCCCCGTCTCCCCGACGTCCGCGAGGCACTCGCCGCCTTCGACGAACCCCGCTTCCTGCATCAGACCCGCACCGTCACCACCGCGGGACTCCACGGCACCGACGACCTCGGCGACGCCCTCACCGGCACCGCGCTCCCGGACACCGGCGCCTGGCGCGCCCACTTCCACGTCCCCCTGCACGCGGCCCCCGCCGCCCCGCTCACCTCCACGCTCCCCGTCCTGAAGGACACGCTGACCCACCTCGTCGGCGGAGCCGAGCCGCGCACCCGCCACCTGGAGGTCGAGACCTACACCTGGCAGGCCCTGCCGGCCGAGCTGCGCCCCCGCGGCCGGGCCCAGCTCGCCGACGGCATCGCCGCCGAACTCACCCTCGCCCGCGACCTGTTGACGGACCTCGGCCTCAAGGAGCTGCCATGACGGACGCGACATCCACGCCGACTCCGACGGGCCCGACCCCTCTCCTCGTCCTCGACGTCGTCGGTCTCACCCCCCGTCTCCTCGATCACATGCCGCACCTCAAGTCGCTCGGCCAGTCCGGCTCCCGGTCCCCGCTGAGCACCGTGCTGCCCGCCGTCACCTGTGCCGCCCAGTCCACCTTCCTCACCGGCACGATGCCGTCCGAGCACGGCATCGTCGGCAACGGCTGGTACTTCCGCGAGCTCGGCGACGTCCTCCTGTGGCGCCAGCACAACGGCCTCGTCTCCGGCGACAAACTCTGGGACGCCGCCCGCCGCGCCCACCCGGGGTACACCGTCGCCAACATCTGCTGGTGGTACGCCATGGGCGCCGACACCGACATCACCATCACCCCCCGTCCCGTCTACTACGCCGACGGCCGCAAGGAACCCGACTGCTACACCCGGCCCCCGGCCCTGCACGACGAACTCACCGAGAAACTCGGCACGTTCCCCCTCTTCCACTTCTGGGGCCCGGGCGCCGACCTCGTGTCGAGCCAGTGGATCATCGACGCGACCCGACACGTCATGGCCACCCGCCACCCCGATCTCACCCTGTGCTACCTCCCCCATCTCGACTACGACCTCCAGCGGTTCGGCCCCGACGACCCCCGCTCGCACCGGGCCGCCGCCGAACTCGACACGGCCCTCGCCCCGCTGCTCGACGACGCCCGCGCCGAAGGCCGCACCGTCGTGGCCCTGTCCGAGTACGGCATCACCCGCGCCGACCGCCCCGTCGACATCAACCGCGCCCTGCGCCGCGCCGGCCTCCTCGAGGTGCACACCCAGGACGGCATGGAGTACCTCGACCCGATGGCGTCCCGCGCCTTCGCCGTCGCCGACCATCAGATCGCCCACGTCTACGTGCGCCGCCCCGAGGACCTCGAAGCCGCCCGTGCCGCCCTCGCCGATCTGCCCGGCATCGACCAACTCCTCGACGACGAGGGCAAGAAGGCCCACCATCTCGACCACCCGCGCTCCGGCGAACTCATCGCGATCGCGGAACCCGACGCCTGGTTCACGTACTACTACTGGCTCGACGACGCCCGCGCGCCCGACTTCGCGCAGCTCGTCGAGATCCACCGCAAGCCCGGCTACGACCCGGTCGAGCTGTTCATGGACCCCCACGACCCGTACGTGAAGGTGAAGGCGGGCGCCGCGCTCGCGCGCAAGAAGCTCGGCATGCGCTACCGCATGGCGGTCGTGCCGCTCGATCCCTCGCCTATCCGCGGCAGCCACGGCCGCCTGCCTCTGAGTGACGACGACGGTCCACTCATCATCAGCTCCACCCCCCATGCGTTCCCCGGCCGCGTCGCCGCGACCGATGTGAAATCCCTGCTCCTGGACCTGGCCGGACTCGGCTGAGGCGCACGCCTCCCCAAGTCCGCCCCCGCAGAAGCAGTTACAGAGAGTGAAGCACAGGTCACTGACGACACGCCAGTGGCTTCCGACCCGCAGGCCGAAACCGGCGAACACACCCCGAGAACACGCCCCGAGAACACACCCCGAGAACACATCCCAAAGGGAGAGGCACCCGTGACCGAGTTCCACGACACCCCCGCCAGCGACGACGCCCTCAGACACCGCCTCGGCATCAACCGCCGCCGCTTCCTGAGCACGTGTTCCGCCGTGGCGGCCGGCGCCATCGCCGCGCCCGTGTTCGGCGCCGCACCGTCCTTCGCCCAGACCCAGACGGAGAGCGGCGGCGGCGGGCGCGGGCACGCCCTCGTGCCCGCCGACCGGCGCGGCATCATCCTCTACACCGTGCGGGACGCGACCGGCCGTGACCCGCTCGCCTCCGACCTGCCCTCCGGCTTCCGCGAGGTGTTCAAGGAACTGGCCCGCTACGGCTACCGGCAGGTCGAGTTCGCCGGCTACGGCCAGCACGCGAACGCCCCCGGCGGGGCGAGCCTCGAGTCCGTCGAGGGCGCCAAGCTGCTGCGCTCCTGGCTCGACGAGTACGGCCTGCGCGCGCAGGGCAACCACGGCTTCATCCCCGGCTCCTGGCCGCTCACCCAGCCCGACACCGACACGTTCAAGAAGCACCTCGAGATCGCCAACATCCTCGGCATGGACCACATGGGCACCGGTGGCGACCCCACCAACAGCTCGTACAAGGCGGACTGGGACGTCGCCGCCGACAAGTGGAACGCGCTCGGCGAGATCGCGCGCGGCGCGGGCATCAAGCTCTACACCCACAACCACGACGCGGCGTACGGCTTCCTGCTCGACGGCGGTCCCCTCGACGCCCAGGGCCGGCCCACCCGCAGCTCCGGCATCCGCAAGCTGGAGTACTTCCTCCAGCTCACCGACCCGCGGTCCGTCTGGCTGGAGATGGACATCTTCTGGGCGCACGTGGCCCAGTACAAGTTCCACACGTACACCGCGCACGACGGCTCCACCCAGGAGAACGTCTTCGACCCGGCCGCCCTGGTCCGCGCGCACAACAAGCGCTACCCGCTCTTCCACGCCAAGGACGGCACCCGTAACGACACCAACGGCATGGGCTACGACATGGTGCCCTTCGGCGAGGGGGTCATCGACTACACCACGTTCTTCAGCCGGGTGGGCGCGAAGAACTACCACAACCCGATGGTCGAGCAGGACAACGCGCCGAGCTCCACCGACCTCGGCCAGTCCCTGAAGTACGCCAAGATCGGTTACGGCAACATGGCGGCACTGCGCAAGTAGCACGCACTCGCGCGCGTGAGAGGGGCCCGGCCGGTCGGCCGGGCCCCTCTCACTGTGGTGCGTACCGAGTCGTCAGGCCATCTCCTCCCCGAGAGGTTGCGGGTTGGGCCTGATGTCACGCTTGGGCGACTTGGGCCTGCCGGGCGGCGTCAGGAAGAGCGCGAGGAACCCGGCGAAGAGCGAGATGCACCCGGCCAGGATGAAGGCTCCCGAGTGTCCCCAGACGCCGACGACCATGGACCCCATGCCGGCACCGAGCCCGGAGACCAGCTTCGAGCTGTAGACCATGCCGTAGTTGCTCGCATTGTTGTTCTCGCCGAAGTAGTCCGCCGTCAGCGCCGCGAACATCGGGAAGATGGCGCCGCCACCGAACCCGGAGATCGCGGAGAAGATCAGGAACATCGGCAGGAGCTGCGCCTCGGCCGACCAGATGATGCCGAACTGGGCGAGACCCAGGATGACGCACACGGCCAGCAGACACTGCTTGCGCCCGTACCGGTCGGACAGCCAGCCGATGACCCCGCGTCCGGTGCCGTTGACGATCGCCTTGAGCGACATCGCGGTCGCCACGATCCCGCCCGCGAAGCCCGCTTCCTTGCCGATGTCGACCTGGAAGGCGATGCCGAAGATGTTCACTCCGGACGTGCACGCGAGGCAGCACCACATCAGTGCCACACGACCGGTCTTCCACGCCTCCTTGGGGGTGTACTGCTTCACGGCCGGCGGGTTCTTCTCCAGCGAGCGCCGCGCGCGCGGGTCCTCCGGCGGGTTCAGCGGGTCGACGTTCGAGGGCCACCAGTTCTTCGGCGGGTCCTTGAAGAAGGAACCGGCGACCGCCACCATCGTGGCCAGCAGCACACCGACAGAGACCAGCACCCAGCGGAAGTTGGTCAGGTCCATGTAGCCGGTGAACAGGAAGACGAACGGCACCGAGCCGTAGGCGAAGCCGCCGTTCACGAAGCCCGTCTTGCCGCCCCTGCGCTCCGGATACCACTTGCCCACCATGTTGACGCAGGTGGCGTACACCGCGCCCGCGCCCATGCCGCTGAACACGCTGAACCCGATGTAGGCGAAGACGACGTGCGGCGCGAAGGCCAGCGACAGGTAGCCGAGCAGGGTTCCCGTGGCGCCGAGCATCATCGCCCAGCGGGCCGGCAACTTGCCGCTCTCCCGCAGCTTTCCCGCGGGGAAGGCCACCGCGGCCTGGAAGAACACCCAGACCGTCATCATCCAGTAGATGTGGCCGCTGTCCCAGTGGTGCGCGGTGTGCAGGGTGTCCTCGGCGGACGCGAACGCGTACTCGGCGGACGAGATCCCCATCATGCCCACCCAGGGCAGGATCACCATCCACTTGCGCTTGCGCCCCATGATGTCGATGTCGGACTCGCCGACGCGGAACACCCGGCCGTTGGCGTCCGTCACCTCCTGATAGGAGACGGAAGTCGGTAGATCAGTCGTTGTCATGACGGTCGAACCCCTTGCGTCGAAAGATCTGGGCAGCGCCCCCTGTCCAAATTGCTTTCGTGTGCGCACGGGACCTGGGTCCGGCCGACGCGCACCGCCGACCGGACCCGCCTGCGGTCACCTCATCGACCGGCCCCCCAACAGCCCGGCGGCCCGGGCCCACCGGTACTTGGCCCCGAGCACCGCGACGGGCTTCTCGGTCGTGTACGGGTACGCGACCACCCCGCGCTCGAAGAGGTACTGGCACGCCTCCTCGACCTCGACGTCCCCGGCCAGCGAGGCGACCACGGGCTTCTCGATCCCGCGCTGCCGGAACTCCTCGACGACGCGGGCCGTTACCTCCGCGAAGACCATGGGAGGGGTGACGATGGTGTGCCAGTAGCCGAGCACGAGCGCGTGGATGCGCGGATCCTCCAGGCCGAGCCGGATCGTCGCCTCGTACGTCGACGGGGGCTCGCCGCCCGTGATGTCGACGGGGTTGCCCGCGGCCCCGAAGGGCGGGATGAACCGGCGGAAGGCGGCGTCCAAGTCGGCCGGGATCTCCATCAGCCGGAGCCCGTTGTCCGTCACGGCGTCCGAGAGCAGCACCCCGGAGCCGCCCGCACCCGTGATGATCACGACGTTGTCGCCCTGCGGCGTCGGCAGCACGGGCAGCGCCCGCGCGTACTCCAGCATGTCGTTCAGGCCGGGGGCCCGGATCACACCGGCCTGCCGCAGGATGTCGTCGTACACGGCGTCGTCGCCCGCGAGGGCGCCCGTGTGCGACCCGGCGGCCTTCGCGCCCGCGGCCGTGCGCCCCGCTTTGAGGACGACGACGGGCTTCTTCGGCACGGTCTCCCGCGCGGCCGCCACGAAGGCGCGTCCGTCCTTGAGGTCCTCCAGGTGCATGGCGATGCACTGGGTGTGGGGGTCCTCGCCGAACCAGGTGAGCAGGTCGTCCTCGTCCAGGTCCGACTTGTTGCCCAGGCCCACGATCGCCGAGACGCCCGTCTTCGTGGTCCGCGCGAAGCCGAGGATCGCCATGCCGATGCCGCCCGACTGCGAGGTCAGCGCGACGCCGCCCTTCACGTCGTACGGCGTGCAGAACGTGGCGCACAGGTCCTGCCACGTCGAGTAGTAGCCGTAGATGTTCGGCCCGAGCAGCCGTACCCCGTGCCGCTCCGCGATCGCCACGATCTCGTCCTGGAGGGCGACTTCGCCGGTCTCGGCGAAGCCGGAGGGGATCAGCACCGCGTTCGGAATGCCCTTGCGGCCCACCTCTTCCAGGGCCCCCGCCACGAACTTGGCGGGTATCGCGAAGACCGCCACATCCACCTCACCCGGCACGTCCGTGACACTCTTGTACGCCTTGCGGCCCAGAATGTCATCGGCCTTGGGGTTCACCGGATGAATCTCCCCGGAGAAGCCGCCGTCCACGAGGTTGCGCATCACCGAATTGCCGATCTTGCCCTGCTCGTTGGAGGCGCCGATCACCGCCACCGAGCGCGGCTCCATCAGCCTCCGCATCGTGCCCAGGATCTCCTCACGGGTGTACGTGCGCCGCGCCTTCGGCACTCCCTCGGCGAGAATGACGCGGATGTCGGCGGCGACCGCGCCCTCGGGTGTCGCGATGACCGGGTTGAGGTCGACCTCCGCGATCTCCGGGAAATCCGTCACCAGTTGGGAGACCCGGCGGAGCTGATCGGCCAGCGCCGCCCGGTCGACGCCCTGCGCCCCGCGCACCCCGCGCAGCACCTCGGCGGCCCGGATCGAGTCGAGCATGTCGAGCGCGTCGCCGGTGTCCAGCGGCGCGAGCCGGAAGGTGACGTCCTTGAGCACCTCCACAAGGACACCGCCCAGGCCGAAGGCGACGACCTTGCCGAACGTCGGGTCGGTGACGGCTCCGACGATCACTTCCTGCGCGCTGCCGCCCGTGGGCAGCAACTCCTGCACCTGGATGCCCTCGATGCGGGCCTGCGGCGCGTACGCCCGCGCGTTCTCCATGATCCGGTGGAAGGCGGCGCGGACGTCGGCCGCTCCCTCCACGCCCACGATCACGCCGCCGGCGTCGGTCTTGTGCAGGATGTCGGGCGAGACGATCTTCAGTACGACGGGCTTGCCGAAGCGCGCCGCTGCCGCCACTGCCTCCTCGACGTCGGTCGCCAACTCCTCACCGGGTACGGCGATCCCGTACGCGTCGGCGATCACCTTGCCCTCGGGTGCGGTGAGCGCCGTGCGTCCCTCGGCCCGTACGGTGTCGAGCAGCGCGCGCACCGTGAGCGTCCGGTCCTCGGCCATCAATCAGATCACTCCGTTCGACTTGAGCAGGTGCAACTCCTCGTCGCCGAGACCGAGTTCACCGACGAAGATCTCTTCGTTGTGCTCGCCGAGCAGCGGTGAGCTGGTGACGTCGACGGGGGAGTCGGAGAGTTTGAGCGGGGAGCCCACGGTCGTGAAGGTGCCGCGCTCCGGGTGGGGCACCTCGACGATCATGTCGTTGGCGACCAGGGAGGCGTCCTCGATGATCTCCTTGGTGGAGAGGATCGGGCCGCAGGGGATGTTGTGGGCGTTGAGCTTCTCCAGGACGTCCCACTTGGGCAGGGACGAGGACCATTCCTCGATGAGCTGGAACATCTTGGTGAGCTGCGGCAGGCGGGCTTCAGGGGTGGCCCACTCGGGGTCGTCGGCCAGCTCCGGGCGTCCGATGAGTTCGGTCAGGGGCTTCCAGCCGACGGGCTGGACGATGACGTAGACGTAGTCGTTGGGTCCGCCGGGTGCGCACTTCACCGCCCAGCCGGGCTGGCCGCCGCCTGAGGCGTTGCCCGAGCGCGGCACCTCGTCCCCGAAGTCCTCGTTCGGATACTCCGCCAACGGGCCGTGCGCCAGCCGCTGTTGGTCGCGCAGCTTGACCCGGCACAGGTTGAGCACGGCGTGCTGCATGGCGACGTTGACGCGCTGGCCGCGGCCGGTGTTCTCGCGCTGGAAGAGCGCGGCGAGGATGCCGGCGACGGTGTGGATACCGGTGCCGGAGTCGCCGATCTGGGCGCCGGTGGCCAGCGGAGGGCCGTCCTCGAAGCCGGTCGTGGCCATGGAGCCGCCCATGGCCTGGGCGACGACTTCATAGGCTTTGAAGTTGGTGTACGGGCCGTCGCCGAAGCCCTTGATGGAGGCGTAGATGATGCGGGGGTTGATCTCCTGGATGCGGTCCCAGGTGAAGCCCATGCGGTCGACGGCGCCGGGGCCGAAGTTCTCCACCATGACGTCGGAGCGGCGGATGAGTTCGGTCAGCAGTTCCTTGCCGCGCTCGGTCTTCGTGTTGAGGGTGATGGAGCGCTTGTTGCAGTTGAGCATCGTGAAGTAGAGGGAGTCGACGTCGGGGATGTCCCGCAGCTGCTTGCGGGTGATGTCGCCGCTGGGTGCTTCGAGTTTGACGACGTCCGCGCCCAGCCACGCCAGGAGCTGGGTGGCGGACGGGCCCGACTGGACATGGGTCATGTCGAGCACGCGTATGCCTTCGAGAGCCTTGGTCATGTTCCCTCCACGCCTATGCGTTGCGTTCCGCACGGGTCCGCCGGTCGGCCGTTCGTACATTGCATACAGTGGTCGAATACTGTATGAACTTGGTATCCCGCATCTGATGGTGGTGTCCAGGGGGCGTGCGGCACTTTCCTCACGGGAGTTGAGTTGGATCTCTACGAACACCAGGCAAGGGATCTCTTCGCGGAGCACGGCATCGTCGTGCCGCGCGCCGAGGTCACCGGCTCGCCGAAGGAAGCCCGTGCGATCGCGCGCAGGCTGGGCGGCCGGGCCGTGGTCAAGGCACAGGTGAAGACCGGAGGGCGGGGCAAGGCGGGCGGCGTCAAGCTCGCCGCGGACCCGGCCGCCGCGGAGCTCACCGCGCGACAGATCCTCGGCATGGACATCAAGGGCCACACCGTACGGAAGGTCATGCTGGCCCAACCCGTCGACATCGAGAGCGAGTTCTACGTCTCCTACGTCCTCGACCGGGCGGCCGGGACCTTCCTCGCCATCGCCTCGGCGGAGGGCGGCATGGACATCGAGGAGGTCGCCGCGACGCGCCCCGAGGCCGTCGCCCGGATCCCGATCGACCCGGCCGAGGGCGTCACCACCGCCACGGCGGCCCGGATCGCACAAGCGGCGGGCCTGCCGCCGCAGAGCGTCGACGTCCTCGTACGGCTGTGGTCCGTCCTCACCCGGGAGGACGCGGTCCTGGTCGAGGTGAACCCCCTCGTGCGTACCGCGCAGGGCGACATCCTCGCCCTCGACGGCAAGGTCACGCTCGACGACAACGCCCGCTTCCGGCAACAGCGTTGGGGCGCGCAGGAGGCCGCGCACGACGACCCGCTGGAGGCGCGCGCCGCCGCCAAGGGCCTCAACTACGTGAAGCTCGACGGCGAGGTCGGTGTCATCGGCAACGGCGCCGGACTCGTCATGTCCACCCTCGACGTCGTCGCCGGCTGCGGCGCACGGCCCGCCAACTTCCTCGACATCGGCGGCGGCGCCTCCGCCCAGATCATGGCCGACGGCCTCGACGTCATCCTCTCCGACCCGGCCGTGCGGTCCGTCTTCGTCAACGTCTTCGGCGGCATCACCGCCTGCGACGCGGTGGCCGACGGCATCGTGCAGGCCCTGGAATCCGTGCAGTTGACGAAACCGCTCGTGGTCCGGCTCGACGGGAACAACGCCGTGCGCGGCCGCGCCATCCTCGACGACCGCGCCCACCCGCTGGTCCGCCAGGCCACGACCATGGACGGCGCCGCGCGCCAGGCCGCCGACCTCGCACTCGACCCCGCCTAAGGAGACCGGACATGGCCATCTATCTCACCAAGGAGAGCAAGGTCCTCGTCCAGGGCATGACCGGTGCCGAGGGCATGAAGCACACCCGGCGGATGATCGCCGCCGGCACGAACGTCGTCGGCGGTGTGAACCCCCGTAAGGCAGGCAGCGTCGTCGACTTCGACGACCGCGCCGTCCCGGTGTTCGGCAGCGTCGCGGACGGCATGGCGGCCACCGGCGCCGACGTCAGCGTCGTCTTCGTGCCCCCCGCCTTCGCCCGGGCCGCCGTCGTCGAAGCGGTCGACGCGGGCATGCCCCTCGCGGTCGTCATCACGGAAGGCATCCCGGTCCACGACTCCGTGCACTTCGTCGCGTACGCGAAGCAGCGCGGCACGCGCGTCGTCGGCCCCAACTGCCCCGGCCTGATCAGCCCCGGGGAGTCCAACGCGGGCATCATCCCCGCCGACATCACCAAGCCGGGCCGTATCGGACTCGTCTCCAAGTCCGGCACCCTCACCTACCAACTCATGTACGAGCTACGGGACATCGGCTTCACCACGTGTGTGGGCATCGGCGGCGACCCCGTCGTCGGCACCACGCACATCGACTGCCTGACCGCGTTCGAGAACGACCCCGAGACCGAACTGATCGTGCTCATCGGGGAGATCGGCGGCGACGCGGAGGAGCGTGCAGCGGCGTACATCGCCGAACACGTCACCAAGCCTGTCGTCGGGTACATCGCCGGTTTCACCGCGCCCGAGGGCAAGACCATGGGCCACGCGGGAGCCATCGTCTCCGGCTCGTCCGGCACGGCGCAGGCCAAGAAGGAGGCTCTGGAGAGGGTCGGTGTGCGGGTCGGCGCGACCCCGACGGAGACCGCGCGACTGGTCCTGGAGAGGCTGCAACAGGCCCTGTAGGCAAAGGAATGGGGAGGCGGCGGCGCATGAGGGCGCCGCCGCCTCCCGTACGTGCGGTGCGGCTGCGGCGGGGCCCTTCCGGCGCAGGGGGCGCTCCCCGCCGGTTCCGGGCCCCGCCGCCGTGCCGCGGGGCGGTCCGCTCAGCCCTGCCGGGCCACGGCCCGCTGGGCGATGCGGTGCTCGCCCGCGTACACGTTCATGGAGGTGCCGCGCAGGAATCCGACGAGGGTCAGGCCCGTCTCCGCGGCGAGGTCGACCGCCAGCGACGACGGTGCCGACACGGCCGCGAGCACCGGAATGCCGGCCATCACAGCCTTCTGCGCCAGCTCGAACGAGGCCCGCCCCGACACGAGCAGGACCGACCGCGACAGGGGCAGGTCGCCGTTCTGCAGGGCTCGTCCGACGAGTTTGTCGACGGCGTTGTGGCGGCCCACGTCTTCGCGTACGTCGAGGAGTTCGCCGTCGGGGGTGAAGAGGGCGGCGGCGTGCAGGCCCCCGGTCCGGTCGAAGACCTGCTGGGCAGCCCGTAGTCGGTCGGGGAGGGCTGCCAGGAGTGCGGGTTCGAGCCGGACCGGGGGAGTGTCGTCGATGGGGAAGCGTGCCTGGGTGCGTACGGCGTCGAGGCTCGCTTTGCCGCACAGGCCGCACGAGGAGGTCGTATAGACATTGCGCTCAAGAGTGATGTCAGGCATTACAACGTCAGGGCTGGTGCGTACGTCGACGACGTTGTAGGTGTTGGAGCCGTCCTGGGTGGCGCCCGCGCAGTACACGATGTTCTGCAGGTCGGCGGCGCTCGCCAGCACACCCTCGCTGACCAGGAATCCGGCGGCGAGCGCGAAGTCGTCGCCGGGGGTGCGCATGGTGATCGCGAGCGGCTTGCCGTTCAGCCGGATCTCCAACGGCTCCTCCGCCACCAGTGTGTCGGGGCGGGTGGAGACGGCGCCGGCCCGGATCCGCAGGACCGGGCGCCGCTGTGTGACTCGTCCCATGACGCGCCCCCTGACTGACGTGGACGTCTGGCTTGAAGTGTCCTGCACTGTGTCGACGGAATATTGTGTACAGGATGGGATCGTTGGCGGCAAGGGATGCGTCAACTCCCGGGGAACCCGCGCGAGTTGTGTTACGCAGGGTGTACACGTCAGCTTCCGGAAAGGGGCGCGATGTCGCCGATCACAGGACTGCCGCTCACCGGTCTGCCGCAGGGATCGGTGCCGAGGCTGGAGCGACCGGGCCCCCTGCGCCAGCGGGTCTACGAGACGCTGCTCGACCTGATCATCACGCGGACCCTGCCGCCGGGCGCGCACCTCGTCGAGACGGAGCTCGCCGGTGAACTGGGGGTCTCGCGCCAGCCCGTGCGCGAGGCGCTGCAACGGCTGAGCACCGAGGGCTGGGTGGATCTGCGGCCCGCCCAGGGCGCGTTCGTGCACGAGCCGACCGAAGAGGAGGCCGACCAACTCCTCAGCGTCCGGACGCTGTTGGAGACCGAAGCCGTCCGCCTCGCCACCGCCCGGGTGGACGCCGCGGCCCTGCACGCGCTGGAGGAGCTGTGCGCCCAGGGGGAGCGTGCGGTCGCCGCCGACGACGTGGAGGCCGCGGTCGTGCTCAACGCCCGGCTGCACGGCACGGTCATGGAACTCGCGGGCAACGCGGCGCTTGCGGAACTCGCTGCCCGGGTCGACCGGCGGGTCCGCTGGTACTACGCGCCCATCGCCCGTCAGCGCGGCCGTCAATCATGGGCGGAACACCGGGAGTTGATCGCCGCGATGGCGGACGGCGACGGGCAGCGCGCCGCCGAGGTGATGCGGGCCCACACGGAGCACACGCGGACGTCGTACCACCAGCGAGCCACGTAGGGGCCGTGGGCGCGTAGGCCTGTGGCCCTCTCCCGGCGCGGACACGGGAGAGGGCCACAGGGTTCATGGAAGGTCAGGTCGCGTGCTGCGGCTGCGCCACCGCCGCCGCTCCCTTCCCGGCCCGGGGCCGCCCGGGCTGCCGCAGCGTCATCGCGATCACCGCGGCGATCATCGACGTACCGCCGGCCAGCGCGTACGCGCCGTTGTAGCCCCACGAGGCGACCACCATGGAGCCGAGGCCGCCGCCGAACAGGCCGCTGATGAGCTTTCCGCTGTACACCAGGCCGTAGTTGGAGGCGTTGTAGTTCTCGCCGAAGTAGTCGGGCGTGAGCGCGGCGAACAGCGGATAGAAGGCGCCGCCGCCGAATCCGGAGAGGAACGCGAAGACCAGGAACAGCCCTTCGCTCTTCATGTCGCCGGCCCAGATCACGCCGAACTGCGCGAGCCCGAGGACCAGGATGACCCCGACCAGGATCGGCTTGCGCCCCCACTTGTCGGAGGCCCAGCCCACGACGCCGCGGCCGATGCCGTTGATGACCGCCATCACGCCCATGGACGAGGCGGCGACGAGCGGCCCGAAGCCGACCTCCTTCGCGTAGTCGACCTGGAAGGAGATGCCGAAGATGGAGACACCGGCGCTGATCACGAGCGCGATCCACATCAGGGGCAGCATCCCCGTCCTGATCGCCTCCATCGGGGTGTACTGCCGTACCGCGGGCGGGTTCTTGGTGAGGCTCGCGGAGGTCTTCTCGCCGCCGCTGTGCGTCAGCGGGTCGACGTGCGCGGGCCACCAGTTCTTCGGCGGGTCCTTGAAGAAGACGGCGCAGACGAAAACGACGACCATCACGTAGGCGCCGATGAGGTCGAGCACCCGGTGGTAATTCCCGGTGTCGAAGGCGTAGTTGAAGATGAAGATGAAGGGCAGGGCGCCGTAGGCGAAGCCGCCGTTGACGAAGCCCGTCTTGCCGCCCTTGCGCTCGGGGAACCACTTGCCGACCATGTTGACGCAGGTCGAGTAGATCAGGCCCGAGCCGATGCCGCCGACGACGCCGAAGCCGACGATCGCGAGCGCGACGTTGCTGATGTGCGACAGGGCGAGGAACCCGAGCAGGCACATCGCCGAACCGGTGAACATGGCCCGGCGCGCGGTCAGGATGCCCTTCTCGCGCAGCCATCCGGCGGGGAAGGAGATGCCGGCCTGGAAGAAGATCCAGACGCTGAGGATCCAGAACGTGTTGGACTGCGTCCAGTGGTGGGCCTCGGACAGGGTGTCCTCGGCCGAGCCGTACGCGTACTCGAAGACGCTGATGGCCATCATCGCGAGCCAGGGCAGATAGACCATCAACTGGCGGGAGTGGCCGAGGATGTCGCGGTCGGTCTCACCGACCCGGTAGACGCGGCCCCGGGCGTCGGTGACTTCGCGGTAGGGGAGGGGCGGCGCGCCGAGCGGCTCCGACGCGTCATCTGCCGTGCTGTGGTTCAAGGTCATTCAGGCTCATCCCTCACAGTGCTGCACTGCTGCGCGCACCCTTCCGATGTCAGGGGTCAGCAGTGGCCGGGATATTGCATACAGTCGACGAATACTGTATGAAGAGTGTTATCCCTCACGTGGTGGGCGAGTGTCCAGGGGCGTGCAGCATTTTTGGGATGCCCGTGACTGTCGGGGCTACGAGCCCGTCGACCTGTCCGCTCCACCGCCCGCCCTGCACCGCCCGTTCCAGGAGGGCCCGCCCGGCCCCTCATCTCGACTGTGCACCGAGAGCGGAGACATCCATGGCACCCACTTTCACCCCCGGCACGCCTCCCGCCACCCTCAAGGCGGGGACTTCTTGGGCCGATGCCTGGCGGCGCTGTCTGGCCGTCGCCCCCGAGGCGTTCCGCGACGACCGCGTCCTGAACCTGTGGAACGGAACGTGGCAGGCGGACGGTCGGGTCCTGCCGGCCGCAACTCCCGTCGACGGCAGCCCTGTTGCGGGCCCGCCGCGGCTCGACGGGGACACCGCGCAGCAGGCCGTACGCGCATCCCTCGACCAGCACCGCGCCTGGCGGCACATCCCGCTCGCGGAGCGGCGCGCCCGCGTGGCCGCGACACTCGACGCGCTCGCCGAGCACCGTGAGCTGCTCGCACTGCTCCTCGTCTGGGAGATCGGCAAGCCGTGGCGGCTCGCGCAGGCGGACGTGGACCGGGCGATCGACGGTGTGCGCTGGTATGTCGACGGGATCGACGGGATGCTCGCGGACCGTACGCCGCTGCCCGGCCCGGTCTCCAACATCGCGAGCTGGAACTACCCGATGAGCGTGCTTGTGCACGCGATGCTGGTGCAGGCCCTCGCGGGCAACGCCGTCATCGCCAAGGCCCCCACGGACGGCGGTGTCTCGTGTCTGACGCTCGCGTGTGCGCTGGCCGCGCGGGAGGGTGTGCCGCTCACGCTGGTGAGCGGCAGCGGCCGGGAGCTGTCGCAGGCGCTGGTGCGGGCGCCGGAGATCGGTTGCGTGTCGTTCGTGGGCGGACGCGACACCGGGGCCGCCGTCGCCACGGCCGTCGCCGACCTCGGCAAGCGGCACGTCCTGGAGCAGGAGGGCCTCAACACCTGGGGCATCTGGGACTTCAGCGACTGGGACACGCTGTCCGCGGCGATCCCGAAGCTCTTCGACTACGGCAAACAGCGGTGCACCGCCTACCCGCGCTTCGTCGTGCAGCGCGACGCGTTCGACGCGTTCCTGTCCGCGTACCTGCCGGCCGTGCGGGAGTTGCGCGTGGGGCATCCGCTGGCGGTGGCGTCGGCCGAAGACCCTTATCCGGAGCTGGACTTCGGGCCGCTGATCAACGCGGCGAAGGCCAAGGAGCTGACCGACCAGGTGACCGAGGCGATCGGCCGGGGCGCGGTGCCGCTGCACCGCGGGCGGGTCGACCCGGAGCGGTTCCTGCCGGGGCAGGACACGAGCGCCTATGTGCATCCGGTGACGCTGCTCGGCCCGCCCGCGTCGTCGCCGCTGCACCACGCGGAGCCGTTCGGGCCGGTCGACACGGTCGTCCTTGTGGACACGGAGGCGGAGCTGCTCGCCGCGATGAACGCGTCGAACGGCGCGCTGGTGGCGACCCTGTCGACGGACGACGAGGCGACGTTCGCGCGCCTCGCCCCGCAGATCCGGGCGTTCAAGGTGGGCCACGGGAAGGCCCGTTCGCGCGGCGACCGCGACGAACTGTTCGGCGGGTTCGGGGCCTCCTGGCGCGGCGCGTTCGTCGGCGGAGAGCTCCTGGTGCGGGCCGTCACCCAGGGACCCGAGGACGAACGCCTGCCCGGCAACTTCCCGGCGTACCAGCTGATGCCCTGATGCCCGTACGCCCCGCGGAGCCGTCCCGTCCCGCTCGTCCACCCAGAGGGAGCCCGGTATGTCCACAGCACAGATACGCCCCGTCGTGCGCGAGGGCGGCACGGTCACCGACCATCTCCTGGCGGCCAACGCCCGGTACGCCGAACGCTTCGAGGACCCCGGCACGGACGCCCGCCCGGTCCTCGGCGTGGCCGTCGTCGCCTGCATGGACGCCCGGATCGATCTGCACGCGGCCCTCGGCCTGTCGCTCGGCGACTGCCACACCATCCGCAACGCCGGCGGCGTCGTCACCGACGACACGATCCGCTCCCTGACGATCAGTCAGCGGGCCCTCGGAACGCGCAGCGTGGTCCTCGTCCACCACACGGGCTGCGGTCTGGAGTCCCTGACCGAGGAGTTCCGGCACGAGCTGGAGCGCGAGGTCGGACAGCGTCCCGGCTGGGCGGTCGAGGGCTTCACCGACGTCGACCAGGACGTGCGGCAGTCCCTGCGCAAGGTGCGGACGTCGCCGTTCCTGCCGCACACCGACGACGTCCGCGGCTTCGTCTTCGACGTGCGGACCGGGCGGTTGAGGGAGGTCACGGCCCGGTCCTGACATCGGGGCAGCGGGGCGCCGCCGTGGTCAGCCGCTCAGGCCGGCCGCGGCGGCGATCTGCTTGCAGTAGAAGTCCGTCGTGCTCTGCGTGTGGCGGCGCATCAGGGCCTCGGCGCGCTCCGGGTCGCCCGCCGCGATCGCCTCGATGATCAGCGCGTGCTCGCTCCACGCGTCCTTGCCGCGCGGCTTGGCGATCGGCATGTAGTACCAGCGCACCCGCTGGTCGACCTGCGGGATGAGCTCGGCGAGCACCGCGTTGCGGGACAGCAGCGTGATGTGGGAGTGCAGCGCGGCGTTGGCCTCCACGATGGCGCGCGCGTCACCCGCCGCGAGCGCCGCGATGCCCGCCTCCTGGAGGTCCCACAGCGCCGCCACGTCGTGCGGCGTCGCGTGCCGGGCGGCACCCTGCGCGGAGTAGGTCTCCAACACCGCCCGCACACCGAGGAGTTGGGCGCACTCCTCCACGGTGGGCGCGTGCACGAAGGCGCCCTGGGCCGGCCGCAGATCGACCCAGCCGGCCGCCTGGAGCCGTTGCAGTGCTTCCCGGACCGGCTGTCGGCTCACCCCGAGCCGCTCGGCGAGTTCGGCCTCGACGAGGTGCTGTCCGGGGTGGAGCGTCCCGTTGATGATCATCTCGATCAGTGCGTCGTAGACGGCCTGGCGCAGGGGAGCGGGCCGGGCGATCGGCCCTGCGGGGGCGAGAGCCCCGCGCGCGAGTACGGGTGTGGTGACGGTGGGTGTGTCGGACATGAACGACCCCTCCCTCTCCGGGTGCTGACGGCGTGTCAGCTCTCGGGATACTGACTTTAGTATGCAATAGACAGCCGGTTGGATGGGTGGCACGGCGAAAAGATGCGGCACACCTCTGGCGCCCCATATGGATGCGAAATACTGTATGCAATTATTGGCCGCAGGGCGGCGAACCCGACTTCGCTCACGAGGGGGCACCCCGTGTCGTACCGCACCGCACTCGCTCAGGTCCTCACCGATGTCGTCGCCCCGGCCGCCCAACAGGCGGGCGCCCGGGGCCTGTTCCCCCGCGCGGCCGTGACGGAGCTCGGCCGGACCGGACTCCTCGGCCTCACCATCGGCCCGGAGTGCGGCGGTGCGGGACTCGGGCTCACGGAGGCCGCCGAGGTCGTCGAGCGCACCGCTCGCGTCTGCCCGGCGACGGCCGCCGTGCTCCGGTCCCACTACGCGGCGGCCGTGACCGTCGAGGCGTACGGCGGCGACTGGTTGCGCGGCGAGATCGCCGCCGGGCGGCACCTGTGCGGCCTCGCGCTCGCGGAGGACGAGGCGCCGGACGCGGCGACGGGCGGTCGGCTGCTAGCGCCGCGCGCCACGGCCGAGCGGTTCGGCGGGGTGGTGGCGCTGCGCGGACGCAAGCATCAGGTGGTCGCGGCGGGGGAGGCCGACACCTATGTCTGGTCGGCGCGGTCGGCCGTCGCGGGGGAGGGGCTCGGCCTGTGGGTGGTCCCGGCGCACGCCTCCGGCCTCTACGTCCCGGCCCGGCCGGGAGGTTCGGGGCCGCGCGGCAGCGCCACGTCCACGGTCCTCGCCGATCCGGTGCTCGTGCCGGCCGAGGCGCAGCTGGGTGAGGGCGGCGGCGGGGCCGATGTGCTGCGGGGCGTCGTGGTGCCGTGGCTCGCGGAGTTCGGGGCGGTGGCGCCCGCCGAGGCGGCCGCGCCGCTCGTGACGTCCTGAACACCGGCCCGGCGCAAGGGTGTTGACGGCACGGCGGATCGTGGTTCCCGCCAGGCTCTTCGCGTCGGGCTCTTTACGCCGGGCTTGTGTATACAGAAGTCTGTATGGAGTAGTGTCCAGTCTCCTGCAACTCTCGCCGGGGACCCGCATGACGGAGGCGAAGCGATCATGACGACCAGCGGGACGGATACGAGGGCCGGGAGCGCGGCCGAGAACGCGGTCGAGCGTGTGGTCAGAACCGCCGCGTCCGCGCACCGGGGAGAGCGCGGCGCGCTGCTGCCCGTACTCCACGCCGTCCAGGCCGAGTTGGGGTACGTGCCGCAGGCGGCGATCCAGGTCCTCGCCGACGAGTTCAACCTCTCACGGGCCGACGTCCACGGAGTCGTGACCTTCTACCACGACTTCCGCAGCGCCCCCGCGGGCCGCACCACGGTCCGCGTCTGCCGCGCCGAAGCCTGTCAAGCCCTGGGCGCCGAACGGCTGTTGGCCCATCTGCGGCAGTCGGGCAAGGAACTCGGCGAGACCAGCGCGGACGGCTCCACCACCGTCGAGCAGGTCTTCTGCCTCGGCAACTGTGCGCTCGGCCCGTCGGTCGAGGTGAACGGCCGGCTGCACGGCCGCGTCACCACCGGCCGCCTCGCCGCTCTCCTCGACGGGGAGGTGTGACAGTTGACGTCACAGACCACCACCCTTGTGTACGTGCCCCGCGACTCGGCGGCCCGCTCCGTCGGCGCCGACGAGGTCGCCGCCCGCCTCCAACAGGCTGCCGAGCAGGGCGACGTCGACCTCCACGTCGTACGCAACGGCTCGCGCGGCATGCTCTGGCTCGAACCCCTCGTCGAGGTCGTCACCGAGGCGGGCCGGGTCGGCTACGGCCCCGTGACGGCGGACGACGTCCCCGGACTGCTCGCCGCTGGGATGCTCGACGGCGCCGACCATCCCCTGCGTCTCGGCCTCGTCAACCAACTCCCTTGGCTGGCACGGCAGAACAGGGTCACGTTCGCCCGCGTCGGCGTGACCGACCCGCTCTCCCCGGAGGACTACCTCGCCCACGGCGGCCTGCGCGGGCTGCGCGCCGCCCTCGACCGCGCACCCGCCGACGTGGTCGCCGAGGTCACCGACTCCGGTCTTCGCGGACGCGGCGGCGCCGGCTTCCCGGCCGGCATCAAGTGGAAGACGGTCCTCGACTGCACGGACGACCTGAAGTTCATCTGCTGCAACGCGGATGAGGGCGACAGCGGCACTTTCGCCGACCGCATGGTCATGGAAGGCGACCCGTTCCTGCTCATCGAGGGCATGACGATCGCCGCCCACGCCGTCGGAGCCCGAGAGGGCTACGTCTACATCCGCTCCGAGTATCCCGACGCCATCGACACGATGCGCGCCGCGATCGACGTCGCGCGCGAACAGGGCTGGCTGGGGCGGCGGATCCTCGGGTCGGCGCTCGACTTCGACCTGCATGTACGCGTCGGCGCCGGGGCGTACATCTGCGGCGAGGAGACCTCCATGCTGGAGAGCCTGGAGGGCAAGCGCGGCATGGTGCGGGCGAAACCGCCGATCCCGGCGATCGAGGGCCTGTTCGGCAAGCCGACCGTCGTCAACAACGTCCTGACCCTGACCACCGTCCCCGTCGTCCTCGCCGACGGCGCGAAGGCCTACCAGGACCTCGGCGTCGGCCGCTCGCGCGGCACCCAGGTCTTCCAGCTCGGCGGGAACATCAGGCGCGGCGGCATCGTCGAGACCGCGTTCGGCATCACGCTGCGCGAACTGATCGAGGAGTACGGCGGCGGCACCCTGAGCGGCCGGCCGGTCCGGGCGGTGCAGGTGGGCGGCCCGCTCGGCGCGTATCTGCCCGAGACACAGTTCGACCTGCCGATGGACTACGAGGCGTTCGCGGAGGCAGGGGCGATGCTCGGGCACGGTGGCGTCGTCGTCTTCGACGACTCGGTCGACATGGCGGCGCAGGCCCGGTTCGCGATGGAGTTCTGTGCCGAGGAGTCCTGCGGCAAGTGCACCCCCTGCCGGGTCGGTTCCGTACGCGGCGTCGAGGTCATCGACAAGATCGTGGCCGGCACGCACCGCGACGAGAACCTCGCCCTGCTCGAGGACCTCTGCGACCTGATGACCGAAGGCTCGCTGTGCGCGATGGGCGGTCTGACGCCGATGCCGGTGCGCAGCGCCCTCGCCTACTTCCCCGACGACTTCCTCGGCGGCCGCCGCCTCCTGGAGATCCACCCCGTACGGAACCCCGTACAGACGACCGGCACACGGACGGAGGGCACGGCATGACGCTCCTGAAGGAACCCGATTTCGGCACACCCGAGCGGCCGGGCGAGGCCACGGTCTCGGTCGAGGTCGACGGGATACCGGTGACCGTGCCCGAGGGCACCTCGGTGATGAGGGCCGCCGCCGAGGCGGGCATCGACATCCCCAAGCTCTGCGCCACCGACAGCCTGGAGCCCTTCGGCTCGTGCCGGCTGTGCGTGGTGGAGATCGACGGGCGGCGCGGCGCCCCCGCCTCCTGCACCACCCCGTGCGCCGACGGGATGGCCGTGCGCACCCAGACGCCCAAGGTGGAGAAGCTGCGCCAGGGCGTCATGGAGCTGTACCTCTCCGACCATCCGCTCGACTGCCTGACCTGCCCGGCCAACGGCGACTGCGAGTTGCAGGACATGGCGGGCGTCGTCGGCGTACGCCAGGTCCGCTACGGCTACGAGGGTGAGAACCACCTCGACGCCGAGAAGGACACCTCCAACCCCTACTTCGACTTCGACCCGTCCAAGTGCATCGCCTGCTCGCGGTGTGTGCGGGCGTGCGGCGAGGTGCAGGGCACGTTCGCGCTGACCATCGAGGGGCGCGGCTTCGAGTCCAAGGTGTCGGCGGGCGCGGGCGAGTCGTTCCTCGACTCCGAGTGCGTCTCCTGCGGCGCCTGCGTCCAGGCCTGCCCCACCTCGACGCTCCAGGAGCGCTCGGTGGTCGAGCTCGGCATGCCCACCCGGTCGGTCATCACCACCTGCGCGTACTGCGGTGTCGGATGCAGCTTCAAGGCCGAGCTGCGGGGCGACGAACTCGTGCGCATGGTCCCGTACAAGGACGGCGGAGCCAACGAGGGCCACTCCTGTGTCAAGGGCCGCTTCGCCTTCGGCTACGCCACCCACCCCGACCGTCAACTCAAGCCGATGGTGCGGGAGTCCATCACCGAACCGTGGCGCGAGGTCGAGTGGGACGAGGCGATCGGCACGGTCGCCCGCCGCATGCGCGAGATCCAGAGTCAGTACGGCACCGGCGCGATCGGCGCGATCTCGTCCTCGCGGTGCACCAACGAAGAGGTGTACGTCGTCCAGAAGATGGTCCGCGCCGCCTTCGGCAACAACAACGTCGACACCTGCGCCCGCGTCTGCCACTCACCCACCGGCTACGGGCTGAAGCAGACCTTCGGCGAGTCGGCCGGCACCCAGGACTTCCGCTCGGTCGCCGAGGCCGACGTCATCATGGTCATCGGCGCCAACCCGACCGACGGGCACCCGGTGTTCGCCTCCCGGATGAAGCGCCGGCTGCGGGAGGGCGCCGAGCTCATCGTGGTCGACCCGCGCCGCATCGACCTCGTGCGCTCCCCGCACATCGAGGCCGCGCACCACCTCCAGCTGCGGCCCAGCACGAACGTGGCCGTGGTCAACGCCATGGCGCACGTCGTCGTCACCGAGGGCCTGGTCGACAAGGGGTTCGTCGCGGCGCGCTGCGAGGGCTACGAGGACTGGGCCGAGTTCGTGGCCCGCGACGAGAACAGCCCCGAGGCCGTCGAGGACATCACCGGCGTCCCGGCCGCCGAGCTGCGCGCCGCCGCCCGCCTCTACGCGAGCGCCCCCAACGGCGCGATCTACTACGGCCTCGGCGTCACCGAGCACAGCCAGGGCTCGACCATGGTCATGGGGATGGCCAACCTCGCGATGGCCTGCGGCAACATCGGTCGCGACGGCGTCGGCGTCAACCCGCTGCGCGGCCAGAACAACGTGCAGGGCTCCTGCGACATGGGCTCCTTCCCGCACGAACTGCCCGGCTACCGGCACGTCTCCGACGACGCGGTGCGCAGCGTCTTCGAGAACCTGTGGGGCGGCACGATCCTCGCCGAACCGGGCCTGCGCATCCCCAACATGTTCGACGCGGCGATCGACGGCACGTTCCGCGGCCTGTTCGTGCACGGCGAGGACATCGCGCAGTCCGACCCGAACCTCAAGCACGTCACGGCGGCGCTGGAGGCGATGGAACTCGTCGTCGTCCAGGACCTGTTCCTCAACGAGACCGCCAAGTTCGCCCACGTCTTCCTGCCCGGCGCCTCCTTCCTGGAGAAGGACGGCACGTTCACCAACGCCGAGCGCCGCATCAACCGCGTCCGCTCCGTGATGCCGCCCAAGTCGGGCCGGCACGAGTGGCAGATCGTCTGCGACATCGCCACCGCCATGGGCCACCCGATGGCGTACGACCACCCGTCGCAGATCATGGACGAGATCGCCCAGGTCACGCCCACGTTCGCGGGCGTCTCCTTCGACCTCATCGACAAGCTCGGCAGCGTCCAGTGGCCGTGCGACGACGAGGCCCCCGAGGGCACGCCGACCATGCATGTGGACGCATTCACGCGCGGCAAGGGCAAGTTCGTGGTCACCTCGTACGTGCCGACGAAGGAGCGCAGCACGCGCAAGTTCCCGCTGGTCCTCACCACCGGCCGGATCCTGAGCCAGTACAACGTCGGTGCGCAGACCCGGCGTACCGGCAACGTCGCCTGGCACGCCGAGGACGTCCTCGAACTCCATCCGCACGACGCCGAGGAGCGCGGGATCGCCGACGGCGACCTCGTCACGCTCGCCAGCCGGGTCGGCGCGACGACGCTGCACGCGCAGATCTCCGACCGGATGCCGCCCGGCGTCGTCTACACCACCTTCCACCACCCCGTCACCGGGGCGAACGTGGTGACCACGGAGAACTCCGACTGGGCGACCAACTGCCCGGAGTACAAGGTGACCGCCGTCCAGGTCGGCCGCGCCCGGGCCGAGGCCGCCGCTCCGCTCGTGACGGCGGGGGACTGAGATGACCCACGCGATCCCGGCCGAGAGCCGGATGGCCAACGACATCGCCGTGCACCACGGGCACCTGCCCGCACCGGCCGCCGCGGAGGCGATCGCCGGACATGTGACACGGTTCTGGGACCCGCGGATGCGCGAGCGGCTCTACGCGGTGGTCGACGACGGAGCGCACGGGCTCGACCCGCTCGTGATCGCGGCGGTACGCCTGCTGCGCTGACCGCTTCCCCGGTGTGCCACCGCCCGCGTGCTGTGCGGCGCGCGGGCGGTGGCACATCTTCGGCCAGTAACTGCATACAGTATCCAAACTCCGTACCCTCGAATCCCTGGAGGAGCCACCATGAAGATCGCAGTCCTCGGAGCCGGCGCCATCGGCGCCTATGTGGGAGCGGCGCTGCACCGCGGCGGCGCGGACGTCCATCTCGTCGCGCGCGGCCCGCACTTGCAGGCGATCCGCCAGCACGGCGTACGGGTGCTCAGCGCGCGCGGCGACTTCACCGCCCACCCGCACGCCACCGACGACCCGAACGAGATCGGCCCCGTGGACTACGTGTTCCTCGGCCTCAAGGCCCACTCCTACGCCTCCAGCGGCGCACTCGTCGCCCCGCTCCTCGGCGAGCACACGGCCCTGGTCGCCGGGCAGAACGGCATCCCCTGGTGGTACTTCCACAAGCTCACCGGACCGTACGAGGGCCGCAGGATCGAGGCCGTCGACCCGGGCGGCGCGACCAGCAAGGTACTCGCCCCGGAGCGGGCCATCGGCTGCGTCGTCTACCCGGCCACCGTCATCGAATCCCCGGGCGTCATACGGCACTTGGAGGGCACCCGGTTCTCCGTCGGCGAGCCCGGCGGAGGTGTCTCCGAGCGGTGTGCGGCGCTCAGCGAGGCGATGATCGCGGGCGGGCTCAAGTGCCCGGTCGAGGAGAACCTGCGCGACGACATCTGGATCAAGCTCATGGGCAACGCGGCCTTCAACCCGATCAGCGCCCTCACCCGGGCCACCATGGTCGACATCTGCCGCCACCCGCTCACCCGGACCATGGTCGCCCGCGTCATGGAGGAGATCCTCGACATCGCGGCCCGCGTCGGCAGCACCCCGGACATCTCCATCGAGAAGCGGCTGCGCGGCGCCGAGGGCGTCGGACACCACAAGACGTCCATGCTCCAGGACCTGGAAGCGGGCAAGCAGTTGGAGCTCGACGCCATCGTCACGGCGGTGGTCGAGATGGCCGACATCACCGGTGCCGAGGCCCCGACCCTGCGCACGGTGCACGCGGCGACGGATCTCCTGGCGCGCACCGTCGCTCCGTAGGCCCACCCCTTGTCAGCCGGGCCCGGCGGGGGCAGTCTTCGGAGACGCGCATGATCACTTCGCCCGTGGTGGGGGAGACGTAGATGCTGTTCCGGCAGTTGGAGTACTTCGTGGCGGTCGCCCGCGAGCGGCACTTCGCGCGCGCCGCCGAGTCCTGCTACGTCTCCCAGCCCGCGCTGTCGGCGGCGATCGCCAAGCTGGAGCGCGAGCTGAACGTCACGCTCATCAACCGGGGCCACAACTACCAGGGCCTGACCCCGGAGGGCGAGCGGCTCGTCGTATGGGCCAAGCGCATCCTCGCCGAGCAGGAGGCGTTCAAGGCGGAGGTCGCCGCCGTCCAGTCCGGCATCACCGGCATCCTGCGCCTCGGCACCGACCCCACCGCGTCGACCACCCTGGCGCTGCCGGTCGCCGCGTTCTGCTCCGCGCACCCGCTGGCCAAGGTGCAGGTCCGCTCGCGCCTGTCCACCAAGGAACTCCACCGCCAGCTGCGCGACTTCGAACTCGACGTGGCCATCGCCCACTTCGACCCCGGCGACCAGGAAGGGCTCCAGGTCGTCCCGCTCTACCAGGAGCGGTACATGCTGCTCGTCCCCGACGGCCAGATCGCGTCGCAGACCGGCAGCGTCACCTGGGCGGACGCCGCACAGCTCCCCCTGGCGCTGCTCACCCCCGACATGCGCATCCGGCAGATCGTCGACAAGGTCTTCGCCGACCAGGGCTTCGAGGTGACCCCGCAGGTCGAGACCGACTCCATCGCCGCCCTGTACGCGCATGTGGGCGGCGGCGAATGGGCCAGCATCGTGCCGCACACGTGGCTGCGCGCGATGCCGGTCGTCGGCCGGGCCAGGGCGCTGCCGCTCGTCTCCCCGGCGGCAGGGGCGCAGGTCTCGGTGGCGATTCACGCGGGCACCCCCGGGTCGGTCGCGGCCCGCGCCTTCGTCAGCGCGGCGACCGCCCTCAACCTCGACGAGATCTTCGACCAGCCGCGTACCCCGGCACGCTGAGACTCCTTCATCCGTACCCGTCCCGTACGGCGACCCGGTCGAGGCCGCCCTGCGCGGTGCGGGGCAGCGCGGGCACCACCACGATGTGGTCCGGGACCGCCACCGCGGCGAGCCGGTCGCGGCAGTAGCGCAGGATCTCGTCCGGCCCCGCGCACTCCTCCCCGCGCACCACCACGGCGGCACCCACCCGCTGCCCCCGCCCCGCGTCGGCGACGGCGAAGACGACCGCCTCGGCGACGGAGGGGCAGCCGGCCAGCACGTCCTCCACGTACTCGGGCGAGATCTTCCGGCCGCCGCGCACGATGAGGTTCTCGATGCGCCCGGTCAGCGTCAGATAGCCGTCCTCGTCCAGAGCGCCCAGGTCGCCCGTGCGCAGCCAGCCCCCGGTGAACCCCCGCGCGGAGGCGGGGCCTTCGGCGAGGTGGCCGCGGGCCACGGCAGGACCGCGCACCCACACCTCGCCGCGCACCCCGGCCGGACAGACCCGGCCGTCCTGGTCGACGACGCGCAGCTCGACGCCGGTCGCCCGGCCGACCGAGCCGTGCTTGAGAGCGCCGTGCTCCGGCAGCGGCTCGCTGGAGATCTGATGGGCGCACTCCGTCGCCCCGTACGCGGAGAGGAGCGGAGCGGCGAAGGTGCGTTCAAGGGCCCGCTGGGTCGCGGCGTTCAGCGGGGCGCTGCAACTGCGGACGAACCGCAACGGCGGCAACCGCGGCTCCGACTCCCGGCTCTCCAGGCCTTCGAGGAGCGTCTCGTGCACGGTCGGCACCGCCGTGAACCACGTGGCGCGCGCCGCGCACAGGTCGTCCCAGAACGTCGCCGCCGAGAACCGGCCCCCTGCCGGCAGGAGTACGCGGCCGCCGCTCGCCAGGGACGACAGGAGCGTGCCGAACAGGCCGTGCCCGTGGGAGAACGGCATCACCGCCACCGTCGCGTCACGCGGTCCCAGCGCGTAGGCGGCGCGGAAGTTCCGCACGGACGCGGCCACGTTGGCGCGTGTGAGCGGCACCATGCGGGCCCGTCGTGTCGACCCCGCGGTGAGCATGATGAGCGCGTCGTCCGCGGTGAGATCGTCCCGCGCGGCGCGGCCGAGCAGGGATGGCGCGGGGCCGGGGGCGAGGTCCACGGCTCGGTCCGCCCCCACCGACAGCGTCCAGTCCGCGCTCGCCCGCCTGCCGTGGGCGATCAGCGCCCGAGCCCCCAACTCGCCCGTTCTCAGTGCGAGTTCATCCTCGCTCAGCGCCGGGTCCAGCGGGGCGACGACCAGGCCCGCCCGCCCCGCGCCGAGCAACGCGACGACGAACTCCACGGTGTTCGGCGCGAGCACCGCGACGACGTCCCCGCGTCGCAGCCCCGCCCCGGCGAGCGTGCCCGCCACCCGGTCCGCCATCTCCGCGAGCCGCCGGTACGTCACCGGCACCCGGTCGCCGGTCACGATCAGGGCGTGGGCGTCCGGCCGTTCCCGTACCTGACGGTCGAGCAGCTCGGCCGGGTCCGTGACCACGGTCGCACCTCCTGACGGTCCTCGGAGCCTGTCTGTGAGCGAGCGTGCGGCGGCCGCTCCCGGGCGTCCAATACCTCCTTCCGAACATCCGATAGCGACCGCTTATCAAGCCCGTCGCCGCAGGTCACAGCCGTCGTCCCGGCCTCGATAGACGGTGGTTATCAGCTGGTCGCCGTTGGGTCTTGGACGCGGCGCCGCGGGCTGTCGAAGGTGAGAACAGAGCCACAGCACAGCAGCCGTGCGGCAGCCGCACCGCAAGGACCCGCCCAAGGAGGCCTCGGATCATGACCGCTCCCTCGACCGCTGAGAACGCCGCTGACACCACGGCGGCAACGGACGCGCCGGCCGAGCTCACCGACGGCTACCACCTGGTCGTCGACGCGCTGAAGATGAACGGCGTCGAGACCGTCTACGGGGTGGTCGGCATCCCCGTCACGGACCTGGCCCGCCTCGCGCAGGCCGAGGGCATCCGCTACATCGGCTTCCGCCACGAGTCCAACGCGGGGCACGCCGCCGCGATCGCCGGCTACCTCACCCAGAAGCCGGGCATCGCCCTGACCGTCTCCGCGCCCGGCTTCCTCAACGGCCTGGTCGCCCTCGCCAACGCCACCACCAACTGCTTCCCCATGGTGCAGATCTCCGGCTCCAGCGAGCGCCACCTCGTCGACCTCAAGCAGGGCGACTACGAGGAGATGGACCAACTCGCCGCCGCCCAGCCCTTCGTGAAGGCCGCCTACCGCGTCAGCCGCGTCGAGGACATCGGCCGCGGCATCGCCCGCGCCCTGCGCACCGCCGTCTCCGGACGCCCCGGCGGCGTCTACCTCGACATCCCCGCCGCCGTGCTCGGCGCCGTCATGGACAAGGAGGCCGGAGCCGGGACGCTCAGCCGCCTCGTCGACCCGGCACCGCGCCAGCTCCCCGCCCCCGAGGCCGTGGACCGCGCGATCGACCTGCTCGCCAACGCCGAGCGGCCCCTCGTCGTCCTCGGCAAGGGCGCCGCCTACGCGCAGGCCGACGACAAGGTCCGGCAGTTCATCGAGTCGACCGGCATCCCGTACGTACCGATGTCGATGGCCAAGGGCCTGCTGCCCGACGACCACCCGCAGTCCGTCGCCACCGCCCGCTCCCTGGCGCTGAAGAAGGCCGACGTCGTCATGCTCGTCGGCGCCCGCCTCAACTGGCTGCTCAACCACGGCGAACGCGGCTGGAACCCCGACGCCAAGTTCATCCAGATCGACATCGAGGCGAAGGAGATGGACAGCAACCAGCCGATCTCCGCGCCCCTCGTCGGCGACATCGAGTCCGTCCTCGACCAGCTCGCCGACCGCACCAAGCCCGGCCAGATCGCCAGCCCCGCCGCCTGGCGCGAGGAACTCGCCGCCCGCTCCGCGCAGAACGTCGCCAAGATGGCCAAGCGCCTCGAAGCCGACCCGCACCCGATGCAGTTCATGGGCGCGCTCAAGGCCGTACGCGATGTCGTGCACCAGCACCCGGACACGTACATCGTCAACGAGGGCGCCAACACCCTCGACATCGCGCGCAACGTCATCGACATGCACCACCCGCGCCGCCGCCTCGACTCCGGCACCTGGGGCGTCATGGGCATCGGCATGGGATACGCGATCGCGGCCGCCGTCGAGAGCGGCGGCGCGCCCGTCGTCGCCATCGAGGGCGACAGCGCCTTCGGCTTCAGCGGCATGGAGATCGAGACGATCTGCCGCTACAACCTGCCCGTCATCACCGTGATCATGAACAACGGCGGTGTGTACCGAGGCGACGAGGTCATCGGCGAGGGCCCCGCCCCGACGACCCTCATGAGCGCCGCCCGGCACGACCGGATGATCGAGGCGTTCGGCGGCACGGGCTACCGCGCCACCACCCCCGCCGAGGTCACCGCGGCCCTGAGCGAGGCCATCGCCGCCGGCGGCCCGGCCCTCATCGACTGCGTCATCGACCCGTCGGCCGGCACGGAGAGCGGCCACATCGCGCACCTCAACCCCAAGGGCATCACCGCCGGCAACTTCACCGCCGGAAAGTGACCCGCCGTATGAACTCCCGTCCCGTTCAAGCTCGTTCACGATAAGGAAACCGCACATGAGTGAACTGCCGCTCGCCGGTATCAAGGTGATCGACTTCACCGGCGTCCAGGCCGGCCCCGCCTGCACCCAGATGCTCGCCTGGTTCGGCGCCGACGTCCTCAAAGTGGAGCGCACCACCGGTGGCGACGTCACCCGCAACCAGTTGCGCGACGACCCCGACCTGGACGCGCTCTACTTCACGATGCTCAACAGCAACAAGCGCTCCCTGGCCATCAACACCAAGACCCCCGAGGGCAAGGAGGTCCTGGAGAAGCTCATCCGCGGCGCCGACGTCATGGTCGAGAACTTTGCGCCCGGCGCCCTCGACCGGATGGGCTTCTCCTGGGAACGCATCCAGGAACTCAACCCGCGCCTCATCTTCGGCTCGGTCAAGGGCTTCAACGAGTGGTCCTCCTGGAACGACCTCAAGACGTACGAGAACGTCGCCCAGTGCGCGGGCGGCGCCGCGTCCACGACCGGCTTCTGGGACGGCCCGCCCACCATCTCCGGCGCCGCCCTCGGCGACTCCAACACCGGTATGCACCTGGCGATCGGCATCCTCACCGCGATCATCGACCGGAACAAGACCGGCAAGGGCCAGAAGGTCTCCGTCTCCATGCAGGACGCCGTCCTCAACCTGTGCCGCGTCAAGCTGCGCGACCAGCAGCGCCTGGAGAAGGTGGGCCATCTGGAGGAGTACCCCCAGTACCCGAACGGCGAGTTCACCGACGTCGTCCCGCGCGGCGGCAACGCGGGCGGCGGCGGCCAGCCCGGCTGGGTCCTCAAGTGCAAGGGCTGGCAGGACGACCCGAACGCCTACATCTACTTCACGCTCCAGGAGCAGAACTGGAAGCGCACCGCCGAGGCCATCGGCCACCCCGAATGGGCCGACGACCCGGCCTACGCCACGGCGCGCGCCCGCCAGACGCACATCTTCGAGATCTTCGAGGAGATCGAGAAGTGGCTCGCGGACAAGACGAAGTACGAGGCGGTCGACATCCTGCGCAAGTGGGAGGTGCCCTGCGCCCCCGTGATGAGCATGAAGGAGATCGCCTACGACAAGGATCTGCGGGCCGCCGGAACGGTCGTCGAGGTCGAGCAGAAGGGCCGCGGCACCTTCCTCACCGTCGGCAGCCCGGTGAAGTTCTCCTCCTTCAAGCCGGAGATCACCGGCGCCCCGCTCCTCGGTGAGCACAGCTCCGCGGTCCTCGTCGACCTGGGCTACGACGAGGAGAGCATCGGCCACATGAAGGAGGCCGGGGTCATCGCCTGACCTGGGCGCACAGGAAAGCGGCCGTGGCCCCTCGCGGGGTCACGGCCGTTGCCCTGGGCGGGGTCAGACGCTCGACGCCTCGGCCCGCCGCCGCATCAACTCGCGCTCGCGCTCGCGCCGCGCGGTGACGTCCCGTACGACGGCGCCGCAGTACGCGCTGCCGTCGGGCCCCTTCACCAGGACCACGCTGAACTCGATCGACAGGCGCCGCCCGTCGGCGGCGAGCGCGGGCACGTTCAGCAGATCGGCGTCGCCGTACTTGCTGGAGCCGCGCGCCATCGCCTCCTCGAAGCCGTCCCAGTGCCGCTTGCGGTGCTTCTCGGGAATGATCACGTCCAGGCTGCGGCCGTCCACCTCCGCCGCACTGAAGCCGAAGATCCGCTCGGCCCCCTGGTTCCAGTACCGGATCAGCCCCGCACTGTCGATGATCATGATGCCGTCCGGTGCCTGATCCGTCATGCCCAGGATCAGTTCGGGGTCCAGGTGCGCCATGTGTCCTCCGAGCAAGTGCCGTGGATGCGCGTGCAGTTGGTGCAGACAGTATACAGAATCCGTTATGGCGCACACAGGGAGTGAGTGGACAGGTCCGCACGCCGAAGGCCTGCGAAGCGACGGTCTTCCGCGCCCTCGTCGAGCGGGACGGCGTGGCGCGACGAGCACTGTCCTGTCACTCACGGTGACGCCGCGGACACCCGTCCCCGACGGGCGGATATGCAGGTGAAGGACACTCCGAAACCTTGGTATTCTTGTGGTGTCGCCGCGGGGAACACCCGCGCGAAGGCGGCGTACACCTAGTCCGGGTGGCGGAATGGCAGACGCGCTAGCTTGAGGTGCTAGTGCCCTTTATCGGGCGTGGGGGTTCAAGTCCCCCCTCGGACACAGAGCGGTAACGGAGAGCGCCGGTCGGGAGAGATCCCGACCGGCGCTTCTGTGTCTGCGCGAGGCGCGTTTACGCAGGTGAGAGACGCCCCGGATCCTTGGTATGGTTATCCGCGTCGCCGCGGGTCACACCGCGTGAAGGCGGCAGACACCTTGTCCGGGTGGCGGAATGGCAGACGCGCTAGCTTGAGGTGCTAGTGCCCTTTATCGGGCGTGGGGGTTCAAGTCCCCCCTCGGACACAGAGCGGTTACCGAGAGTGCCGGCCGGGAGAGATCCCGGCCGGCACTTCGTGCATGCGCCGCCGGCCCGCCGAGCCCCCGGTGTTCGACCACGAACGAGTGCGTTCGGGTCCGGGTGATCCGTAGAGGACGCGAACGGGCGCGTTGTGTCATGTCCCATGCATTCAGAGACGAACACGCGCGCGTCGAGGACGACACGCGCCCAGGGAAGGCAGCGCTGGGCCGCGCTCGCCGCTGCCGCCGCGGTGACGCTCGGGACGGGGCTGCTCGCCGCGCCGCCCGGGCATGCCGCGGACGACACCGTCGAGGTCGTGGTCGACGGGCACGATGTGCGGGCCGACAACGTCAACGGGCTGACGTACAAGGGCCTCGGCGTGCTCAGCTGCAACAGCACGAGCAATCTCCTGATGGACTACAAGGCCGAACACCCGGAACGCTACTGGCAGTTCATCCGGACGATGTTCGGCGGGTCGCACCCCCTGATCAACCACGTCAAGGTCGAGATGGGGTCCGACACCAACACCTCGACCGGTGCCGACCCGGCGACCATGCGGACCCGCGACGAACTCGCCGACGCCTCGCGTTCCCCCGGCTTCCAGCTCGCCGCCGACGCCCGGACCGTCAACCCGGGGCTCAAGGTGTCGATCCTGCGCTGGGAGATGCCCCAGTGGGTCCAGCAGGAGTGGAACAAGGGGACCGGGACCGACGACATGTACCGGTGGTACAAGGAGACCCTGCTCGACGTGTACCAGAAGTACGGGTACATGGTCGATTACGTGAATCCGGACAAGAACGAGACCGGGACGCCGGACGTCTCCTTCATCAAGTGGTACAAGAAGGCGGTGGCGAGCGATACGGACTTCGACGACGCTCGGTACGGAATACCGGCCGGCGAGCGGGAGAAAGTCGCCAAGGCCTATCACGCCATCAAGATCGTGGCTTCCGACGAGAACACGTCGAAGAAGATCGGGCCCGCGCTGCTCACGGATTCCGAACTCTTCGGGATGGTCGACGCGGTGGGCTACCACTACACCACCGACGACCGGCTCGACGGCGCCGCGGACAGTGCGACCTACCAGCCGTACACGAAGCTCGCGACCGGCTCCACCCCGAACGGGCAGGACAAGGAGGTCTGGTACAGCGAGGGGACCGGGTCCTTCGGGTTCACCGACTACCGCGTGAACAACAACGAGGGGCCGGGCGGGGCCAGTACCGGGATCGGTGGTGTGCAGAGCGCCCTCGACGTCGCCAACCGGCTGGTGAAGGGGTACGCCAACTCGAAGCGGACGCATTACATATTCCAGCCCGCTATCGGGTCCTTCTACGAAGGCGCTCAGTACAGCCACAAGGAGCTGGTGAGTGCGCGCGATCCCTGGTCGGGGTATCTGCATTACGACGCCGCCATTTATGTCATGCAGCAGTTCACCCAGTTCGCGAAGACCGGGTGGGAGAACGGGACGAACACCGCGGGGATCTGGCGGACCATTCCCGAAGCCAGTCACAGCGGGGTCAGCGGGACCGAGAACGTCGACGGGTCCAACGGCGCCCCGAGTTACATGACCCTCGCGGATCCGGCGAAGAAGGACTTCTCGACGGTTGTCGTCAACGACAGTGACCGCGAGAAGACGTATCGGATCAAGGCCGAGAATCTCGCGCTCGGCAGCGACCCCACCATGGAGGCGTGGGAGACGCGCGCGGCCGATGCCGGGCAGCGCTACGACGCCAACTTCAAGCATCTCGTCGACCGGTTCCGGCCCGACGGCGACGGCTACTACACGTACACCGTGAAGCCGCGCTCCATCACGACCCTCACGACCCTCGACGCGAGCGCCGACGAGGACACCGGCCGGCGGCTGCCCTCCTCCGGGGAGCGCACCGTCCTCGACACCGACAGGAGCGGCGGGCGCGGCGACACCCGCGACCGGTATCTGTACGCCGACGACTTCGCGTACAAGGAGGAGGGCGACGTGCGGGTCGGGAGGACCCGGCAGCCCTATCTCGCCTCGCGCGGCAACCAGCCCCGCTACATGGTCGACCAGACCGGTGCCTGGGAGGTGGGTGGCGACGGGAAGCTGTACCAGTACATGGACCAGTCGATGAGGGACACCGCCGCCTGGAACAAGAACACCCCCAACACCACGGTGGGCGACTTCCGTTGGGAGAACTACACGGCTTCCGTCGATGTCTCGTTCCCGGACGCCGGTGGCGGGATCGCCGCGCTCGGGGTGCGGCAGCAGAAGGGCATGGCGATCAGTGACGCCGCCTACAACCTGCGGATCGGGGCCGACGGCGCCTGGACGTTCCACGAGTACGGGACGGTCGTCGCGCAGGGCAAGGTCGCTGCCGCCGACGGCTACCGGCTCGCCGTCGAGGCGAAGGGGGCGCGGGTCACCGCGTTCGTCGACGGCAAGGCCGTCTCCACGTACGACGATCCGACCCCGGAGCGCCAGGGCCGCGTCAAGCTCGGCAGTGACTTCCACAAGGTCGGCTTCGACAACCTGAAGGTCGAGACCGTCGACGGGTACGCGCCGTACGGCACCGAGCAGCTCGACAACATGGACAAGTCCGTGGCGTATGGGGGGACGTGGAGCCGTAAGGCGTCGCTGGGCGATGCCATGGACTGGTATCGGTCCACCTCCACCGGCACGACGGCCGGGGCCTTCGTGAGTGTTCCGTTCCGTGGGACGGGTGTCGATCTCATCGGTGGCAACGACGGGAGCGCCGTCGTCGATGTGTACGTCGACGGGCGGCTCGTCGCGCGCGATGCCAGGACCTCCGCCACCGACAAGCGGCTCGCCACGTACGCGCTGCGCGGGCTGCCGGACGGCAAGCACGAGGCACGGTTCGTGCTGAAGTCCGGGAAGCTTGTCGTCGACGCGTTCCAGACCGCCTCCGGCGGCGTGAGCGGTGACGTGGACACGTCGGTCGTGCGTCGAGCGCTCGCTGATGTCGGTGCGCCAGAGCGAGGGCAGTACACCGACGGCTCGTGGGAGCTGTTCGCCGACAGCCTCGACGCCGCGCGGGCCGCCGTGGACGGGCAGAAGGGGCTCGACGCCGTCGGTGCCGAGCAGATCGCGGGCCGGCTGCAGGCGGCGTACGGGCAGCTCACCGTCCGGTAGCCGCCCTCGCCGGTGCCGGCAGGGTCTGCGGTGCCGCCGGGAGCGACGACGAGCGGATCATCAACTCCGGGAGGATCAGGGCCCGTTGAGCGGGCCGACGGCTGCCTTCGAGAAGGCGTGCCAGCATCATCTCGACGGCCGTGCGGCCCACCAGCGCCTTGGGGGGCCGCACGGCCGTGATCGCGGGATCGGCGAGGTGTGCCACCTCGTCGTCATAGCTGACGAGCGCCATGTCGTCCGGGACCCGGATGCCCTGTTCGGTGAGGTACTGGACGATCGAGAGGGCGTCCGGGTCGCTGTGCACGATCAGCGCGGTGATCCGGGAGCGGCGGCAGCCGTCGAGGATGTCGCCGATGATCCGGCGGTGCCCCGGGACGTCGAGGGCGACGCTCTCGCGTATCAGGAAGGCGTCGGACAGGCCGAGTCCGGTGCAGGCGCGGTGCCAGCCGACCGCCAGGTGCGCCGAGGTGGGGCTGCCCTTGGACAGCACCAGTCCGATGTTGCGGTGGCCGAGGGTGTGGAGGTGGCGGACCGCCATCTCCATCCCCGTCGCGTGGTCGCTGCGCACCCACTCCAACTGGTGCGGGGTCGGGGTCCACTCGGGCGTCTGGCGCTCCACGAAGACGACGGGGACCGGCAGTTTTCCGATCCAGTCGAGCATCTCGTGCATGCCGGGGCCTTCGAGATTCGGCGCGAGCAGCAGACCCTGCACCTGGCCCGACTCGGTCAGCCGGACGATCTGCCTGCGGTCCTCGGCCTGGTCGTAACTGGATCCGCGCAGCTGGACGTTGACGCCGTGCGCCGCCGCCGCGTTGCGGACGCCACTGACGATGTGCGGCCAGTAGAAGTCCAGGGACGGGACGACCATCCCGATCGTGAACGCCGGGGTCGCCAGGCGGCGCCGGCGTACCGGCTCGTGCTCCAGGGGCGAGGGCAGCGTCGCACCGCCGTGCACCCGGGTGAGCAGGCCGCGGTCGGCGAGGGCCGCGATGTCGCGGCGGATCGTCAGTTCGCTCACCGACAGATCGACGGCGAGATCGCGGACGCGAACGGCGCCGTGCAGGCGCAGCTGGTCCATCAGGCGTTCGCGGCGTTGCAGCGCGAACAGCTGGTCGGCTCCTGTCACGGCGGGTCCCTCCGTCCGTTTCGACGACGGGCCAGGGGCCCGGCGCGATGTTCGAGTCTGTTCATATCGTTTCGTATGTGGTCGAGCTCTGGTGACTTTGTGCGGGCGACCACTATCTCTTGCTCAGCGACTTCTGGCTGGAACTCGCCGGAAACACGGATGGCACCTGCTGTTTGAGCGGGTGCCCGGAGGCAGAGGAGCCCGCACCACATGCAGACCAAGGCCCGCGCTCTGGTCGTGATGAGCAGGTCCAGCTTCGAAGCCCACTTCGACGCGGACCGGCTGCGGCGCCTCGCCGACCTCGTGACCCTGGACGAGCCCTGCTGGACCGACGACCTGGACAGCGCGGCGGCGCGCGAACGGCTCGCCCGCGCCGACGTCCTCCTCACGTCGTGGGGGGCGCCCGCCCTCACCCCGCAGCGGCTCGCCGCGGCACCCCGCCTGCGGGCCGTGCTGCACGGCGCGGGCAGCGTCCGTGACCTGGTCGGGGACGAGGTGTGGCGGCGCGGGATCCGTGTCACCAGTGCCGCCGACGCCAACGCCGTACCGGTTGCCGAGTACACCCTCGCGGCGATCATCTTCGCCGGGAAGAAGGCCCCGTTCCTCGCCGCCGACGAGCAGCGGGCGTACGGCGGCTGGGGCTCGGTCAACGGCTACGGAGACCTGTCCAACTTCCGCAGGACCGTGGGCGTCGTCGGCTTCTCGCGGATCGGGCGGCAGGTCGTCGAGCTGCTCAAGGTGCTGCGCGGCACCACCGTCCTGGTCGCCGACCCGTACGCGGACCCGGACGAGGTGGCGCGGGCCGGTGCCACCCTCGTACCGCTGGAGGACATGCTGCCGCGGGTGCACGTCCTGTCGGTGCACGCGCCCGAGACGGCCGAGACGCACCACCTCATCGGGGCCGAGCAGCTGCGCAGGCTCCCCGACTTCGCGACCGTCATCAACACGGCCCGGGGCTCGCTCGTCGACTCCGAGGCGCTGGCCGCCGAGTGCGCCGCCCGCCGGCTCTTCGCGATCCTCGACGTCACCGACCCCGAGCCGCTGCCCGCCGACTCTCCGCTGCGCAGCCTCGCCCGCGTGATGATCACGCCGCACATCGCCGGGTCCCTGGGCAGCGAGATCGGCCGCCTGACCGATCACGTCCTCGACGAACTCGCCCGCTGGGTCGACCGCCGCCCGCTGCACGCCGAGATCACCGCGGAGAGCTGGGCCCTCGGCCTCAGCGCCTGATCCACCCGCACCCGTTCACCGTCCCCAACCGCTCCATCCGTGAGCTCAAAGGAGAGCCGCCGACATGAAGTTGAAGAAGAACCTCGCCCGCATCGCGCCGCTGGTCGTCGCCGCGACCCTCACCGCCACCGCCTGCGACGCCAGCGGCACGGACAGCACCTCGTCGTCGAACGGCAAGACCGTCGTCAAGATCGCGCTGTGGAACTACAAGACCACGCCCGAGTTCAAGGCCCTCATCGACGGCTTCGAGGCGAAGAACCCGTCGATCGACGTCCAGCCGGTCGACATCCTCGCCGACAGCTACCCGGACAAGATCACCACGATGCTGGCGGGCGGTGACACCACCGACATCCTGACGATGAAGAACGTCACCGACTACTCCCGCTACGCGACCCGCGGCCAGCTCCTGCCGCTGACCGACGAGGCGGCCAAGCTGGACAAGGCCTCGTACTCCGGGCTCAGCGACTACGACCTCCAGGGCAAGTACTACGCGCTGCCCTACCGCTCCGACTTCTGGGTCCTCTTCTACAACAAGGACATGGTCGGCGACACGGACCTGTCCAAGCTGACCTGGGACGACTACGCGAAGCTGGCGAAGCGGTTCACCAAGGGCTCCGGCTCCGACAAGGTCTACGGCACCTACCTGCACGTCTGGCGCTCCGTCGTCCAGGCGATCTCCTCGGCGCAGACCGGCGGCGACCAGCTCGGCGGCGACTACGCGTTCTTCAAGGACCAGTACGAGATGGCGCTCGGCCTGCAGAAGGCGAAGGCGACCATGCCGTTCTCCACCGCCTCCAGCAACCAGATCACGTACGACTCCCAGCTGACCACCGGCAAGGCCGCCATGGTCCCGATGGGGTCCTGGTGGGCGGCCGCGCTGCTCGCCGAGGCGAAGCAGGGCAAGAACGACATCAAGTGGGGCATGGCCCCGATGCCGCAGATCAAGAACGACGGCAAGACCGTCACCTTCGGCTCGCCGACCGCGTTCGCCGTCAACAAGAAGGCCAAGAACGCGGACGCCGCCAAGAAGTTCGTCACCTGGGCCTCGGGACCCGAGGGCGCCGCCGCCGTCGCGAAGATCGGCGTCACGCCCGCCTACACCAGCGACAAGATCCTCGACACCTTCTTCGGCGTCGAGGGCATGCCGAACGACGAGCTGTCCCGTACGGCCATGCAGCCCTCCACGGTGAAGCTGGAGATGCCGGTCAGCGACAAGTCCTCCGACATCGACCAGATCCTCAAGGAGGAGCACGAGATGATCATGAGCGGGGAGAAGTCGGTCGACGCGGGCATCAAGGAGATGGACAGCCGCGTGAAGGACGAAGTCCAGTGAGTGTCGTCTCCCCGCCCACCACGAAGCACGTGTCCACCGGCGCTTCCGCGGCCCACCAGGCCGCCGCGAAGCGCCGGCGGCGCCGCACCACCCTGCTCGGCTGGTCGTTCATCCTCCCCAACTTCCTGGGGTTCGCCGCCCTCACCCTCGTCCCGGTGATCGGCGCGCTCGCGATGTCCTTCACCGACTGGGACTCGTACTCCACCCCGCAGTGGGTGGGCCTCGACAACTTCGAGCGGCTGTGGAACGACTCCAACTTCTGGGCCGCGCTGCAGAACACCTTCTACTACGCGGCCGGACACATCCCGCTCACGCTCGTGGTCTCGCTCGGCCTCGCCGTGCTGCTCAACCAGAAGCTGCGCGGCGTGCGCGTGCTGCGGACCGCGTTCTTCTTCCCGTACATCACCTCGCTCGTCGCCGTCGCGGTGGTCTGGAACATGCTGCTGAGCCCCGAGTCGGGCCCGGTCAACCAGTTCCTCACCTTCCTCGGCATCGACAACCCGCCGGGCTGGACCAGCGACCAGGACTGGGCGATGCCCGCGCTGATCGTGGCGAGCGTGTGGCGGGACATGGGCTACTACATGGTCCTGTTCCTGGCCGGGCTCCAGACGATCCCGGCCGAGCTGTACGAGGCGGCCCGGATGGACGGGGCGGGCCCCTGGCAGCGGTTCTGGCACGTCACGCTGCCGGGGCTGCGGCCGACGACCTTCTTCGTCACCGTCATGGTCACGGTCTCCAGCTTCAAGGTCTTCGACCTGGTGCAGGTGATGACCGAGGGCGGCCCGGGCCGGTCCACCCTCGTCCTGTCCCAGCTGATCTTCCGTGAGGGCATCACGCAGGGCCGCTTCGGCTACGCCTCGGCGGTGTCCCTCGCGCTCTTCCTGATCTGCCTCGTGATCACCGTGATCCAGTTCCAGATGCAGCGAAGGAGCGAGCGATGAACACCACCGTGCTGCGCAAGGACGCCGACGCGCCCGCGGACCCGGCGCCCGCCGACGCTCCGGCCGAACACCGTGCCGGCGGCGGCGCGGTGGCGGTCGCCGGACGGATCGCCCTGTACGTCCTGCTCACCGTCGTCGCGCTCGGCGTCCTGCTGCCGTTCATCTGGATGCTGATCTCGTCGGTCAAGGACGACCGCGACGTCTTCACGGTGCCGATCCAGTGGATCCCCGAAGAGTTCAAGTGGAGCAATTTCACCGACATCTGGACGCGGGTCCCGTTCGCCGCCTACCTCGGCAACTCGTTCTTCCTGAGTGTCGTCATCACGTTCCTCCAGGTCCTCACCGGCAGCTTCGCGGCGTACGGCTTCGCGAAGATGCGCTTCCCGGGCCGCGACCTGCTCTTCACCGGCTACATCGCGACGATCGCCGTGCCGTGGCAGGCGTACATGGTGCCGCAGTACGTGATCATGCAGAAGCTCGGTCTGGTCAACTCCTATACGTCACTGATCCTGTTGCAGGCCTTCGGCGCGTTCGGCGTCTTCCTGATGCGGCAGTTCTATCTGACGATCCCGGACGAGATCAGCGAGGCGGCCCGCCTCGACGGCCTCACCGAGTACGGCATCTGGGCGCGGATCGTGCTCCCGCTCTCCAAGCCGGCCCTCGCGAGCCTCGCGCTGCTGACGTTCGTGAACACCTGGAACGACTACATGGGCCCGTTCATCTACCTCACGGACAACCGCCTGTGGACCGTCCAGTTGGGGCTGCGCGCCTTCATCGGCCAGTACGACGCCGAGTCGGCGATGATCATGACGGGCTCGGTGCTTTCCGTGGTGCCGGTCCTCGCCGTGTTCCTGCTCGGTCAGCGCTACTTCGTGCGCGGCATCGCGACCACCGGTGTGAAGGGCTGAGACGGATGGCGACGACGGAGGGGGCCGCGCGCCGGCCCCGGCTCAACGTGGCATACGGCTCATGGGAGTTGATCTGGTCCCACGTCCACCGGGTCCTGGTCGTCAACCTCGGTATCGCGGTGACGAACCTGCCGCTCCTGCTCGCGCTCCAGGTGAGCCACCAGCCGTGGCGCCACCCGGTGTTCTTCGGGCTGTTGCTCCTTGTGCTGCCGGGTCCTTCGGTCGCCGCCGCGTTCGCGTACCTCGGTGCGACGGTCGGGGCGTCGGATTCCGGGGAGGGGCAGGTTCCCGTACGGGTCTTCGTCGCCGCCTACCGACGGCTGTTCCGGCGCGCGGTGCTGGTGTCGGCGCCGTTCGTGCTGCTCGTCGTCGCGGCCGTCGCGGACGTCGTGACGCTGCGAACATCCGCGCTGGGAGCGGCAGTTGTGCCGATGGCGCTGATGGTCGCGCTGGTGGCGCTCGTCGCGTGGCCGGTGGCGCTCGCGCAGGTGGCCGGGGGAGGCGCGGTGGGGCGCAGGCTCTTCCTGCTGGCGCCGTACGCCGCGCTGCGCCACCCGCTGCTCACCCTCATGAACCTGGTCCTCGCGGCGGTGGCCCTGCTCCTGGTCAACCAGGCGCCCCTGATGGGGCTTGCGGTGCTGCCCGGGTGCGTGCTGTTCGTGGTGGGGCGCAACTGCCAGATAATGAAGGAGTTCTCCGAGCGGAACGAGGGGGTCGCGCATGGGCACTGACGAGGTGGCGGAGCTGCGACGCCGGGTCCGCGAGGCGGCCGGCGCCGCGCGGGGGGCGCCCATGCCGGAGCTGCCCTTCTCCGCGTACCGCCGCTTCGACGACGACGGCGACCGCCTCGCCTACGAGGAGCTGTACTTCCGGCGCCGCGCCCACGTGACCGCCCTCGCCGCCGAGGCGCTGATCGACGAGAAGGCCCAACTCGACGCTCTGGCGGACGCGTTGTGGTCCGTGTGCGACGAGTACACCTGGGCGCTGCCCGCCCACGAGATGCACGCCACGCACTTCGGGCGCGGCATGGACCAGTGCCTCGACCTGTTCGCCGCGCTCACCGCGCAGCTCCTCGCGGAGACCGTCCGGATGTGCGGCGACCGGCTCGATCCCCGGGTCGCCGCGCGCGTGCGCACCCAGGTGGACCACCGGGTCCTGTCCCTCCTCGCCGACGACGACCGGCCGCTCCTGTGGGAGGGCTGGGACCACAACTGGGCTGCCGTGTGCGGAGGGTGCACCGGTCTCGCCGCGCTCGCGCTGTGGGAGCCGGGACCGCGACTGACGCGGGTCCTCGACCGCTGCCGCGCCGCGCAACTGACGTATCTCGGCGGATTCGGCGCGGACGGCGGCTGCGCCGAGGGGGTCGACTACTGGGTCTTCGGGTTCGCGCACTTCGTGTACTTCGCGCAAGGGCTGCGGGAGTTCGGCGGCGACGACCTCCTCGCGCATCCCACGGCACGGGCCGTCGCCGGGTTCCCCGCGGCGGTGCATCTGGGCGGCGGACTCTTCCCTGCGTTCTCCGACGCGGGGGAGCGGACGCGCGTACCGGCCGGCCTCGCGGCGCTCCTCGCCCGACGCCTCGACGCCCACGTCCCGGCCGAGGCGATCGGGTGGGACCTGGCGCGGGACTGGGCGGATCTGTCCAGGACGCTGCGCTGGGCCGCCGACGGCCCCGGGCCGACGCCCCCGCCGGCCTTCGGCACCACGTACCTCCCCGACCTCGCCTGGGTCGTCGACCGCGGTCCCGGCGCGGCCTTCGCGGCCAAGGGCGGCCACAACGCGGAGCCGCACAACCACAACGACCTCGGTCAGTTCGTCCTCGCGGCGGGGGGCGAGGTGCTCCTCGCCGACCTCGGAGCCGGCGAGTACCGCAAGGGCTACTTCGACGACGCCACCCGGTACGACTTCCTGCACGCCCGGTCCCACGCGCACTCCGTGCCCCGCGTCGACGGCGGCGAACAGTCCGCCGGACGTGGGCACGAGGCGCGGGTGCGGGAGTGCCGACCCACCTCCGAGGGAGTCGAGTTCACCGTCGAACTCGCCGGAGCGTACGAGGTGGACGGCCTGACCGGACTGGTCCGCTCCTTCACCTGGCGCCGTGACGCAGGCGAGTTGCTGCTCGTGGACGAGGTGGAGGCGGAGCGGCCCCTGCCCCTGGAGGAGGTGTTCGTCAGCCGCCTGCGCCCGGACGTCCGGGCGGACGGTGTCGTGTGGACGGGGCGCGCGGCGCAGGCCCGGCTGTGGCTGCCGGACGACCGCGCCGCGCACGTCGAGGTCGAGACGGTGCGCACCACCGACCACGACGGCGCCCCCGACACGGTCCATCTCCTGCGGATCCGGCACGAGTTGACGCGGCGTCGGACCCGCCTGGAGCACCCCTTCACGGTCGCAGCGGTGGAAACGGACAGGCCCTAGCGGTCAGTCGAGCACGACGGTCACCACCGACCGGGCCGGGAGCTCCGCCGTCAGACGGCCGTGGGAGACGTGCGCGAGCCCGTCCACCGCCGTCACGTCGTGCGCGCCGTCCGTCAGATACGCCGTCGCCTCGTGCCCCTTGGCCGCCTTCAGCGCCAGGTCGGTGGTGGTCGCCGTCGACCCGGTGTTGATGAGCACGGCGACGTCGCTGCCGTCCGTGTTGCGGTACGCCGACACGCGCACCGTGTCCTTGCCGGACGCGGCGTCCACGCGGACCGCACCCGGGCGGATGAACCTGCTGTACGCCGTCATCGCCCGCAGCCGCGTCGAGACCTCGTAGGAGTCGCCGTCCATGCGGATCAGCGCCGCGGTGTTGCCGATCGAGGCGCCCAGCCAGAAGAGATAGGCGGAGGCATCGGCGTCGGCCAGTGCCTCGTGGATGCGCTCGGCCACGTACAGACCGGCCGCGTTCGTGCCGTCGTCCCACTTGCTGGGCCACACCCCGGTGCCCGCCCACTCCGACATCCAGGTCGGCTTCGGACTGTCGACCAGCGGGCTGGTGGGGAAGGAGGCGTAACTGTGGGCGCTGTACGCGCTGACCTCCTTCTCGGCCTTCGGGTCGGCGGCGATGGCCGCGGCGTAGGCCTTGCCCTGGTCCCAGCCGAAACTGTCGCAGCAGTACAGGTTCGTGCCCGGGGCCTTGGCCCGCAGCACCGGCCCGATCGCCTTGACCGCGTCCACCGCCTGCGCGGGCGAGAAGAGCATGGACGCGTACGGGGCGTTCCAGTCGGGCTCGTTGGTGAAGTTCAGGTCCGTGATGCGGATCCCTTCCTTCTTGTAGAACTTCACGTACTGCGCGAGATACGTGGCGTACGCCTCGCGCCAGTCGCCGCTCGCGCACTCGGCGCCGACGACGCCGCACAGCGTGCCGCCGTTCGCGTCGGAGCCGTTCGTCTTCATGTAGCCGGGGGCGCTCCACGCGTCCGCGATGAACCGCTTCACCCCGTACTTCCGGGCCTCCTTGGCGAGCCAGACCTGGCCGCCGTCGTTGCCGTCCCACTGGTAGGTGAGCGGTTCGTCGGGGCTCGCGGGGGCGTTCGGCGCGATCGTCCGCATGTGGTCGTACACCTCGTCCGTGGACGAGCCGACGCCGAGTCGCAGCATGCTCAGGCCGGCGCCCTTCTCGCGCGAGAACAGCTGCTCGACGATCTGGTCGCCCTTCTCGGCGGGCATTCCCTTCAGGCCGTGGATGACGGCGGCGCGCTGGAACGCCTCCGAGACGCCGAACCCGTCGATGCGCTGGTGCCGGGCCGAGAAGTCGATGCTGCCCGCGCCGTCGTCGGCGCCGGCCGTGGTCGCGCCCGGCAGGACGAGGGCCGCGCAGGACAGGGCGGTGACGCCGGCGAGCAGGCCGATACGGACACGTCTGGGCTTGGACGGCATGCGAGGTACTCCCGTAGGTCTGGGGCGAAGTGAGGTGGCTGCGGGGGGAGTTGTGCGTGCGTGCTCCAGGTAAGGTCGCCAGCGCCGGGCAATCTGTCAAGGCCGTTGACAAATTCGGTGACGAGGTCGAGGGGGCCGTTCGACGGGCCGATCGGGTGGCCGGGTCCGGCAGCCGCGCGTCGGCGCCCCGGGGCCGTGCGGTGCGGCCCGAGCATGTGCGCATGACAGAACCAGCACAGACCCCGGGCCGCGTCGTCAGGGTCACGGAGAACGGCCCGTACGAGGTGGCCGGCGGGGTGCCGCTGACCCGGCAGCAGATCGTCGCCGACGAGGCCGGGGACTCCGTGGCCTGGCGGGAGACGCGCACGTACGAAACGCCGGAGGAGCCGTACTACCTGTGCCGGTGCGGGCATTCGGGCGCGAAGCCGTTCTGCGACGGCACGCATCAGCGCATCGGATTCGACGGCGGTGAGGAGCCGGCCGCGCGGGCGCCGTACCTGGAACAGGCCGGGGAGGAGGACGGGCCCGAACTCACGCTCACCGACGCGGAACGGCTGTGCGCCTTCGCCCGCTTCTGCGACGTGCAGGGGTCGATCTGGCGGCAGGTCCAGGAACCCGGCACCGCCGACGCCGTCACGGCCGAGGCCGGCAACTGCCCCTCGGGCCGCCTCGTCGCCTGGAACCTCGCCGTACGCGCCGCGCTCGAACCGTCGCTGCCCGAGTCCATCGGCGTCGTGGACGATCCGCAGGAGAAGGTCGCGGGTCCGCTGTGGGTGCGGGGCGGCGTCCCCGTCGTGGCCGCGGACGGAACACCGTACGAGGTACGCAACCGGGTCACGCTCTGCCGCTGCGGCGCCTCCCGCAACAAGCCGTTCTGTGACGGTTCGCACGCCTCCATCGGGTTCCGCGACGACAGTTGACGGTGCGGGACGGCCTCCGACGTGGAGGGACCGTGAGCGTCCGGGCGCCCGGGACGGGGGGATTCGGGCCGATGGTAGGTTCGGGCGTGTGACCGCGTGATGTCCGCGGGGACGGTGAGCCGTACGGTGCTGAGCGAACGCCTTCGCGTGAGGTGACGGGGATGACGACTTCGGGCGAGCGGCAGGACGAGGTCCTGCCCGACCTCAACACACCTGCGGAGCCGCCGACTTCGTCCGGCCCTCGCCTCCCGTTGCCGGTGCGCAACCCCGACGAGGAGCGCCCGCACCCCGGCCGCCGCCGCGTCTCCCGCCGCACCCCGGGCGCGGACCCGATCCCGCACACACCGACGCGGGCGACTCCGTTCCCGACGGGGAAGGGGTTGTCGGCGCGGCTCACGCGACGCGGGGCGACACCGGACTCCGCGGCCGGTCCCTCGGCGGGGGACCCGTCCAGGGAGCCCGGGGGGTCGTCCGCGGGGGCTGAGTCTGTGGCGGGCCGGTCCGAGGAGGGGCAGGGCGCGCGGGGCGGGCTCGGCGGGGCTGGGGCGTCGTCCGCGCCCGACACTTCTGCCGAGGTCGGGCTGCCGTCCGTGCCGGGCGCTTCTGCCGAGGCCGGGGCGTCGTCCGTGTCCGAGGCCTCCGTCGGGGCTGGGGCGCCGTCCGCGCGGGGCGTTTCCGTTGAGGCCGGGGCGCCATCCGCGCCCGACGCCTCCGTGGGGGCCGGGCAGCCCTCCGCGCCGGATGCCCCTGTCGAGGCCGGGGCGCTGTCCGCGCCGGGCGCTTCCGTCGGAGCGGGGGGATTGTCCGTGCCGGACATCACCGTTGGGGCCGAGCTTCCGTCCGTGTCCGACGTCTCCGTCGGCGCTGGGGCGCCGCCTGCGCGGGGCATTTCGGTTGAGGCCGGGGCGCTGCCTGTGCGGGACGCTTCCGCCGCGGCCGGGCTGCCCTCCGTTCCTGACTCCTCCGTTGAGGCCGAGCCGCCGTCCGTGTCCGACGGCTCCCCCGGGGCTGGGGCGCCGTCCGTGCGGGACGTTTCCGTCCAAGCCGGGCCGTTGTCCGTGCGGGACCCTTCCGCTGCGGCCGGGCTGCCCTCCGTTCCCGACGCTTCCGTCGAGGTCGGGGCGCCGTCCGTGCCGGGCACCACCGTCGAGGTACAAGAGCCGTCCGTGCCGGATGCTTCCGTCGAGGTCGGACAGCCGTCCGCTCCGGGCGTGACCGCCGGGGCCGCATCGGCATCCGCGCCCGATGCTTCTGTCGAGGCCGGGCTGCCGTCCGGGCCGGGCGCTTCCGTCGAGGTCGGGCAGCCGTCCGCTCCGGGTGCGCGTGTCGAGGCCGGGGTGTCATCCGCGTCCGGCGCCGAGCCGATGGGCGCTCCCGGCGCCCCGGTCGAGGGAGCGGCTCACCCGCCCATGCCGTCGGCCCCGCCTCCGCAGGGTGCGGCCGGTGCCGTGCCGTCTTCGGCTCGGGCCGGCTCCCCGCAGAGCGCTGCTGCCCCGCCGGCACCCAACCCCCTCCCGGGCCAGCCCCTCCCCGCACCGTTCACTCCCACGGCCCCCGGCCCCGTCGTGCGTCAGCCCCGTCAGGCTGCCCGGCTCGCCGCCGTCGCGCCGCACCCCGTGCCGACGCTCGATCCGCGGCTCGGGCTCGCGCTCGGGGCGCCCCAGCACGGGGACTCGGTGGTCCGGCGGTCGGGGAAGGGGCTGCGCAAGCTGGCGTCGTCCGCCGCGCGGGAGGCGGCCGAGGAGGCGCGGCTCGCCGGCTGGCTGCGGCAGCCCGTGGGGACGGGCCGGGTGATCGCGGTGACGTCGATCCGCGGCGGCGTCGGCAAGACGACGACCGCGGCGCTGCTCGCCCGCACCCTCAACCACTACCGCCAGGACCCGGTGCTCGCCCTGGAGGCGGACTCCGCGCTCGGCACCCTCGCCGTCCGTATGGGCGCCGAGTCGGTGCGCTGGACCTGCGCCGACCTCGCCGCGATCGTCACGCCGTCGATGCAGATGGCCGACGTGACCGGGTACTTGGTGCCGGTGACGGACGGCGGCTGGCTGCTGCCCGCCAGCCAGGGCCGGCTCGGCGCACCGCTGGACATCCCCACCTACCGCAAGGTGACGCTGGCGCTGCGCCGCTACTTCGCCGTCACCGTCGTGGACTGCGAGACGCTGCCCGGCGAGGTCGCCCGTACCGCGATGGACACCGCGCACGCCCGCGTCGTCGTCGCCCCGCTCACGGCGGAGGGCGTCGGCGGCACCCGGATCGTCCTGGACTGGCTCGCCGGGCTCCCGCACGCGGCGCTCGCCTCCACCGTCGTCGCCCTGACGTCGAGCGCCCCCGACCCCAACCTCGACCTGAGCGCGGCCACCGCCCACCTCCGCGAGACCGGCGTCACCGTCGTGCACCTCCCGTACGACCGTCATCTCGCCGGCGGCGGCCCGATCAGGACCGACCACCTCGGCACCACCACCCGGGACGCGGCAGCGCAGTTGGCCGTCGAGGTGATGCAACGGGCGGTCCGGGTCGGCTGACCGCGGCTCAGGCCGCCGTCCGTGCCGCCCCCGCCAACGCCACCCGCTGCACCCGCACCAGCTCCGCCAGCGGATCGCGGGCCGACGTGATCAGGGTGCCGCCCGCGGCCTTGACCGCCGCGGTGAGGCGGTCGGGGGCCGTGCCGAAGACCCAGGTGATCTGGTCGGGGGACGGCGGTCCCGGGCGGTACTCGGGCTCCTGGTAGGCCTGGGCCCAGGTGCCCGCGTTGTCGCGCATCAGCTGGGCCGCGGCCTCCGCCAGACCGTAGGTCCAGCCCGTGCCGAGGAACGTGAACTGCCGCGCGCCGAACAGGATGTGGGGCAGGGGCTCCTCTATGGCCTCCTGCGCGTCGTCCGTGGCGTCGTCCATGTTCTCGCCCAGGTGGGCGCGGAGCAGGGCGAGGACCGTGGTCGGGAAACGGGTGGCCGGCGTCGTGGAGGGCTCCGCCGTGAAGTCGAGGCGCAGGGTGTGGTCCGCGATGTCGGGGGCGTCGGGCGCCGCCGTGATGACGACGCTCGGCACGCTGCCGTGCACCTTGCCGAGCAGCCGCAGCATCACCGGGGCCGCGCCGGTGCGGGTCAGGGCCACGATCCGGTCGTACTCGCGCCCGTACAGGAACGCGGACGCGCTGAACGCGTCGGTCTCGCCGTGCCCGCCCGCCTCACGCAGCGCCGCGTACGCCTGCGCCATCGCGTACGAGGCGCCGGAGCCGACGACCGCCACGCGCTCACCGCGACGCGGCAGCAACGCCCGGTGCTTCGCGGCGAGTTCCGCCGCGCGCGTCCAGCAGTCCGGCTGCCCCTCGTATCCGCTCCCCATGCTCCCCATGCCCCATGACCCCCGGCTGTCCACCGTCGTGCGGTGCGGCCCCCTGCCGCGGTGAGGACGGTACTCGACGCGGGCCGCGCACGGGCGGCCGAGGTGGCGAAACTCGCAGGCGAAGGGGTGCGCGCGTGGGTCATGTTCGCGGCTGTGCACGGCGGGTGAGGCGGTGGGAGGGACCGGCAGGGGTGCGAACGAGGGCGGTCCGGTGGTGGCCGGGGACGGCGGCTCCGACCGGTTCGACGACGAGCCCGCGCGGTGGTCGGACCCGCTTCCCGCACGGCGCGACGCGGCTCGCGCGGCCGGATTCACGATGCCCCCGCGACGCCCGCACCGGCAGCCTCCTGAGCACAGTCGCCGCCGCACGCCCGGACGGCCGCGTCCTGGAACGGGGCACAGGCGTCGGCGAAGGCACCGCCTGGCTGCTCGACGGGATGGACGCGAGGGCGAGCCTGCTGAGCGTCGAACTGGGCGGTGCTACGCAGGAGTTGGCCCGTGCGCGGTTCGGGGCGACAGTCGCGTGGAGTGCGTGACCGCGGACGGCGGAAGCCGGCTTGAGCCGTACGCCGGGCCGCCGTTCGACCTCGTCTTCGCCGACACCCGGCCCGGCAGGTTCACCCACGGCTCGCCGCACGTCGACCCTGAGCCGAACGTTTCCGTTCCGTCCCGCGTCCAGGGGGCATGAGACGACTTCGTAGAGGTGGCAGAGCCGTGGGCGGGACGGCGGCGGCCGGTGCCGTGACCCTGGCCATGGCCCTGGTGGTGGGCGGCTGTTCGGCGGGGGAGCCCGTCCCGGAAGGGCTCGTGCTCAAGGCGTCGGGGGCGCCCCCGGCACCGTACGACGGACCCCTCAAGGCGAAGACGCCCTCCTGGATCGGTGAGGACAGCCCACTTGAGGGCGGCGGCGCCGCGGTGCGGGCCCTGGAGTGCGCCGGCAAGCCGATGCAGGCGGGTACCGGCGGCGACTGGGGCAGCGGCGACGGCGCGTACGGGGCGCCTGACCAGGCCCTCGCCGCGTACGTGGGGGACCAGTTCTGGCGGATCCTGCCCGAGCGCGGTTACCGGGCCGAGCGGCGCACCAAGAGCCGAGTCCTGTACTCGTACGACGTCGGCGGGCGGACCCGGGCCGCCGTGATCGTCGTCAAGGACCGGCGGAAGAAGCCGGGTTGGGACATGGAGACCTTCGCGATGTGCGACCCGTCCGAGTTCCGCGCGAAGGAGCGGGCAGGGCTCGAGATGCGTGTGTGGGAGGACCGGCGGGGGCGGCCCGTGTCCACGTCGCTGGTGGAGAGTTCGATGGGGCCCGAGCACTGCGACTGGCAGTCCGTGGAGTTCCTGTACCTGGACCGGGCCAAGGATCCGCACGATCGCGGCGCGCAGTATCTCCGGGACCCGGACGGGCAGTTGACCGACTTCGAGGGGCTCGTCTCGTCGTACGCGCGCGATGTCCCGCTGCCCGCCGACGCCGTCGACACCGGCTACCGCCACGACGGCCGCGAACTGTGGCTCGCGCGCGACAGGTCCGTCGCGTACGTGAAGACCGACGGGCGCGTCGAGCGGTGGCCCGGGACGAAGGAGCCCGTCGCCTGCATGTGACCCGGACCCTCATGGACAGGCCGCCCGCCCGGGTCACGGCACCCGGGCCGTCCATTCCCGCGTACCGAACTTGGTGCGCACCAGCTCCTGCGCCCGAGCCATCTCCGCGTCGGTCACCGTGCCCTCGGTCAGCCCGTACCGCCCGCGGAACGAGTCGATCATGCGGGCGATGACCTCCTCGCGGGGCAGTCCCGTCTGCCGGCGCAGCGGGTCGACGCGCTTCTTCGCGCTCTTCGTCCCCTTGTCGGAGAGCTTCTCGCGGCCGATCCGCAGCACCTCGACCATCTTGTCCGCGTCGATGTCGTAGGACATGGTCACGTGGTGCAGGACCGCGCCCTGCCCGGCCGCGAGCCGCTTCTGCGCGGCGCCCGCGACCTTGCCGACCTCGGTCGCGATGTCGTTCAGCGGCTGGTACCAGGCCTTGATGCCCATGTCGGCGAGCGCGCCGAGCACCCAGTCGTCGAGATACGCGTACGAGTCCTGGAAGGAGAGGCCGGAGACCAGGGACTGCGGGACCGCGAGCGAGTACGTGATCGTGGACTTCGGCTCCGCGAACATCGCGCCGCCGCCGGAGATCCGGCGCACGACCGTGACCCCGTGCCGCTCGACGCCCTCGGGGTCGACCTCGTTGCGCAGCGACTGGAAGCTGCCGATGATCACCGCGGGGCGGTCCCATTCCCACACGCGCAGGGTCGGCGGGCGACGGCCGAGCGCGACCTCTTCCGTCATCACCTCGTCCAGCGCCATGTGCAGGACGGGGGACTGGGGCGCGTCGTGGACGAGCTGCCAGTCGTAGTCGCGCCAGTCGGTGGCCCGGGCGAGGGCGCGGCGCACGGCGACGGCGACGCTCTGCGCGCTGAAGCCGAAGAGCACCGCACCCGGCGGCAGGGCCGCCTCGATCCGGGCCGCGAGAGCGGCCGCGTCCGCCTCCGCCGGGGCGCCTTCGAGCGCCCGGTCGATGTCGGCCAGCGCCTCGTCGGGTTCCAGGAAGAAGTCACCGGACACCCGGACATCGCGCAGCAGACCGTCCTCGACCTCCACGTCGACGACCACCAGCTTGCCGCCGGGCACCTTGTATTCGCCGTGCACCGCTCACCGTCCCTGCCCGCCGCAACCGAGCGGCGATCACTGAGTTCACGGTAACTCCGCGGCGCGGATCATGGGCGGGGGCGGCGCGGCAGGCCCCTGGACCTGGCCCTAGGGTGATGACCGTGGCGGACCGGAAGACAGCGATCATGGAGGCGGCCGCGCGGGTCATCGCCCGGCGCGGGGTGCGCGGGCTGCGCGTGGAGGAGCTGGCGGCCGAGGCCGGGGTGTCCACGGCGCTGATCTACTACCACTTCAAGGACCGGGCCGGCATTCTGCGCCGGACGCTGGAGTTCATCAACGACCGCGCCGCGCACTACACCACCGACCGCGCCCCGGACGCCGCCCCGCTCGACCCGCGCGAGGAGCTGGAGCAGACGCTGCTCCTCGAACTCCAGGACGTCGACGTCGTACGGGAGAACAGCGCCGCGTGGGGCGAGCTGCGGGCCACCGCGATGTTCGAGCCGGAGCTGCGCGACGCCCTGGCCGAGGCCACGCGGGTCTGGGTGCGGGAGGTCGCGGCCCTCCTGGGCGATCTGCGCCCGACGGCCGCCGCGGCCGCACTCACGGTCGCCGCCGAGCGGCTCACCGCGCTGGTGGAAGGGGTCAGCATGCGCTGGCTGAGCGGCACCCTGCCGCTGGAGCGCGCCCGCGAGCTGACGCGGGACGCGATCGAGGCGGAGCTGGAGCGGCTCGGCGGCCCGTGAGGTCGAGGGCGTTGCCCTGCCCGCCGACGCGTCCCTCCATGTTTGACTGAAAATTCAGTCAATGCCACAGTGGCGCGACCGTCACCCCCCTTGGAGCCGTCGATGCCCCGCCCCCTCTTCTGCCGCCGCACGGCGCTGCGCTCGCTCGCCGGCGCCGGTGCCGGAGGTGTCCTGGGCCTCGGGTCCACTGCCTGCGGTCCGAACGACGCCACCCGCGAGGAGCCGCGCCGTCGCTTCGGCGCCGAGTGGGAGAGCCATGCCCGTACGTTCATGTCGTGGCCCGCGCTCGACTCGGTGTGGGGCGAGGATCTGAACGCCGTACGGGCGGACATCGCGCGCGTGGCGCGGGCGATCGGTGACTACGAGCCGGTCGTGGTGATGGCCCGCGCCGAGCAGCTCGCCGCCGCCCAGCGGGCGTGCGGCGCGCAGGTCGAGGTGATCCCGCTGACGGTCGACGACCTGTGGGCCCGCGACACGGTGCCCGTGTTCGTCGAGGAGGGCGGGGCGTCCGGCCGGGTGCTCGGCGTCGACCTGAACTTCAGCGGCTGGGGCGGCAAGCAGACGCACATGCACGACGCACGGGTCGGGGAGCGCCTGCTCGCGGAGTACGGCATCGCCAGGACCGTGGCCCCCCTGGTCGCCGAGGGCGGCTCCTTCGAGACCGACGGGGAGGGCACGCTGCTGGTCACCGAGAGCTCGGTCGTGAACCGGAACCGCAACCCCGGCAAGAGCCGCGACGGGATCGAGGCCGAACTGAAGAGCAGCCTCGGGGTGTCGAAGGTGATCTGGTTCCAGGGCGTCAAGGGCCAGGACATCACCGACGCGCACGTCGACAGCATCGCCCGGTTCACCGCGCCGGGCGTCGTCCTCGTCGACCAGGCGTTCCCCGGCGGCCCGCCGGACGTCTGGTCCCGCGCCGCCGACCAGGCGCGCCGCGTCCTGAGGGAGGCGACCGACGCCCGGGGCAAGGGCATCGAGGTGATCGACCTGCCGCAGCCCGACCCGTACGAGATCACCGGGAGCGGCGACGACTTCGTCTCCACGTACGCCAACTTCTACGTCGCCAACGACGCCGTGTTCATGCCGCGCTTCGGCGACGCGAAGGCCGACGACCGCGCCCGCGGCATCCTCCGGGACCACTTCCCCGACCGGGAGGTCGTGCCCGTGCGGATCGACGCCATCGCCTCCGGCGGGGGCGGCATCCACTGCTCGACCCACGACCAGCCGGGCCGCCCGGCCGAGTGAGCGGCCGCTCACCAGCGCCTCTTGACACTTCGTCAGATCTCCCGCATGGTCCCCGAGCACCGGTACCCGCGAGCATCCGTACCCGCCGGAGGAGTTCCGCGATGGACCTCGATGTGCTGTACGAGATCGACGTGCCCAAGCCCTGGAACGGCGCCCATCCGCACGGGCAGCGCGCCGCCGAGCAGCGCGCCTACCGCGAGGCCGTCGAGCAGATCCGGCTCGCCGACCGGATGGGGTTCCGTACCGTGTGGGCCGTCGAGCACCACTTCAGGGAAGGCCGCTCGCACTGTCCCGCACCCGAGGTGCTGCTCGGGCATCTGGCCGCGCTCACCGAACGGATCCGGCTCGGTTTCGGGGTGACGCTCGCGCCGTTCGGGTTCACGCCGCCGCAGCGGATCGCCGAGAAGGTCGCCGCCGTCGACGTCCTGTCCGAGGGGCGCGTCGAGTGGGGGACCGGGCGCTCCACGCCCATGGAGCAGACCGCGTTCGGCGTCGACCGGGAGCAGTCGCGGGCCGACTGGCGCGAGGCGATCGAGATCGTCACCGGCATGTGGCGCGAGGAGTACTTCCAGTACGCGTCCGAACGCTTCCGCTTCCCGCGCCGCATGGTCACCCCGAAGCCCGTGCAGGACCCGCATCCGCCGTGCTGGATGGCGGCCACCTCGCCCGGCTCCGCGGAGGTCGCGGGCGCGGCGGGGCTCGGGCTGCTCTCCTTCTCGATCATGCAGCCGCTGGAGGCGATGGGGGCCCAGGTCGCCGCGTACCGGGCGGCCGCGCGCACGCCGAGCCCGATCACGGACGTGACGACGGACCGGGTCGCCGCCTACACCCTCGTGCACGCCGCCGACCGGCCCTCCGCCCGCGTCTGGGACTCGGTCGCCTGGTGGTACCGCAACCTCGCCCAGTTCACCCTCGACTGGGAGCTGCCCCATCTCACCCCGGAGGAGCGTGAGCGCACGTTCCCGTTCCTCACGCCGATCATCGAAGGGAACGTGCCCGTCGCCGACTTCGACGCCGGCGACATGATCCTCATCGGCGACGCGGACACGATCGTGCGCAAGGCCAAGCGGTACGCGGACCTCGGTATCGACCAGCTCATCTGCTACGTCCAGTGGGGTTATCTGCAACACCAGGAGATCCTGCGCACCATCGAGGTGCTCGGCAAGGAGGTCATCCCGGAACTGGCCGCGTACAAGCCGAGGGCGGCCGCCTCATGAATCTCGTCCCCGACCCGCTCGACACCACCCCGGTCCCCGACTACGCCGCCCTGCACCGCCTCGACGGCCGCGCCTTCGTCCTGCTCGGCGCCGGCAACGGCATCGGGCGCCAGACCGCCCACGCGCTCACCGCGGCCGGGGCGCGCGTCCTGTGCGTCGACATCGACAAGGAGCGCGCCCACGCCGTCGCCGCCGGGACCGGCGGGATCCCGTACGTCGCCGACGTCACACGCCGCGCCGACGTCGGCGAGCTCTTCGCCTACGCGGAACGGGAGTTGGGGGAGGTCGGCGGCGTCGTGGACATCGTCGGAATGGCCCGGTACGCGGCGCTCGACGCCCTCGACGACGACGAATGGGACTGGCACTTCTCGATGGTCCTGCGGCACGCCTGGCTCGCGGTGCAGTACGGAGCGGCCGCTCTCGCGCGGGCGGGCGGCGGCCCGCTGGTCTTCGTCGCGTCGGTCTCCGGGCTGACCGCGGCGCCGCTGCACGGCGCGTACGGCGCGGCCAAGGCGGGCCTGATGTCGCTGGTGCGCACGGCCGCCGTCGAGTTCGGGCCGCGCGCCGTACGGGTCAACGCCGTCGCCCCCGGTGTCGTGTGGACCCCTCGCGTGGCCGGGCTGCTCGGTGACGAGGGGCGCGCCCGCAACGCCGCGAACGCCCCGCTCGGCCGGGTCGCCGCACCCGCCGACATCGCCGCCGCCCTGCTCTTCCTCGCCTCGCCGCTCTCCTCGTACGTCACCGGGCAGACGCTGGTCGTGGACGGTGGCGCCGGCGTGAAGTTCCCGTATCCGACGATCGGCGACGCGCCGTGACGCCGGTGCGGCCGTATCTGCGCGGGGCCGCCTGGTGGGGCGACGACGGGCGGCCCGTGCGCGCCGATCCGGCGGACCGCGACCGGCTGCCCGGCGACACCTGGGGGCGGGCCCTCGTACCGGCCGGGGTGCGCCTGGAGTTCACGGCGCGCGGGGTGCGCGAGGTCGAGATCGCGTACGAGGGCCTGGAGCGGGCGGCGGCCGATCGGTACCGCACGGACCCGCCCGTGTTCACACTCCTTGATGGCAGCGGGCTGGTGTGCCAGGAAACAGGGGCCGACATCGGACGGCACACCGTACGACTGTCGCTGCCACGCCCGGACGGCACGTACACCGTCCAACTCCCGGAGGTCCTGCGGCCGTTGGTCCGTGACCTGCTTCCGGTCGGCGGCGGTGCCCTCGAACCCGTCGCGCCGAAGCCGCGCTGGCTCGTCTACGGCGACTCCATCGCCGAGGGCTGGATCGCGTCCCGGCCGCACCTCGCCTGGCCCGCCGTCGCCGGACGCGCGCTCGGCGTCGAGGACGTGAACCTCGGCTACGCGGGAGCGGCCCGCGGCGAGATCGCCTCCGCACAGCAACTCGCCGCGCTGGAGGCCGACGTGCTCACCGTCGCGTTCGGCACCAACTGCTGGTCGCGTACGCCGCACTCGGCGCCGCTCCTGTACGAGACGACCCGCGCCTTCCTGGCCGTCGTCCGCGCGGGCCACCCACAGGCCCCGCTGCTGGTCGTCTCCCCGGTGCCGCGCCCCGACGCCGAGACCACCCGTAACGAACTCGGCGCCACGCTCGGCGAGTTGAGGGACGCTGTCGAGGCCGCGGCGCGCGACGCCGTACGGGACGGCGACAAGCGGCTGACCCTCCTGCCCGGAGGTGCCCTGCTCGGCCCCGAGCACCTGGCCGATGGCGTCCACCCCGGGGACGAGGGCCACGCGCTGCTCGCGCGGGCGGTGGCGAGCAGCCTGTGATCGTGCGCACTCCGTGAACAACGGTCAGCCACATGAACATCAACAGGATCACCAACTGCATTCGGCAAGGCCCTTGACGATTCCCTGTCCGAAGCCGAAGGGTTCTGTGAGGCCAAGTTGGCTTCTGGTGAATCATGTTCGCTTCGAGGGGACCCGCTCATGCCTGTCACCCGTAGATCCGTGCTGGCCGCGGGCGCTGCCGCGCCGCTGGCCGGGACGCTCGCCGCACCCTCCGTGGCCCGCGCCGCCGACCGCACAGGGCCCGTCGGCCGGCGCACCGTCGAACTCACCGACGGTTGGCGGTTCGCGCTGGTCAGCCCGGACGGCATCACCGATCCGACCGGCGCCTACGCCGACGCCGAGCAGTCCGGACACGACGACGGCGACTGGCGCACCGTCGCCGTCCCGCACGACTGGAGCATCGAGCAGACCCCGACCGCCGAGCACAACACGACCAGCGGCACCGGGTTCCTGCCGGGCGGGCTCGGCTGGTACCGCAAGACGTTCACCGTGCCCGCCGACTACGCGGGCAAGCGGATCTCCGTCGAGTTCGACGGCGTGTACATGGACGCGAACGTCTACGTGAACGGCGAGCTGGTGGTCAACCACCCCTACGGATACACCGGGTTCGCGCACGACATCACCGACCTGCTGCACATCGACGGCACGACCGCCAACGTCCTGGCCGTCGAGGTCCGCAACCGGCTGCCCAGCAGCCGCTGGTACTCCGGCAGCGGCATCTACCGCCACGCCCGGCTCGTGGTCACCGAACCGGTGCGCGTCGACCGCTGGGGCACCTTCGTCACCACGCCGGACCTGGCCGCCACCCTGGAGAAGGGGTACGCGACGGTCGACGTACGGACCACCGTGGTCGGCGAGGCCGGTGCGGCCCGCGACGTCACCGTCGTCTCCACGGTCCGCGACCCCAAGGGGCGCCGCGTCGCCCGTACCGAGTCCGTCCTCGCGGCGGTGGCGGGCGACGGGAGGACCGCGCACGATCAACTCACCCTCAAGGACCCGCAGTTGTGGTCCGTCGAGACTCCGGAGCACCGCTACACGCTCGTCACGGACCTCCGTGTCGACGGCCGCACCGTCGACACGTACCGCACCCGCTTCGGCGTCCGCCACGCCGTCTTCGACCCGGAGAGGGGGTTCTCGCTCAACGGCGCCCACGCCAAGATCAAGGGCGTCGACCTCCACCACGACCTCGGCGCACTCGGTGCGGCCGTCCAGGTCGACGCCGTACGGCGCCAGTTGGCCATCATGAAGAGCATGGGCGTCAACGCCCTGCGCACCTCCCACAACCCGCCCGCGCCCGAAGTGATCGAGGCGTGCGAGGACCTCGGGATCGTCATGCTCGTCGAGGCCTTCGACTGCTGGCGCACCGGCAAGAACCGCTACGACTACGGGCGGTTCTTCGACGCGCACGCGGACGGCGACATCGCCGAGATGGTGCGCGCCGCCCGCAACTCGCCCGCCGTCGTCCTGTGGTCCATCGGCAACGAGATCCCCGACTCGACCCGCACCGAGGGCATCGCCATGGCGAAGCGCCTCGTCGCCGGCATCAAGGCGCTCGACACGACACGCCCGATCGTCATCGGCTCCGACAAGTACCGCTCGCTGCCCGCGGCCGGTTCGCCCGCCGACCAGATCCTCGCCGAGCTCGACGGCCTCGGCCTCAACTACAACACCGCGGCCTCGGTCGACGCGCTGCACGCCCGCTACCCGCACCTGTTCCTCTTCGAGTCCGAGTCGTCGTCGGAGACGTCGAGCCGTGGCACGTACCAGGAGCCGGAGCACCTCAACACCGGTGAGAACCACACGCCCGGCAAGCGCGCCACCTCCAGTTACGACAACAACCTCGCCTCGTGGACGATGAGCGGCGAGTACGGCCTGAAGAAGGACCGCGACCGGCGCTTCTTCGCCGGTGAGTTCCTCTGGTCCGGCATCGACTACATCGGCGAGCCGACGCCGTACGACGTGTTCCCCGTCAAGGCGTCCTTCTTCGGCGCGGTCGACACCGCCGGGTTCCCGAAAGACATGTACCACCTCTTCCGCAGCCAGTGGACGCACGAGCCGATGGTGCATCTGCTGCCCATGGACTGGACGACCCACAAGGCGGGCGAGGAGGTGGAGGTGTGGGCGTACGCGAACGTCGCCGACGTGGAGCTGTTCCTCAACGGCCGTTCCCTGGGCGTGCGTTCCTTCGACGAGAAGAAGACGGCCGACGGTCGTACGTATCTGGAGACCACGGAGGCCACCGGTGACGACAAGACCGTCACGGGCGGTCCGTACCCCGGCAGCTACACCTCGCCGGGCGGCAGTGCGGGCAAGCTGCACCTGACGTGGAAAGTCCCGTACACGGCCGGTGAGTTGAAGGCAGTGGCCCGCCGGGGCGGCAAGGTCGTGGCGACGGACGTGCTGCGCACGGCGGGCGCGCCGCACGCGGTCCGGCTGACGGCCGACCGCAAGTCCGCCCGTGCCGACGGCCGTTCGCTCGTCTTCGTCACCGCCGAGGTGGTCGACGCGCGTGGTGTCGTCGTGCCCGACGCGGCGCGGCTCCTCGAATTCGCCGTCGAGGGCGGCGAGTTGGCAGGTGTCGACAACGGCCGGCAGGAGAGCGCCGAGCGCTATCAGGCCAGCACCCGGACCACCTTCCACGGGCTCGCCCTCGCGATGGTGCGGGCCGGCACCGAGCCGGGCACGCTCACCGTCACCGCACGCGCCGAAGGGCTGCGCGCGGGGAAGGTGTCCGTGCGCGTCACCGGACCGGCGGGCGGCCCGGTGACACCGGCCGAGCCGTTCGCACCCGACCCGGGACCGGGCCCCGTGAAGTACCCGCACGCGGACGCCAGTTACTCGGGGGCGGCCAAGACCCTGCCCGCCGCGATGCTCGACGGCGACCCCGCCACGCAGTGGTCGAACGCCTTCCAGAAGTCGGCCACCGCGCTCCTGCCCGCCTTCGACGGCGCCCGCCCCTCCGACTGGGTCTCGGTCACATGGGACCGGGAGCGTGCCCTCGGCCGCGTGGAAGTGTCCTTCGTGGTCGACGCCCGGCATTCGCTGCCCGCCGCGATCGATGTGGAGGTGGGGGACGGCGACGCCTACCGGGCCGTGCCCGGCGTCGACATCGACTGGGCGGACGCGTCCGGCGCGCCCACCGTGCTCACCTTCGACGCCGTACGCGGCAGGCGGCTCCGTCTGACGATGACCAGCCGCGAACCCGGCAGGGCGGCGGGCGCGTTCGGCATCACGGCCCTGGACGTCGCCGAGTCCTGACGCGGGCCCCGGCCGCCCCGACCCTTATTTGGTAAGGCTCTTGACAAATAGGGGTCGGGGGCCGGGACAATCGCAACCGACATGCTGAATGATCACTCGGGAGGGCCGTCCATGCCTGTCGCCGCCAGCAGTGAGGTCGACCCCGCGTGGCTGCCCGACGAGGCGTTGCGTGCGCTCGGGTCGCGGCGCGTGCGGGTCTCGGGCGAGGGTGACCTCGTCGACACGGTGCGTGCCGAAGTGGCGTACGCCTGCGGCCTGTTCGGCGGCACGCCGATGCCCGACGACGACGGCGCGGCCGATCTGCTGCTGCGCCTGACGGAGGGCGGCGACGGAGGCCCCGAGGGCTTCACCCTGGAGCGTGCGCCCGGCCGTACGACGGTCACGGCCGCCGCACCGGCGGGACTCCTGTACGGCTACTTCGAGATCGTGCGGCTCGGCGAGGCGGCGTTCACGCCGGCGGCCACCCGCACCCACCGCCCCGCCCTCGCCCTACGCATGCTGAACCACTGGGACAACGTCGCCGTCCACCCCGTCATGGGCCAGGTCGAGCGCGGCTACTCCGGCGGTTCGCTGTTCTGGCAGGACGGCCGGGCGCGCGGCGACCTCGACCGCGTACGCGCGTACGGGCGACTCCTCGCGGCCGCCGGTGTCAACGCGCTCAGCGTCAACAACGTCAACGTCCACGAGACCGAGGCCCGCCTCCTCACCGACCGCGTCGCGGAAGTCGCCGCGATCGCGGACGAGTTGCGGCGCTACGGCATCCGCACCCACCTCTCCGTCAGCTTCGCCGCACCCGTCGTCCTCGGCGGACTCGCCACCGCCGACCCCCTCGACGAGGGCGTCCGCACGTGGTGGCGGGAGGCGGCGGCGCACGTGTACGCGCACATCCCCGACTTCGGCGGCTTCGTCGTCAAGGCCGACTCCGAGGGGCAACCGGGCCCGTTCGCCTACGGCCGCAGCCACGCCGACGGCGCGAACCTGCTCGCGGACGCCCTCGCACCGCACGGGGGCACCGTCCACTGGCGGGCCTTCGTCTACGACCACCGCCAGGACTGGCGGGACCGGACCACCGACCGGGCGCGCGCGGCGTACGACCACTTCGCCCCCCTGGACGGGCAGTTCAGGGACAACGCGATCCTCCAGATCAAGCACGGCCCGCTCGACTTCCAGGTCCGCGAACCCGTCTCGCCGGTGATCGGCGCCCTGCCCCGCACCCGCGTCGCCGTCGAGCTCCAGGTCACGCAGGAGTACACCGGGCAGCAGCGGCACACATGCGCCCTCGCGCCGATGTGGTCGGGCGTCCTGGGCTTCCGCCCCGAAGGTGAACACGCCCCGACGGTCGGCGAGTTGACCGCGTCCGGCGGCCTCGTCGCCGTGTCGAACGCGGGCGACGACCCCTTCTGGACGGGCCACCCCCTGGCCCAGTTCAACCTCTACGCGTTCGGCCGCCTGGCCTGGGACCCGGCCGCGGACCCCGACCGACTCCTCGCAGAATGGGCCGAGTTGACCTTCACGCCGCAGGTCACCGCGGACCCCTACCGGCTGCGCTCCGGCCTGCGCGCCGTCCTGGCCGACTCCTGGTCCACGTACGAGAAGTACACGGCCCCCCTCGGCGTCGGCTTCATGGTGCAGCCCGGGCACCACTACGGGCCGAGCGTCGACGGCTACGAGTACAGCCCGTGGGGCACGTACCACTTCGCCGACCGCGACGGCATCGGCGTCGACCGCAGCGCGGCCACCGGCACGGGCTACGCCGCCCAGTACGCCAAGCCCTGGTCGGAGCTGTACGAGACCCCCGCCACCTGCCCCGACGAGCTGCTCCTCTTCTTCCACCATGTGCCGTACGACTACGTCCTGCACAGCGGTACGACCGTGATCCAGCACATCTACGACACCCACTTCGAGGGCGTCGAGGAGGCCGAGGCCGCGCGCGAGATCTGGGCCGGGCTCGCGGACCTGATGCCCCCCGCGCGCCACGCCCGGGCGGCGGAGCGCTACGAGGAGCAGGTGCGCTCGGCCCGCGAGTGGCGCGACCAGATCAACAGCTACTTCCTGCGCAAGTCCGGGGTGCCGGACGCGCGGGGGCGGCGCATCCACTGAAGGGCAGGCGTTGACGGTCAGGCGCTGGGGGTCAGGCCGTTCCGTACGCCGTGGCGATGAGATCGGACAGGTCCGCGTCGTCGTAGATCCGCATGCGCACGGACGCCCCCTCGTCGACGTTCCCGAGGGTGAACGTGTCGTAGTCCATCACCGCGTCGGTCCCGGGCGCCTTGTAGGTGCCCCACCCGGTGAGCCCGTGCCCGTCGTGGTTGTCGACCGCCACGTGGACGTAGAACGTGTCGCCGTCGTTCCTGGTGTCGTACACCCACAGCTTCTGCTGGTACGGGTGGAACTCGACTTTGCCGATGAACCAGTCGCCGTCGTACATCTCGATCTTCCGGGCGGAGCCGCCGGCGTCGTAGCGGAAGTAGGTGTCGTCGAAGGGGTCGGTGAGGCTGCCGCCGCTGCACGGGCAGTCGTCGGTGTCCCGGGTGATGACCGAGTACGTGGGGTTGGGGCTGTAGGCCTGTGCGGGCAGTGCGCCGCCGATGAGTGCCGCGGTGAGTGTCGCCACACCGGCGACGAGCCCTGCCGCCCTGGTCCTGAAGCGCATGGTGTTCCTTCCGTCGATGGGGCGTTACGCGATGCCGCTGCCGGAGCCGAAGTAGTCGCTGCCGCCGGTGCCGTCGTACAGCCAGAAGATGACGCCCGCCCCCTCGGGCAGGTCGAAGTCCTTGACGGTGTGGTCCATGACGGCGTCCGTTCCCGGAGCCGAGAAGGTGCCCAGGTCGTGGGTGACGCCGCCGGAGCGGTACTGGGCCTTCACGTAGAAGGTGTCGCCGTCGTTCCTGGTGTCGTAGATCCACAGCTTCTCGCCGCTGGGGTGGAACTCGACCTTGCCGATGAACCAGCCGTCGCTGTACAGCTCGGCCTTGTCCGCCCGGCCCCCGGCGTCGTACGCGAAGTAGGTGCCGTCGAACGGGTCGGTGAGGTTCCCGCCGCTGCACGGGCAGGTGTCGGTGTCGTACGTGTAGTGATCGACGCTCGGGTTGGGGCTGTAGGCCCGGGCCGGTCCGGCCGTGGCGGTCAGTCCCGCCACGGCCAGGACGGCCCCGGACAGCAGCCCCGCCGCACGCCGTGCGATGCCGTACGGACTCACGCGCGTCTCCCCCTCGTATGGATCATGTGGACCCCTCATAGGGACGCGCCGGCCGCCGATGCGCGGCCGGCGTGAGAAGTCTGGGGGAGCGCGGAGGAACCAGGTACCTGAAACTATTCAGGGTCGTCACTCCAGGCGCAGCACGGCTGCCCCCAGAGGGCCGAGGGCGAGCGGGCCTCCCCGTTCGACGTGCTTGCCGGTGAGGAGGTCGGTGGCCGCCTCGTGCGCGGTCAACTCAGCGGGCCTCGTCGCGTGGTTGAGCAGGAAGAACAGGCGGGTGCCGTCGGGGGTCACCCGCGTGGCCGTCTCCACGTCCGCGTGCCCCGCGTACGGGCCCACCAGGCCGTGCCGGTCCAGGACCTGGCGGACCACCCACTCCGCACCGCCCGCGTCGAGGTGCGTCGCCACGTACCAGCCTTCGCCGCCCCGCTCGCCGAAGCGGTTGCGGGTGACGGCGGGGGTGCCCGCGTAGAAGTCGGTGGTGTAGGTGCCGATCGGTTCGGCGCCCTGGGGGATGACGATCTCGAAGACCAGGCCGGCCGTCGCGTCCAGATCACCGCCCAGGCGCACCGGGTGCGTCTCGTCCGCCGGGCGCGCGTCCCACTCGTCGACCCGGACGCCCATCAGCGGCGCGAGCGGGCCCGGCACGTCGGTGAGGAACGCCCGGTCGTGCTCGTCGCCGCGGCCGGACAGGAACGTCGTCAGGACCGTGCCGCCGCGCTGCGCCACCGCTTCGAGGCGCTGTGCCAGATCCCCCTTCACCAGGTGCAGCGCGGGCGCCAGGACCACGTCGTACGCCGACAGATCCGCGGTCACCGGGACGACGTCCACGTCCGCGCCCGCCACCCGTGCGGCACGGTAATAGGTGTGCACGACGTCCACGTACGTCACCAGGCGCGACGGGCCGTCCGAGATCTCCAGCGCCCACCAGCTGTCCCAGTCGAAGAGCAGCGCCGTACGGGCCGGCGTGCGGGCGCCCAGAGTGACGTCACCCAGGTCCTTCAACTCCGCGCCCAGAGCGGCCACTTCGCGAAAGACCCGGGTGTCGTCGCGGCCCGCGTGCCCGATCACCGCCCCGTGGTACTTCTCGCACGCGCCCCGCGACGCCCGCATCTGGAAGTAGAGGACCGCGTCCGCGCCGTGCGCCACCGCCTGCCAGCTCGCGAGCCGCAACTCCCCGGGCCTGCGCAGCGGATTGACGTCGCGGCACGCCGTCGTCGACGGGGTCTGCTCCATCAGCCAGAACGGCGCGCCGCCCTTCAGGCCGCGCATCAGGTCGTGCGCGAGCGCCGCCCAGGTGGGCGGTGCGTCGAGCGGCGGATAGCAGTCCCAGGACGCGAAGTCGAGGTGCGGCGCCCACCGGTGGTAGTCCAACGGGCGGTACATTCCCATGAAGTTGGTGGTGACAGGGGTGTCCGCGCTGTGTGCGCGGATCGCCTCCTTCTCCGCGACGAAGCAGCCGAGCAGCGCGTCCGTCATGAACCGCTGGTAGTCGAGCGTGATGCCCTGGAACGCGGTGTGGTCCGGGCCGCGCCAGTGCTCGGTGAGCGCGCTCGGCGGTTCGATCTCGGCCCAGTCCGTGTAGCGGTGCGACCAGAACGACGTCCACCAGGCGTCGTTGAGCGCGTCGAGCGTGCCGTGCCGCGCGCGCAGCCAGTCACGGAACGCCTTCGCGCACAGTCGGCAGTAACAGGCCCCGCCGTACTCGTTGTTGATGTGCCAGGCGAGCAGCGCCGGATGCGTCGCGTAGCGCTGGGCGAGGCTGCCCGCGACCGCCGTGGACAGGCGGCGGTACGCGGGTGAGCTCGGGCAGAAGTTGTGGCGCTGCCCGTAGCCGTGCCGCCGGCCCTCGAAGTCCGTGCGATTGACCTCCGGGTACGCCCGGGCCAGCCACGGCGGGAGCGCTGCCGTGCCGGTGGCCAGGACGACCCGCCGGCCCTCGGCGGCGGCGCGGTCCAGGGCGCGGTCGAGGACGGTGAAGTCGTGGACACCCTCGGCCGGTTGGAGCAGCGACCACGCGAACACGCCCACCGTGAGCGTGTCCACCCCGGCCCGCGTGAAAAGGCGGTGGTCGGCGTCCGCCACCTCCTCGGGCCACTGCTCGGGGTTGTAGTCCCCGCCGTACGGGATCCTCGGGGTGCCGGGCGCGCCGCTCGTACGGTTCATACGGTGAACTTCTCCCGGGTCTCGGTGATCATCGGTCGGCTGGTGCGCAGCACGGAGAGCAACAGGAGCGGGGCGAGCAGCAGCGCCGCGATCTCCGTGAACCAGAGCGTCGCCGCGCCCGCCACGACCAGCGCGCTCAGCGCCCCGAGCGTCGCCCCGCCCCGGCGCAGCATGAAGTACGCGGCCAGGCGGGCCGTGTCCGCCGTACGGAAGCTGAACAGGGCGAGCAGCACCAGGCAGTTGGCGCCCCAGAGAGCGGCGCCCACCCCGGTCAGCGCGAGCAGTCCCGCCCACCAGCCGGGCAGACCCGCCGCCGCGAAGTGGGTCAGTGAGTACGCGATGACCGTCAGCCACGCCAGGAGCGGGACCCAAAGGCGCAGCGCCGCTACGGAGTTGAGCCGCAGGCCGCGCAAGTACGCGCGGGCCGGGCGCAGCTGGGTGAGGTCGTCGCTGCGGTGGTGCAGCGCGTAGAGCGCGGCGGCCAGGGCGGGGCCCAGCGGCACCAGGCACAGCGCCGCCAGCGGCAGGGTGCCCGGGGTGCCGCCGAGCAGCAGCAGGCCCACGCCGCCGGGCGCCACCGTCGCGACGAGCAGCACCTCGACGGTCAGGAGCGTGTGGACCAGGGCGCAGGCCCGCGACAGCGGGCCCGCGCCGAACTGCGCGGCGGCGGTGCTCATCGGTCCGTGCCGCCGCCGAGGAGGCGTCCCTCGTCCCACCAGGGCGGCGCCTCGTCCAGGACCGGTTCGATCTCCACGAGCGTCACCTCGTCGCGTTCCAGCGCGATGTCGATCCGCGTCCTCGACTCCCTTACGGGGGAGCGGTGATGGGAGCGTGCCGGCTCCGCCGCCTCGTGCAGGACATCGAGCTGGCGGGCGCGCGGCGAGCGCGGGCTGCCCATCCGCCGCCACGCCGTGTACGCGTTGCCGCGCTCCTCGTCCACATGCGACCGGCGCACGAACACCTCGTCGCCGGAGGCCGGCACCGACAGCCGCACCGTGTGGCCGCCCTCGCCGGCCGCCGCCCACGCCAGGACCGCGATCCGGCCGTCCGGGTGCCGGGTGACGAGATGGTCGTCGCCGCGCGCGAGCACCTCGTCGCCGAGCCGGGCCATGAACGCGTACAGGTGGAACGTCGGCTTCTTCACCTGGCGGTGCGTCAGGAGTCCGAAGCCGCCGTGGAACAGTGCCGTCGGGACCCCGGCCTCCTCGAACATGTCGCTGAACGTCCAGTACGAGAAGGAGTCCACGAGGTCGCCGCCGCCGGCCAGGACCGGGGCCAGGTACGCCGCGTTGTACGCCGTGTCGTGGATCAGGTTGTCCGGGCAGTACGAGGAGTTGAACTCGGTGATGTGGACGGGCAGTTCGGCGAGTCCCGTGCCCTTCAGCTCCTGCCGCGGCGCCGCGAACTGCTCCAGCAGACGTTCGGCCGGCTTCAGCGCCTGATGCGATCCGAACGGCACGTGCTGCGCCGGCTCCGACGTGTACGCGTGCCGCGACACGAAGTCGACCGGCAGGCCCCGTCCTTCCACGAATTCCGCGAACCGCTGGAGCCACCCGTCGTCCGCACCCGGCGACACCCCGGGCCCGCCCACCTGGAGCGACGCGTCGACGTCCTTCACGGCGAGGGCCGACGCCTCGTACAGGCGGTGGTAGGCATCCTGGTCGGCGCCCTCCCAGAAGATCGTCAGGTCCGGCTCGTTCCAGACCTCGATGGGCCAGGTCCGCACCTCGTCGAGGCCGTACCGGTCGACCAGGTGCGCCACGGTCGCCCGCACGAGGTCCGCCCACTCGCGGTGCGAGGACGGCGGGGTCACATTGGCCTCCCACCAGAACACGGTCAGCTCGCCCGACGCCAACTGGCGCGGCATGAAACCGAGTTCGAGGAAGGGCTTGATGCCGAGTTCGAGATAGGCGTCGACGACCTGGTCGATGTACGTGAACGAGTGGAGCACCTTCCGCTCGCCCTGGTACTCGTACGGCCGGTACACACCCACGTTGTCGCTGAACAGTCCGTGCCCGCGGATGTGCTGGAAGCCGATGTCGCGCTGGATCACGGCGAGCGAGTCCTGGTAGTCGCGGCGCAGCGCCAGGTCGAAGCGGCCCGTGCCGACGCACGCGCGCCAGGCGTCACCGAGCCGGCCGGCCGGCTCCGCGGGAACGTGGATCACAGAGGGGGAGGTCACCCGTTGTCCTTCCGGTAGCGCTCGTAGGCCTTGGTGTGCAGATCGGCGAGGCGGTCGCTGTTCTTCGCCTTCGCCTCGGCGACGTACGCGTCCCACTGCGACATCGGGCGCTTGCCGAGCACGAACTTGAGCATGTTCTGGTTCATGTGGTCCTTGAGCGGCGTCTCCCAGAGAGTCACCTGCTCCTGCTCCGCCGACTCCAGCGGATGCGGCGGCGCGATCGGCAGCTGCTTGCGCGTCGCCATCGCATCCTGGAACTTCTTCTCGTCCGGGCTGAACGACGACGACACCAGCTCCCAGCTGCCGCCGTACGTGAAGACGCCGTTGAAGAAGCCGTAGTCCTTCTGCAGGTCCTTCGGCGCCTTCGGGTCCGAACCCATCAGCGAGATACCGGACTTGAGCTTGTACGTGGAACCGGACTTGGTGTACGTGACGCCCTCGACGCCCCACTTGCAGAAGGCCTGCCCCTCGTCCGAGTACCAGAGCCAGTCCAGGAACTGCATCATCGCGACGAAGTCGTCGCTCTCGAGCGCCTTGCTGGAGACCATCACGCCGTTCTCCAGGCGGATCCCGTCGAGGACCACCTCGCCGGCCGGACCGATGGGCACCGGCACCATCTCGATCTTCGCGCCCTTGACCTGCTTCTCCAGGTCGAAGCGGTACTTCTGCACCAGCTCCTGCGGGTTGGCGCTGATCGCGAACGACTTCTCGCTGAGCAGCTTCTTGATCGCGTCGTCATCGGTCTGCGTGAAGCTCTCCGGGTCCATGAGCTTCTCGGCGACGAGCTTGCGCAAGTACTCGATGACCTGGCGGAACTGGTCCGTCGTGCCGGTGTAGACGAACTTCTTCGTCTTCTGGTCGAAGGTGACGTTGTCGTACGTCCACCCGGCGTGGATGCCGTAGGCCTGACCGAGATAGCCGACCAGCGCGCCCGCGGGGTAGACCGTGTTCGTGCTCCAGCGGTCCGAGAGCGGATAGCTGTCGGGGTACTCGTCCTTGATCGCCTTGAGGGTGTCGTACACCTCGCCCCAGGTGGTCGGCAGGGAGACGCCGATCTTCTCCAGGACGTCGGTGCGGAAGGCCAGCGAGTAGCCGGACTTGGGCTTCTCGTGCAGCCCGGGCAGCAGGTAGTACTTGCCGTCGGACTGCCGGATGGAGTCCAGCTCGGGCTCCAGCTTCCACTTCTTGACCTTCTCGCGGAAGTTGGGCATCAGGTGCACGTACTCGCTCACCGGCAGGATCGCGCCCGACGACACGAACGCCACCTCGGAGGGGTGGTACGTCTTCGGGATCAGGAACGGCGCGTCGCCCGAGCCGATCAGCAGGCTGCGCTTCTTCTCGTAGTCGCTCGGCGGCACGTCGACCGGCTTGAGGGTGACACCGGTGCGCTTGGTGACCTCCTGCCAGAACAGCCAGTCCTTCTTCGTCGGGTACACCGGGTTGTTGTTGTGCAGCAGGGAGAACGACAGCGCCTCGGTGGCCTTGAACTGCTCGCCGGCGCGGTACTCCTTCATCGCGCCGTTCTGCTTCTTCGACAGGTCCTTGGAGTCGCCGCCGTCGTCACCGCTGCCGCAGCCGGTGAGGGCCGCGAGACCCGCGAAGCCCGCCGCGGCCAGGAGCGACCTTCTCGACAACTGACCATGGTTCGTCACATGAACTCCCTTGCTGGGAAAGCGTGGTGGGGTGGTGAGAGAAGAGGGGCGGAGCGTCAGCCCTTGACCGCGCCGAGCATCACGCCCGAGACGAAGTACCGCTGCACGAACGGATAGACCGCGAGGATCGGCAGCGCCGTGAGCACGATCGTCACCGACTGGATGTTCGCGGCGGCCTGCGACAGCTGGTCGGTCCCGGCTCCCGCGTTGCTGCCGGTGGTGGCGCCCGCGATGAGGTTGCGCAGATAGACCGTGGCCGGCATCAGCTCGGTGCGGTCCATGTAGAGGAACGCCGAGAACCACGAGTTCCAGAACGACACCGTGTAGAAGAGCACCATCGTCGCGATGACGGCCTTCGACAGCGGCAGCACGACCCGCCACAGGATGCCGTACGTGCTCAGACCGTCGATCTGCGCGGCCTCCTCCAGCTCGCCCGGCATGTTCTCGAAGAACGCCTTCATCACGAGGAGGTTGAAGACACTGATGGCGTTCGGCAGGGCGATCGCCCAGATCGAGTTCTTCATGCCCAGGCTGGTGATCAGCACGTAGTTCGGGATCAGACCGCCGGAGAAGAACATCGTGAACACGGCGATCCCGATGAGCATCCCGCGCCCGCGCAGGTCCTTCTTCGACAGGACGTACGCGTAGACCGTCGTCAGCGTCATGGCGACCACGGTCGACACCACCGTGTAGAGGACGGTGTTCCCGTACGAGCGCCAGAACGCGCCGTCACCGAAGACGATCTTGTACGTGGTGAGGTTGAAGCCCTTCGGCCAGAGTGCGACCTCGCCCGCCCTGATCTGCCGCTCGCCGCTGAAGGAGCGGGCGATGATGTTGACGAACGGGTAGAGGGTGACCACGACGACCAGCGTCAGGATGACGCCGTTGACGCCCTGGAAGACGCGGTAACCGCGGGTCGGCCGGTTGACGGACATGCGCTCGGTCACCACAGGCTCGTCCCCACCGTCTTGCGCGACATCTGGTTCGCCGACGTGATCAGGACGAGGCCGATGACCGCCTCGAACAGGCCGATCGCCGCGGCGTAGCTGAAGGAGTTGGACTCGATGCCCGTGCGGTACAGGTACGTCGAGATGACGTCGGCCGTCGGGTACGTCAGCGGGTTGTAGAGCAGCATGATCTTCTCGAAGCCGACCGCCATGAACGTGCCGATGTTCAGGATCAGGAGCGTCATCATGGTCGGGCGGATGCCGGGCAGCGTCACGTGCCAGGTCTGCTGCCAGCGGTTGGCGCCGTCGATCCGGGCGGCCTCGTACAGGTCGTCGTCGATGGTGCTCAGGGCGGCGAGGTAGAGGATCGTGCCCCAGCCCGCCGTCTGCCAGACCTCGGAACCGACGTAGATCGTCCGGAACCACTCGGGCTCCTGGATGAACCGGATCGGATCGTGGCCGAACGCCGACAGGACGTGGTTGACCGGGCCGTCCGAAGCGAGCATCTGCATCGTGATGCCGGCGACGATCACGATCGACAGGAAGTGCGGCAGATACGAGACGGACTGGACGAAACGTTTCAATGCGGTGCGCCGGACCTCGTTGAGCAACAGCGCCAGGATGATCGGCACGGGGAAGCAGAACAGCAGGGTCAGCAGGCCCATCCAGAGCGTGTTCCGGAAGACCTGCCAGAAGGCGGGGCCGCTGAGGAACATGTCCACGTAGCGAAGCCCCACCCAGTCCTCGCCGAGGATCGAGCCGCCCGGCTGGAACCGGCGGAAGGCGATGACGTTGCCGATCATCGGCAGATAGCGGAACACGAGGAAGAACAGGATCGGCAGCACCGCCAGCGAGTACAACTGCCAGTCACGGCGCAGTGCTTGGCGCCAGGTGCGTCGGCCCGACGGGATGCTGCGCGGCGGTGGCGGGTCCTGTGCGGGTTCGGTGAGGGGCGGGCTGCCCGTCATGGCGGACGTACTCATGCAGGGCCTTTCGTCACGGGCATGCTCGGGGGCGGGCGCGCCGCAGCGCTCAGGGGCAGGGGAAAGGCGGACCGAGAACTTTCAGGAATCTTCCGGTAACGTCGCCGCAACCTAAAGCCGCTCCCGACCCCTGTCAATGGGTGCCGCGACAAAGGGAGTTGGCCCCGCCACCCTGAGTGAGGTGCCTGTGCCCGCCTTCGATCTGCCGCTCGACCAGCTCGAACGCCACCGCCCCGAACCCGATGAACCCGCCGACTTCGACGCCTTCTGGCAGTCCACCCTGAAGGCCGCGGCGTCTCCCGAACCCCTGATCCGCGCCGAGCCGGTCGAGACCGGCCTGACCCTCGTCGAGAGCTGGGACGTCACCTTCCGCGGCTTCGCCGGCGACCCCGTGCACGCCTGGTACACGCGGCCCGCGGGCAGAGCCGAACCGCTGCCGGGCGTCGTCGAGTTCGCCGGGTACGGGCGCGGCCGCGGTCTCCCGCACGAGCGGCTGACCTGGGTGAACGCCGGATACGCGCATCTGCTCATGGACAACCGCGGACAGGGCGACCAGTACGGCAACGGCGGCGCGACCCCCGATCCGCACGCCCACGCCGCCGGCGGTCCCGGACCCGCGGTGCGCGGGCTGCTCGACCCGCACGACTACCACTACCGGCGGCTGATCACCGATGCCGTGGGCGCCGTCGCCGCGCTGCGCGCCCTGCCCGGCACCGACCCGGAGCGCGTCGCCGCCGTCGGCAACAGCCAGGGCGGGGGAGTGGCCCTCGCGGTCGCGGGACTCGTCCCCGACCTCGCCGCCGCGCTCGTCACGGCCCCGTTCCTGTGCGGCATCCGCCGCGCCCTCGACCTGACGGACAACGCGCCCTACGGGGAGATCTCCGCCTACCTGGCCGTGCACCGGGGCGCCGAACAGGCCGCGTACCGGACGCTCGCGTACGTCGAGGGCGTCTCCTTCGCCCGCCGCGCCCGTGCCCCGCTCCACCTCGGCGTCGGCCTGCGGGACACGGTGTGCCCGCCGAGCGGCGCGTACGCGGCCTACCACCGCTACGGCGAACTCACCGGGCAGAACCCCCCGCGGGAGATCCACGCCTACCCGTTCAACGGCCACGAGGGCGGCGACGCCGTGCACGTACGACGGCAACTTGCCTGGCTGCGAGGGGTTCTTGAGGCACAGAACGTGTGATTTCGCCCTCCGGCGTTCGACGGGTCGGACGGATTCCCGACTTGTCCGGCGGGCGGTTGACGGCATGACCTACGGTTTTCCGGAAGGCACCCGGAGATCTTTCGGGCGCACAGCGTGATGGAGGTGGGGTACGTGGCCCGCGACGGCGGCAAGGGCAAGGCAGCCACGCAGAGCGCGGACGGGCCGGGCAAGGTGACGATCACCGAGATCGCGCGGGAGGCCGGGGTCTCGGTCCCGACGGTCTCGCGGGTCGTGAACGGGCGCTCCGACGTGTCACCGGCCACCCGGGCCCGGGTGGAGGATCTGCTGCACCGGCACGGATATCAACGGCGCCCGCCCGCGCCCGGCGACCGGGCGGCCCTGCTCGACCTGGTCTTCAACGATCTGGACAGCCCCTGGGCCGTGGAGATCATCCGCGGTGTCGAGGAAGTCGCGCACGAGGCGGGCGTGGGCACCGTGGTCTCCGCGATCCACGACCGGGCGGGCGACGCGCGGCAGTGGATGACCAACCTGCGGGCCCGCGCGTCCGACGGCGTGATCCTGGTGACGTCGGCGCTCGAACCCGGACTGCAGGAGGAACTGCAACGCCTGGGTGTGCCGTTGGTGGTGATCGATCCGGAGGGTTCGCCCACGACCGAGGCGACGACGGTGGGCGCCACCAACTGGGCGGGCGGGATGGCGGCGACCGAGCATCTGCTCGCGCTCGGGCACCGCAGGATCGGGTTCATCGAGGGCCCGCCCCGGCTGCTGTGCTCCCGGGCCAGGCTGGACGGCTACCGGGCCGCGCTCGACGTCGCGGGCGTCCCGGTGGAGGACGAGCTGATCGTGCCCGGCGACTTCTACCACGAGTCCGGGTTCACCGGCTGCAACGCCCTGCTGGACCTCGACGCACCGCCCACCGCCGTCTTCGCCTCCAGCGACCAGATGGCTCTGGGGGCGATCGAGGCGCTGCGCAGGCGGGGTCTGCGGGTGCCCGAGGACATGAGCGTCGTCGGCTTCGACGACCTGCCGGAGGTGCGCTGGTCGGCGCCGCCGCTCACTACCGTCCGCCAGCCGCTCGCGGACATGGGCAAGCTGGCGGCCCGGTCCGTTCTCGATCTCACCCGGTCCGTCGCGCCCGCCTCGCCGCGGGTCGAGCTGGCCACGGAACTCGTGGTCAGGGCCAGTACGGCGGCGCCGCGCGATACGTAGATCCCCGGTAGAACCACCGGTTCCGCCTCGGGGTGTCAACGGCCTTTTTTGTTAAGGGCGTTGACACCCCGTTTTTGTTTCCGTAACTTCCGTGGCCGTCTCCCGATAATTTTCGGATCACTTCCGGAAGGTGCGCCATGTCAGCCACTGCTCCGTCCACGTTCTCCCGACGCCGGTTCCTCGGCGTGGTCTCCGTCGCGGGTCTCGGCACCGCCGTGCTCACCGCGTGCGGCGACGACTCCGACCCCAGCGGTACCGACAGCCAGGGCAGGACCGTCTTCGAGTGGTGGCACATCCAGACCACCGAGCCCGGCAAGACCCTCTGGCCGGCCCAGGCCAAGGCGTACGAGAAGCTGCACCCCAAGGTCAAGATCAAGTGCGTGCCGCTGGAGAACGACGCCTTCAAGTCGAAGATGACCGCCCTGGTCGGCTCGGGCAAGCTGCCCGACCTGTACAACACCTGGGGCGGCGGCGTCCTCAAGCAGCAGATAGACGCCGGTCTCACCGAGGACCTCACCGACCAGGTCAAGGACTGGATCGGTGACCTGGTGCCCGCCGCCCTGGAGGCCTACCAGTTCGACGGCAAGACCTACGCCATCCCGAACGACATCGGCGCCGTCGGCTTCTGGTACAACAAGGCGCTCTTCGCCAAGGCCAAGATCGACAAGACGCCGACGACCTGGGCCGAGTTCCTCGACACCGTCAAGAAGCTCAAGGCCGCCGGGATCACGCCGATCGCCCTCGCCGGCAAGGAGAAGTGGCCCGGCATGTACTACTGGGCCTACCTCGCGATCCGGGTCGCCGGCGTGGACGGGATGCAGAAGGCCGCCGACGCCAAGGACTTCACGGGCGACGACTTCGTGAAGGCGGGCGAGCACCTCAAGGAGCTCGTCGCCCTCCAGCCGTTCCAGAAGGGGTTCCTCGGCGCCGCGTACTCGGGCCCGACCGGCCAGGGCGCCACGATGGGCAACGGCAAGGCGGCCATGGAGCTGATGGGCCAGTGGGCCCCCAACGTGCAGAAGTCGGAAGGCAAGGGCCTCGGCAAGGACCTCGGCTTCTTCCCCTTCCCCGGAGTCGACGGCGGCAAGGGCAAGCAGACCGACGTGTTCGGCGGAGGCGGCGGCTACGCGCTGCGCAAGGGCGGCCCCAAGGAGGCCGTCGACTTCCTGAAGTTCTTCGTCAGCCCCGAGATCAACAGCAAGCTCGTCAAGGAGGCCGGGGTCATCCCGGTCAACAAGAAGGCGCGCGAAGCCCTCACCGACCCGAACCTCAAGGCCGTCTCCGACATGCTCTACGCGGCGACCGCCTTCCAGCTCTACCTCGACCAGGCCTACCCGCCGGCCGTCGGCCAGGAGGTCAACGACTCGGTGGCCGCCCTCATCGCGGGCTCCAAGTCGCCGGAGCAGGTCGCCCGTTCCATCACCCAGGTCGCCAAGAGCCAGTAAATGACCATGACTTCTACCCAGATCCAAGACGCGCGCCCGGCCGTGGGCAAGGAGCCGCCGGCCGGCCAGGAGGGGAGCCGGCGGCCCCTGGCCCGCAGGGTGCGCGACTGGCTGACCGCCTTCGCGTTCACCGTCCCCGGCCTGATCCTGTTCGTCCTGTTCGTCGTCGTCCCGATCCTGTACGCGGGATACGTGTCCTTCTTCAACTGGGGCGGCTTCGGCTCCCCCTCGGACTTCGTGGGCCTGGACAACTTCACCCGCCTCTTCAAGGACCCGGTCTTCATCGGTGACCTGTGGCGCGGGCTGCTCCTGGTCCTGCTCTCGATCGGCGTGCAACTGCCGTTCGCGCTCGCCATGGCCGTGCTCCTCAACCAGAAGCTGCGCGGCCGGGCGATCTACCGGATGCTGTTCTTCGCCCCCTACGTCCTGTCCGAGGTCATCACCGGCGTCCTGTTCTCGATGATCTTCGCGCCGGACAGCGGGCTCGCCGACAAGGTGCTCGGCTCGGTCGGGCTCGACGGCGTCGGCGGCCTCTGGTTCGCCGACCAGGACACCGTCATGGCGACCATCTTCCTGGTCATGACCTGGAAGTACTTCGGCTTCCACATGATGCTCTTCCTGGCCGGACTCCAGGGCATCCCCGCCGAACTCACCGAGGCGGCCCGCATCGACGGCGCGAACGCCTGGCAGCGCTTCCGCAGCATCACCCTGCCGCTGCTCGGCCCGACGGTCCGCCTGAGCATCTTCCTCTCCGTGATCGGTGCCATCCAGCTCTTCGACCTGGTGTGGGTGGCGACGCAGGGCGGCCCCGACCACCACTCCGAGACGATGGCCGTGACGATGTTCCAGTTCGGCTTCAAGCGCTACCAGATGGGGTACGCCAGCGCGATCTCCATCGTGATGTTCCTGATCAGCCTCGTCTTCGCGATCTTCTACCAGCGGTTCGTGCTGCGGCGCGACACCGAAGGAGCCATCACGAACATGCGAGGCAGCCGATGACCGCCACCGCCACCACCCCCGCCGTCACCGCCCGGGTCGCCGCGCGCCGGCGCAGGCTGCGCTCGTTCCCGCTGTACGTGATCGTCTGGGTGATCGGCGTCGTCATGGTGACGCCGCTCCTGTACGCGTTCATCTCCGGGTTCAAGTCCACCGACCAGCTCTCCGGCAACTCCTTCGGGCTGCCCTCGCCGTGGGTCACGAGCAACTACACGTCGATCCTCCAGAACGGCGACTTCTGGCGGATGCTCGGGTCGTCGACGCTGATCGCCGTCGGCACGACCGCCCTGACGGTCGGCACCGCGGCGCTCGCCGCCTTCGCGCTGGCCCGATTCGCCTTCCGCGGAAGGGAGTTGCTCTTCACGCTCTTCACGATGGGGCTGATGTTCCCCTTCGCCGTGGCGATCCTGCCGCTGTTCGTGCTCCTGCGCACGTTCGGGCTGCTCGACAACCCGTGGGGCGTGATCCTGCCGCAGGCCGCGTTCGGCCTGCCCATGACCCTCGTCATCCTGCGCAACTTCTTCCGCGAGATCCCCGGCGAGGTCGAGGAGGCGGCCACCCTCGACGGCTGCTCCGCCTTCGGCTTCTTCTGGCGGATCCTGCTGCCGATGGCCCGCCCCGCCCTCGGCACCGTCTCCGTGCTCGCCGTGGTCACCAGCTGGAACAACTTCCTGCTCCCGCTGCTGGTCTTCACCGAGCCCACCTGGTGGACGATCCCCGTCGGCGTCCAGCAGTTCCAAGGGCAGTACTCCTCCGACACCGCCCGCATCTTCGCGTACCTGGTCCTGTCCATGGCACCTGCCCTCGCCTTCTACGCGGTCGCCGAACGACAGCTGATCGGCGGCATCACGATGGGCGCCACCAAGGGCTAGGACCTGTCTCCCGGATCCCTCCTGCCCCACGGCCGCCCTTCGGGCGACGGAGGATCTGGGAGACAGGCCCTGGATCCCGCCCCACCGCAGCGTCGCGGACTTGCCAACACCCCCTGCATTCACCGCACTTGAGGAGTTCCATGGTCCAGCCCTGGCAGGACACCAACCTGCCCGCGAAGGTCCGGGCGGCCGACCTGCTCGCCCGGATGACCAGCGAGGAGAAGAAGGCCCAGCTCTCCAGCGTCTGGCTGGGCGCCGACATCGAGACGGACACCGCCGCCGTGGCGCCCGGCCAGCACGCGTACGTCGCCGAGAGCGCCGTCCTCGACGCCCTGCTCCCGCACGGCCTCGGCCAGCTGACCCGCCCCTTCGGCACCGTGCCCGTCGAGCCGGCCGAGGGCGCGGCCCGGCTCGCCGAGCTCCAGCACCGCATCATCGAGGGCAACCGGTTCGCCGTGCCCGCCCTCGCCCACGAGGAGTGCCTGACCGGCTTCGCCGCCTGGCAGGCCACCGTCTTCCCGACCCCGCTCGCCTGGGGTGCCACCTTCGACCCCGAGCTGATCACCGAGATGGCCGAGGCCATCGGTACGTCGATGCGCGCGGTCGGCATCCACCAGGGCCTCGCCCCCGTCCTCGACGTCGTACGGGACCCCCGCTGGGGCCGCACGGAGGAGTCCATCGGCGAGGACCCGTACCTGGTCGGCACCGTCGGCGCCGCCTATGTGCGCGGTCTGGAGGCCGCCGGCATCGTCGCCACGCTCAAGCACTTCGCCGCGTACTCGGCCTCGCGCGGCGCCCGCAACCACGCGCCCGCCCCGATCGGACCGCGCGAGCTCGCCGACGTCATCCTGCCCCCGTTCGAGATGGCGCTGCGCGAAGGCGGGGCGCGCTCCGTGATGGCGTCCTACAACGACATCGACGGGCTTCCCGGCCACGCCCACACCGGCCTTCTCACCCAACTCCTGCGCGACACCTGGGGGTTCACGGGCACGGTCGTCGCCGACTACTTCGGCATCGCGTTCCTGGAGTCCGCCCACCGGGTCGCCGCCTCCGAGGGCGACGCCGCCCGGCTCGCCCTCTCCGCGGGCGTCGACGTCGAACTGCCCGCCGCGCGCTGCCTGCCCGCCGCCGACCACATCCCCGAGGACCTCCTCGACCGCGCCGCGCTGCGCGTGCTCACGCAGAAGTGCGAACTCGGGCTGCTCGACCCGGGCTGGGAGCCGGTCACCGGCGACGAGCCGATCGACCTGAACCCGCCGCAGATGCGGGACCTGGCCCGGGCGGTGGCGCAGGAGTCCGTGGTGCTGCTCGCCAACGACGCGGGGCTGCTTCCGCTCGCCGACGGCCTGCGCATCGCCGTGGTCGGCCCGCTCGCGGACGAACAGGCCGCGATGCTCGGCTGCTACACGTTCCCGCGGCACGTCGGCGTCAACCACCCCGAACTGCCCGCCGGGGTCGAGGTGCCCACGTTCGCCGAGGCGCTCCGCGCGGAACTGCCCGGCGCCGAGTTCGTCGACGATCCGGCGGACGCCGATGTGTGCCTGGCCGTCGTCGGAGACCGCTCGGGCCTGTTCGGACGCGGCTCGTCCGGCGAGGGCTGCGACACCGAGGACCTCGAACTTCCGTACCAGCAGGGCGAGATGCTCGACGAGGTGTTCCGCAAGGGCGCCGCCGCGGCCACGCCCGTCGTGCTCGTCGTCCTCAGCGGGCGGCCCTACGCGCTGGGCCGCTGGGCCGACCGCGCCGCCGCCGTCGTCCAGGCGTTCTTCCCCGGGCAGGAGGGCGGCCCCGCCGTCGCCGGTGTCCTGTCCGGCCGCGTCGAGCCGTCCGGCCGGCTGCCGATCGGTGTGCCGCGCACTCCCGGCGGCCAGCCCGCGCCGTACCTCGCGCCGCCGCTCGGCCGCCGCAGCGACCCGAGCAACGTCGACCCGACCGCCCTCTACCCGTTCGGCCACGGCCTGTCGTACACCACGTTCGCCTGGGACACCCCGCAGTGCGACGCCCCCGAACTGCCCACCGACGGCGAGACCACCGTGCGCCTCACCGTCCGCAACACCGGTGACCGGGCCGGCACCGAGGTCGTCCAGCTCTATCTGCACGACCCGGTCGGCACCGTCGCCCGGCCCGAGATGCGGCTCGTCGGCTACGCCCGCGTCCCGCTGGAGGCGGGGGCGAGCGCCGAGGTGCACGCCACGTTCCCGGCGGACCTCGCCGCGTACACCGGCGCCAACGGCCGCCGCGTCGTCGAACCCGGCGCCCTCGAACTGCGCGTCGCCGCGTCCAGCGAACGGGTCCACCACACCGTCTCCCTGACCCTGACGGGCCCGGAGCGCGAGGTCGGGCACGAGCGACGGCTGCGCTGCGAGTTCCGCGTCAAGTAGGCGGCGCCGGGCCCCGAGACCGCCGGGCGTCACGACGTCCCTGTGACGCCCGGCTCACCAACGCACGGCGCACCGCACCGGCGCGCCGTGCCGCGCAAGGACAACGACCCACCCATCTCCCCGAGTTCAGCAATCTCATCGAGTTGAGGAGCCGCACCATGCGCAAGACCGCCCGATCCCCCCGCAGCACCCGCACCAGAACGGCCGCCGGCGCCGCACTCGCCGCGACGGCGCTGCTGCTCGGCCTCGCCGCGGCCCCCTCCGCCCAGGCGGAGGCCGACGGCAAGCACCGCGCCGCGACGCTGGACGAACTCGCCCAGCGGAGCGGCCGGTACTTCGGCTCCGCCGTCGACAACCCGGAGCTCGCCGACACCGAGTACGCCGACCTGCTCGGCCGCGAGTTCGGCACCACCACCCCCGGCAACACCATGAAGTGGGAAGCCACCGAACCCCAGCGCGGCGTCTTCGACTTCACCGGGGGCGACGAGGTCATCGACTTCGCGCGCGCCAACGGCATGAAGGTGCGCGGCCACACCCTGCTGTGGCACAACCAGCTGCCGGGCTGGCTGACCGAGGGCACCTGGACCAAGGACGAGCTGCGCTCCATCCTCAAGAACCACATCACCCACGTGGTCAAGCACTACCGCGGCAAGGTCTTCGCCTGGGACGTCGCCAACGAGATCATGAACGAGGACGGCACGTACCGCGAGAACATCTTCTACAAGACCATCGGCCCCGGCTACATCGCCGACGCGCTGCGCTGGGCCCGCGCCGCCGACCCCAAGGTGAAGCTGTACCTGAACGACTACAACGTCGACGGGCTCGGCGCGAAGTCCGACGCCTACTACGCGCTGATCAAGCAGCTCAAGGCGGACCGCGTCCCGATCGACGGCTTCGGCCTCCAGGGCCACCTGGCCCTCCAGTACGGGCTGCCCGCCGGCATCAAGGAGAACCTCCAGCGCTTCGCCGACCTCGGCGTCGACGTCGCGTTCACCGAGCTCGACATCCGCATGCAACTGCCCGCGGACCCGGCGAAGCTTGCCGAGCAGGCCGACTGGTACGGCAAGGTCACCAGCGCCTGCCTCGAGGTGAAGCGGTGCGTCGGCATCACCGTATGGGGCTACTCCGACCGCCACTCGTGGATCCCCGGCGTCTTCGAGGGCGAGGGCGCGGCCCTGCCCTTCGACGAGAACCTCCAGCACAAGCCCGCCTACGACGCGATCCGGGCCGCGCTGATCGCCGGCGCGAAGAAGGGCTGACGGCGTGCGCAGCCGAAGAACGCTGTACGCGGTCGTGGTCGCCGCCGTGCTCCTCGCACTCGGCGCGGCCCCGGCCGCCACGGCGGACGGCGGCGGCCTGCCCGGCACGTTCCAGTGGTCGTCGAGCGGCCCGCTCATCGCCCCGCAGCCGGACGCGACGCACCCCGTCGTCTCCGTGAAGGACCCCTCGGTGGTCCGCTACAAGGGCCGCTGGCACGTCTTCGCCACGACCGCCGACACCTCGGGGAACTGGAGCCTCGTCCAGACGAGCTTCGACGACTGGTCGCAGGCGGGCACCGCCCGTCAGACCCCGCTCGACACGACGGCGGTCGGCAAGGGGTACAAGGCGGCGCCGCAGGTCTTCTACTTCGCACCGCGGAAGACCTGGTACCTCATCTACCAGACGGGCGTGCCGTCGTACTCCACCACGAAGAACATCGACGACCCGACCTCCTGGAGCGCCCCGAAGAACCTCCAGGACTCGATGCCGCAGATCATCAAGGACAACATCGGCAACGGGTACTGGGTCGACTTCTGGAACGTGTGCGACGAGGAGATGTGCTACCTCTTCTCCTCCGACGACAACGGGCACCTCTACCGGGCCGAGACCACGGTCAAGGAGTTCCCGAACGGTTTCCGGAACACGAAGATCGTCCTCCAGGACGACAAGTTCGACCTCTTCGAGGCGAGCAACGTGTACAAGGTCAAGGGCACCGCGGACCAGTACCTCCTCATGGTCGAGGCCATCGGCAGCGACGGCCGGCGCTACTTCCGCTCGTGGACGGCCCACGGCCTCGACGGACAGTGGTCGCCGCTCGCCGACACGGAGGAGAACCCCTTCGCCCGGTCGACGAACGTGTCGTTCGGTGACGGGGTGACGCCGTGGACGAAGGACATCAGCCACGGTGAGCTGGTCCGTGACGGCATCGACCAGACGATGCCGCTCGACCCCTGCCACCTCCGCTTCCTCTACCAGGGACTCGACCCGGCGGCCGGAGGTGACTACTCGCAACTGCCGTACCGTCTGGGTCTGTTGACGCAGACGAACAGCAGCTGCTGATCCTGCGGGGCCGTCACAGAGAAACGGTTCCGCCGATCAGGTGGGCGGCATGGTGCACGTACAGTTGCAGGCCGCCCGGCAGTCGGGACGCCGTCACCAGGATCGAGGCCTCCCCGTAGAGGGGGTGCCGCAGCCGGCGCGTACACGCGTCGGACGGCAGCCGGACCCCGCGGCGCCGCCACAGCCCCGCGCCGAGCGGATCCGCCGTGATCCGCTCGGCGAGGGTGCGCAGCGCGGCGTCGGCGGGAATCCGGCCGATGGCCGCGCGGACCCCGGCGACGGCGTCGGCGCGGACCTGGCCGATGTCGGTGAACCGTTCCGCCGCGGCGGGGCTCAGCAGCCACAGGACCACGTTGCGGTCGTGGCGCGGGGCCCGCGCGGGGTCGGCGAAGAGCCGGGTCACCGCGGCGTTCGCCGCCAGCACGTTCCACGCGTGGTCCGTGATCAGGGCCGCGTTCGGATCCATCAGGTCGATGTGCGCGAGCTCCTCGACGGTCGGCCGCCGCCGCTCGACGAGGTCGTACGCGCACACGCCCGGCTCCGCCGCGAGCAGCAGGAACGTCTCGCGCGCCGCGCCGGTCAGGCCGAGCCCGTCGGCCACGGACTTCAGCCGGTCGAGCCCGAGCCCGTGCGCCGCGCCGCGCTCCAGGGCGGCGTACACGCCCCCGGCGAGCCCCACGGCCCGCGCCGCCTGCTCCCGGGTCAGCCCGAGTGCCTGTCTGCGCATGGTCAGCAATTCCCGCAGCTCGGAGCCGCGGGTGTCGTCGTACCCCATGTCGGACGCCATGGGTCCCCCCTCGTGTCAGCGGTGCCGCTCGGGCACGTGGTGCAGATGCGGACATGGGTGATGATGCGGAGCGATCGGCTCCCGGTTCATCGTCACGGGTGGTTATCGCCCGTAAGAGGGTTTCTCTGTACGCCAGTTCGGTAGCCGGGGCGTGAACTGGGACGTTGCCTCCGGGACGGGTGTACGCCGGAGTGCGGGTGATTGCGGAGCGTGTCCGGGGTCGGGCGCACCGCTCAGGCCGACCGCTCCCCAGCCCTTCGGGCGAGCACGGTCCGTACGTCCGCGGCGGCCTTCCGCCGTCGCCTGTCGTCAGCCTCGACCGGCGGGGCCACGGCAACGGCTGCCGGTGCCGCCACTTCTCCGCCTCCCCGGCCCGGAGAGCGCGCACCGGCAACCTTTCCGCCCGGCGCGGCAACTGCACTCCGGCTCCTGTCATCCGGCAGGAGGACCCCCACCAGCCACGGAGTGCAAGCGCATATGAGTGACACCCGCAGCACGGCCCGCCCGGGACCCCGCCACCGCAGGCGCAGAACCGTCCTCGTCGCGGGGGCGCCCCTCGCCGTGGTCGCCGCGGCCGCCCTCGCCTACGGGGGCGGCCTGCTCGGCGCAGACAGCGGCGATCGGGCGTCCGCGGCCGACGCCACCGACTGGACCACCGACGTGGCCGACGGCTTCGCCTCCGTCAACTCCCACGGACAGAACGGGACGTACGGGGGGCGAGGCGGCAAGACCGTCACCGTCAGGACCGCCGCCGACCTGGAGAAGTACGCCACCGCCGCCGAGCCGTACGTCATCGTCGTCGCCGCGGCCGTGAACATCGACCCCGTCGGCAAGGAGATCAAGGTCGCCTCCGACAAGACGATCGTGGGCTCCGGCGCCTCCGGCCAGATCGTCGGCGGCGGCTTCTTCCTCGGCACCGGCGTGCACAACGTCATCATCCGCAACCTGACGATCCGCGACACCTACCAGGGCACGTGGAACGACAAGGACCACGACTTCGACGCCATCCAGATGGACGGCGCCCACCACGTGTGGATCGACCACAACGACCTGCGGCACATGGCCGACGGCCTCATCGACGTCCGCAAGGACTCCACGGACGTCACCGTCTCCTGGAACAAGCTCAGCAACGACAACAAGGCCTTCGGCATCGGCTGGACCGAGAACGTCGTCACCGACATCACGATCCACCACAACTGGATCCGCGAGACCGAGCAGCGCAACCCGTCGACGGACAACGCCGCCCACGCGCACCTCTACAACAACTACCTCCAGGACGACCCGAACACGGCCATCACGTCCTCGTACGGGAACTACTCCCGCGGCAAGACGAAGATGGTCCTGGAGAACAGCTACTTCCAGGGCATGAACAACCCCGTCACCATGGACACCACCGCGTCGATCGTGCAGCGCGGCAGCATCTTCTCCGGCACCACCGGCAAGAACCAGAGCGGCGGCACCGCCTTCGACCCGAAGTCCTTCTACGCCTACACGCTCGACAAGGCCGCCGACGTGCCCGCCCTCCTCAAGTCCGGCGCCGGGCCCCGGAGTTCGATCGGCACCTCCACGACGACGGCCAAGGCGGCCGCGGCGACCACGCTCACCGTGGCCAAGGACGGCAGCGCGCAGTACAGGACCGTGCAGGCCGCCGTCGACGCCGTCCCCGCGAACAACACCGCGCGCGTCGACATCAAGGTCGCGCCCGGCACGTACCGCGAGACCGTCACCGTCCCGTCGAACAAGCCGCACGTGACGATCGCCGGGACCGGCAGCAGCCGCAAGGACACCGTCATCGTCGAGGGGCACGCCGCCGGTTCGAAGAAGCCGGACGGATCGACGTACGGGACCGCGGGCAGCGCCACCGTCGCCCTGCTCGGTGCCGACAGCCAGCTGCGCAACCTCAGCGTCTCCAACGACTTCGACGAGAGCGCCGACCAGACCATCTCCGCGCAGGCCGTGGCGGTGCGCACCGGGGCCGACAAGGTCTTCCTCGACAGTGTCATCGTCAGCGGCGACCAGGACACTCTGCTCCTCGACGGCGCGGGCAACCGGGTCTACATGACGAACTCGTACGTCGTCGGCAACGTCGACTTCATCTTCGGCGGCGCCACCGCCGTCGTCGACAAGTCCGTGATCTCGCTGAAGAAGCGGTGGAACGGCACGTCGGCCGGGTACGTCACCGCGCCGAGCACGGCCGCCGCGAACAAGGGCCTCCTGATCAACCGGTCGACCATCGGCGGCGACGTCACGGTGGGCAGCTTCTACCTGGGCCGCAACTGGCACGCCGGCGGCAACGCCGCGCTCGACCCGCAGACGACCGTCCGCAACTCGACCCTGAGCGCCGCGATCAAGTCGACGCCGTGGTCCGACATGGGCGGCTTCTCGTGGAAGGACGACCGCTTCGCCGAGTACGCCAACTCCGGTGCGGGCGCGGGCACGGCGAGCGCGGACCGGCCGATCCTGACCGACGCGCAGGCGGCGGGCCAGGAGGTCGCGGACTGGCTCGGCAGCTGGACGCCGACCGCCGGATGAGTCCGGCCCGCACCTTCGTCAGCAACCGTTTGTCGTAACTCTCCTCGCCCTCCGTCATGTGCACGGCTTGAGTCGTCGTGGCGGGGGCGAGGGTTTCAACTCAGCGCGCCTCAGCGGTGTTCACCCCTGCTGCACCGCGCTGACCTGTGTCTTCGTCTGATTCTGCCGCCGACCCCGCGTCCCTTGAGCCCTGCGGCCCGCGGCGGCGACGATGGCCGCCCTCGATGAATCCTCGTCAAGAGTCTTGACGCGCCTGACGCGCTGGAAGATGCTCTGCCGCATCACTCCAACAACCGGTTGTCATGGTGGTGTTGGCCGACCGGGACGTCGATCCCACGGGAGGTGGTGCGTTCCCGCACCCGCATGCTGGCGCCCCGTTCAGCTCGTTCCGTTCGTTCAAGGAGACCCGCATGTCCCCGAACAGTCCCAGCCGCCGTACGGTCCTCGCGGCGACCGGTGCCACCGTCCTCGCCGCAGGCCTGACGAACCTGACGGCGGGCGCGGCCCGCGCCGACGCCGCGCCGAAGCTGGTCACCTACCCGCGGCCCGCCGAGATGCCCACCAACCCGAACTACAAGGTGCGTGTACGGTCCCTGCCGGACGGGCCGTGGGAGACGCTGGACGTCTACCGGCCGCAGCTGGAGGAGATCAACCCGGCAACCGGTTCCGGGAAGGTCTACAACACGTCGATGGTGTACTTCGACTTCCAGGGCTCCGCCGAGCTGGAGGTCACCTACGTGCCCGGCGGCACCACGAAGGCCCGGGTGAGACCGGACGCGCTCACCATCGAGCCCGAACTCGTCGCGGACACCCTGCGGTTCACGCTCGACGCGCCGCGCGACCTCGTCGTCCAGGTCAACGACCAGACCTTCGACGCGCTGCACGTCCTCACCAACCACATCGACCCGAACCCGCCCGCCGCCGACGACCCCGACGTCCTCTACTTCGGACCCGGCGTGCACACCGTCACGAACAACGTCCTGACCGTGCCCAGCGGCAAGACCGTCTACCTGGCGGGCGGCGCCGTCCTGAAAGCGCAGGTCTTCTTCAAGGACGTCGAGAAGGCGGCCCTGCGCGGGCACGGGATGCTGCACGCGGGACCCGGCGGCATCCTGTGCGAGGGCAGCCGCAACATCCGGGTCGAGGACGTCATCATCATGAACCCGAACGGCTACGCCGGCACGTTCGGCGAGAGCCACAACGTCCATGTGAGCAAGGCGCGTTCGTTCAGTTCCAAGGGCAACGGCGACGGCTTCGACGTGTTCTCCTCGACCGGCATCACCTTCGACGGCTGCTTCATGCGCAACTCCGACGACTGCTTCGCCATCTACTGCCACCGCTGGGAGTACTACGGCGACACCCGCGACATCACCATCAAGAACTGCACCCTGTGGGCCGATGTCGCCCACCCGGTGAACGTCGGCACGCACGGCAACTCGGACAGCCCCGAGGTGATCGAGAACCTCGTCATCCAGAACTGCGACATCCTCGACCACCGCGAACCGCAGATGAACTACCAGGGCTGCATCGCCCTCAACGTCGGCGACTCGAACCTCCTCAGGAACGTGACGATCGAGGACGTGCGCATCGAGGACTTCCGCTGGGGCCAGGTCATCTACATGAAGGTGATGTACAACCCGAAGTACAACACCTCGGTCGGCCGCGGCATCGAGGACGTGTACGTGAAGAACCTCAGCTACACGGGCACCCGCGCGAATCCGTCGCTCTTCCTCGGCCACGACGCCGAACACGCCATCAAGAACGTGACGTTCGAGAATCTCGTCCTCAACGGGCAGGTCATCGCCGACTCGATGAAGAAGCCGGGCTGGTACTACACGACCGACGCGATGCAGTGGTACTACAACGAGCACGTCACCGGCCTGAAGTTCCTCACGACGGCGGAGGCGGCCGCCCTGTGAGCCCGATCAGCCGCCGCGGCCTCCTCCAGTCGTCCACGGCGCTGCTGCTCGCCGCGGGCGCGGCGTCCTCCCTCACCGTGCCCGCGGCGTCGGCCCAAGCGGCCGCCGGGGACGACGAGTTCGCCCTCCGCCACCCCGGGCTGCTGCACTCCGCCGCCGACCTCGCCCGTATGAAGGCCGCCGTCGCCGCCCGGCACTCACCCATCTATGACGGCTACCTGGCGTTCTCCGCGCGCGCCCGCTCGTCGTCCTCGTACGCGATCCAGAACACCGGCCAGATCACCTCCTGGGGCCGCGGACCCACCAACTACGCGAACCAGGCCGTCGCCGATTCGGCCGCCGCCTACCAGAACGCCCTCATGTGGTGCGTCACGGGGGAACGCGCCCACGCGGACAAGGCACGGGACATCCTCGACGCCTGGTCGGCGTCCCTGACCGCGGTCACCGGCGCCGACGGCCCGCTCGGCGCGGGTCTCCAGGCCTTCAAGTTCGCCAACGCCGCCGAACTCCTGCGGCACAGTGGCTACGACGGCTGGAGCGGTACCGCCGTCGCGCGCTGCGAGCGCTCCTTCCTGGACGTCTGGTATCCGGCGGTCTCCGGCTACATGCTCTACGCCAACGGCAACTGGGACCTGACGGCCATTCAGACCATCGCGGCCATCGGGGTGTTCTGCGACGAGCGGACCCTCTTCGAGGACGCCCTGCGGTTCGCGGCGGCGGGCACCGGCAACGGAAGCGTCGGCCATCGCGTCGTCACCGCGGCGGGCCAGGGGCAGGAGGCCGGCCGCGACCAGGGGCACGAGCAACTCGCCGTCGGACTCATGGGCGACGTCGCCCAGCTCGCCTGGAACCAGGGCGTCGACCTGTGGGGCTTCGACGACCGCCGCCTCCTCGCCAACGCCGCGTACACCGCCCGCTACAACCTCGGCGGCGACGTCCCCTTCACCCCCGACCTCGACCGCACCGGCAAGTACATCAAGACGGCCGTCTCCGACAAGGGCCGCGGCTCCCTGCCGCCGATCTACGAGATGTACCACGCCCATTACGCGGGCGTGCGCGGACTCGACGTGCCCGACCTGAGGGCCGCCGTGTTCCGTGGTACCGGAGGCGTCCGCGTCGTCGAGGGCAGCAACGACGACCTGCCGTCGTTCGGGACGTTCGCGTACGCCGGTGCCGAACCGGCCGCGTTCGGGGTGCCCACCGCTCCGGCGGGGGTCACGGCCGTGGGCGAGGCCGGATCCGTCACGGTGAGCTGGCTGCCGTCCGCCGGGGCGAACACGTACACCGTGCGCCGCGCCGACAACCCGGAAGGCCCGTACGAACGGCTCGCCGCCGGCCTGGGCACACCGACCCACCGCGACGGCACGGCCGAGCGCGGACGGCTCTACTCCTACCGGGTCACCGCCTCCAACGCGCGGGGCGAGAGCGGCAGTTCGTGCACGGTGACGGCGAGTGCCGGGCTTCCCGGGCCCTGGGAGTCCCGTGACGTCGGCGGCGCCGTCCGCACCCCGGGCGCGGCCGCCTTCGACGGGGAGCGGTTCGTCCTCGAGGCGTCCGGGACCGCCGACACCTACCGGTTCGCCCACGTACCGCTGCGCGGCGACGGCAGCGTGACCGCGCGGGTCGTGTGGCCGGTCAGCTCGCAGTACTCCAAGCTCGGGGTGAGCGTGCGGGCCGGCCTGGGCGCGGGGGCGGCGCACGGCTCGATGCTGATCCAGGGGCTGCCGCTGCACACATGGAGCGGCGTGTGGAGCGCGCGGGCCGCCGACGGGGGAGAGATCCGCGAGACGGGCAGTACACCCGTGCCCCCGTCGCAGCGGACCGCCATCACCACCGGCGCGTCGTTCCCGATCTCCGACCTCGGCCGGCTCCCCGACTCGGCGACCCCGCTGGCGGCGCCCTACGTCGAGGGCGCGGGCGACGGCTACCGGCTGCGCGCCCCGTACTGGGTGCGCGTCGTCCGCAAGGGGCGCACGCTGACCGGAGCCATCTCGCCGGACGGCGTCCACTGGACCCAAGTGGGCTCGACGGAAGCTGAGTTGGGGCGCACCGTGTACGCGGGGCTCGCCCTCACCTCCTGCCTCGGCGTCGACGAGGAGTACGCCGGGACCGGCACCGCCGCCTTCGACCACGTCACCGTCACCGACGCCACCGGTGAGGTGTGGTCGGCGCCGCGCCCCGCCCGCACGGTCACCGGTGTCACCGCCCGCACCGGTGCCGACGCCGTCGAGCTTGCCTGGACCGACCCGGACCCGGCGGCCCGCTGCACCGTCCTGCGCGCCCCCCGCGCCGAAGGCCCTTACGAGCCCCTCGCCACCGGCGTCGGCCCGGTCGGCTTCGGCGTACGCGTCCGGTACACGGACGCCACGGGGACGCCCGGTACGACGTACCACTACGTGATCGTGAAGACCGAGGCCGGCGGGCGCGGCCCGCGCTCGGAGCCGGTGAGCGCGCGTATGCCCTCCCCGCAGCGACCCCAACTCGACGCCGCAGGGCCGCTGTTCGCGGGGAAGGGGGTGGCGTTCCGGCATGTGCTGCGCGCCGCGCACGCTCCGGTGCGCTTCACGGCCGAAGGGCTTCCGGCCGGGCTGCGCCTCGATCCGCGTACCGGAGAGATCGGCGGAACTCCGTCCGTGACCGGGGAGTTCACCGTCACCACGACGGCCGCGAACGCCTCCGGCACGGACACCGCCGACCTGGCCCTGACCGTCGCCACGCCGCCGCCCGCTCCGTGGACCTACGGCGATCTCGGGGACGTCGTGCACGACGAGCGCGCGTTCGGCACTCTCGGCGTCGTCGCGATCCGCACGCCGGGCAGCACGTCATGGCAGCGCGGCGGCACCTTCACCGTGCGCGGCGCGGGCGTCGACCTGAACGTCAACGGCCAGGGCATGACCGGGCAGTTCGTGCGCACCCCCGTCTCCGGCGACGGGGAGATCGTGGCCCGGCTCGCCGAGCGCGGCGGGGCGGCCGGCGATCAGGTGGGGCTGCTCATCGCCAAGTCCCTGTCCCCGTTCGACCAGGCGGCCGGAGTGATCGTCACCGGCGGCAAGGATGTCCGGCTGATGCTGCGCACCACGGTGGCGGGCGCCTCGCGGTACACGGGTACGGCGACGACGGGCGCCCCGGCGCTGCTGCGGCTGCGGCGCACCGGCACGGTGTTCGCGGCGGCCGTCTCCGGCGACGAGGGCGCGACCTGGACCACGGTCGCCGAGGGCGAGGTGGCGGGCTTCGGTGACGCGGCCTGCCATGCGGGCCTCGTCGTGTGCTCACGCACGCCGGGGGCGCTCGCCACGGCCGTCTTCGACCGGGTCACGGTGTCGTTCGAGTGAGCCGCGGGTCGAGGGGGCATTCAGCAAATCTTATGCCCCTCAACTTCAGTCTTCCGCGGGCGAGTCGACCTCCGCCAGCATCCCGTCGACCAGAGCCCGCAGACCTGTCGGGTAGGTGTCCCGCGCGGCCAGCGCCGGCCAGTCGTCCTTGACCTCCGCCAGCCGCGGCATCGAGGACGGTTCGAGACCGGCGACGTGGAACGGCTCGCCGGGTGCCGGGCGAGGGGTGCCCGCCGAGTGGGCGCGGACGAGGATCTCGCCGACCGTGAAGTACCAGATGGTGCGGAACACGTCCACGGACTGCGCGGGGGTGCAGCCGCACGCGACGGCCCCGTCCAGGATCGTCTCCACATGCCGCAGCGCCGGTGCACCGAGGCGGGCGAGAAAGCCGTCGGTGGCGAGGACGTCGGCGGCCCACGGCCACATCGCGAGCGAGTCGCGGACCGCGACGCCCACCGCGACGATCCGCTCCCGCGGGTCGTCCGGAAGATCCGGGTCGACGGTCTGCTCGATGTGCTCGTTCAGGAGCTGGACCAGCAGATCCTCCCGGTCCCGTACGTGGTGGTACAGGGTCGTCGCCCCGATGCCGAGCTCGGCGGCGAGCCGGCGCACGGTCAGTTTCTCCCAGCCGTCGCGATCGATGATCAGCCGGGCGGCCGTGAGGATCTGCGCGCGGGAGGTCGCCGGGGGGCGGCCGGTGCGGCCGCCCGATGCGGCGGGCCGGGCTGCGGAGCGGGTGTCGGAGCGGGTCACCGTCCCATCATGCCGCCCCGCTCGACATGCGGGGGCTTCGGGGCGTACTTTCGGAACGTGTTCCGAAAGTCGGTGCGGCCGGCCTGTCGGTTACCCCGGCATGCCCGAGGCCGCCGTTCTGAGGGGGAGTTGACGTGACCAGTACCCATCCGGTTCCGGCAGTACGGACAGAGGGTGAGGCGGTAGGCGCCCGGCCCGGAGCCGTCCTCGCGGCCGTCGCCGTCGTGCAGTTCATGGTGTCGCTCGACCTGTCCGTCGTGAACGTGGGCCTGCCGCGGATCGCCGCCGGCCTCGGCTTCGGCGCGGCCGGTCTGACCTGGGTGATCCACGCCTACGCGCTCACCTTCGGCGGCCTGCTCCTGCTGGGCGGCAAGGCGGCCGACCGGTTCGGGCGCGCCCGGGTGCTGCTCCTCGGGCTCGGGCTCTTCGGCCTCGCCTCGCTGCTCGGCGGCTTCGCGCAGAGCCCCGGCCAGCTGGTCGCCGCCCGCGCCGCGCAGGGCGTCGGGGCCGCGGCCCTGGCCCCCGCCGCGCTGGCCCTGCTCACCTCGACGTTCCCAAAGGGCCGGGCGAGGGTGAAGGCGTTCGGGGTGTGGAGCGCGATGAACGCGGCGGGCGGCGCCCTCGGCGTCCTGCTCGGCGGTGTCCTCACCGAGTACGCGAGCTGGCGCTGGGTGATGTTCGTGAGCGTGCCGATGGTCGCCGTCGCCCTGGTCATGGCCCGGCGCGGCGTCACCGCGGACCCGCCGGCCGGGCCCGCCGGCCGTCCGGACGTCCTCGGCGCGGTCCTGGCCACCGCCGGCATGACCCTGCTGGTCTTCGGCGTCGTACGCACCGACGCCCACGGGTGGGGATCGCCGGTCACCCTCACGACGCTGGCCGCCGCGCTCGCGCTGCTCGCCGCGTTCCTGCACGTGGAGCGCACCACCACGCGGGAACCGCTGGTACGGCTCGGTCTGTTCGGCAACCGCTGGGTCGCCGGCGCGAACGCCTTCAACCTCCTGGTCGGCGCCGCGATGACCTCGTCCTTGTACTTCATGTCGCTCTATCTGCAACGCGTGCTCGGCGACGGACCGGCCCTGACGGGCGTCGAGTTCCTGCCGTTCGCCCTCGGCGTGGTCGTCGGTTCCGTGCTCGCCGTCAAGCTCGGCCACCGGTTCGCGCCGCGCACGCTCCTGGTGACCGGCGCGCTGCTGACCGCCGCGGGGTTCGCGTGGTTCGGACTGATCAGCCCCGACGGCAGTTACGTCGTCGACGTCCTCGGCCCGTCGATCGTCGCCGCCGTCGGCTTCGGCCTGTGCCTCGGGCCGGTCGTCGCCACGGCCACGACCGGCGTCGCGCCCGGCGAGGCCGGCACCGCGTCGGGCCTGCTCAACAGCTCCCGCCAGCTCGGCGCCACGCTCGGTCTCGCCGTCCTCGGCACCGCGGCCGCCCGCCGCACCGGCACGGCGACCACGGCCGAGGCCCTCAACGACGGCTACGCCCTGGGCCTGACGCTCGGCGCCGCACTCCTGGCGTCCGCGGCCGTCGTCGCCCTCACGGCGCTGCCCCGCAGGGCGCCGCGCCGCTGAGCGGCGCTGCCGGTGAACGCCCCGCCATTGCCGTCGGTGACCCTCAAACTGTCCAGGGTCTCCTGGCGCCCCTCCTGTGCCGGCATGCGGGGGAGCACAGGCCGGTTACGACTACCGGACCTGCGGCTGGGCCGTGTCCGGGGTTCCACGGCGGGCTCCGAGCCCTACTCGTTCGGGTCCCACTCCCACACCAGGTCGATCAGATCACGGTCGCCCTCCAGGTGTACGGAGTCCAGCGGGCGGCGGCCGTAGAGGACGAGGGCCAGGTCGGCGGCCGGTGCCTGGACACCGGCGTCGGCCGGCTCCGCGCCGGACGCGGGCAGGCGGGTGACCGAGACGCCGTCCGCGTCGAGCCGCTGGCGCCAGGACGGGCCCTCGGCGGTGCGGGAGTCGAGGGTGGCGGGCTTGTGCGGCCACGCCGTCGTCGTCGTGCAGCAGGTGTTCAGGAACTCCTCGATCGCGTCGAACGCCACCTCGTCCGGCAGCGGCAGCGGCGCCCCGACGGCGCTCTGCGCGTCGTACGTGTGGATCGCGACCTCGTGGAGCTGGTGCCGGGCGACGGCGCCCACGGTCCGCGGCGTCTGCGACGTCCCCCACCACGTCCAGCACCCGCGCTCGGGGCCGGCCGCCCGCAGCTCGTCAAGCAGCTCCTGCGTCGACGCGGCCAGCCAGGCCAACAGGGCGTCGGTTTCGCGCGGTGCCCGCGACGCGTCGCGGGGTGCGGACTTGGCCGTGGCGTCGGGGCCCGCGGCGACGGTCGCGGCCCAGGCGCGGCGCCCCTCGCCCAGGTGCGCCGCCAGCTCGCGCAGCGTCCAGTCGGGGCAGGTCGGCACCTGTACGTCGAGGTCGGGGGCGGCGGCGACCGCGGCGCGGAAGACGGCCGACCGGTCGTCTATCAGCCGCAGCAGATCGGAGAAGTCGAGAGTCTGTGTCACCGGGGCTGTCTACCAGCCCGACCCGGCGGACGGACAGCCATTATCGGGGGCCCGGTTCAGCCGCGGGCGCCCACCGAGTCCCGCACCACCACATGCGTGCCGAGCAGCAGATGTTCGTCCGGCGCGTCGGGGGAGCGGGTGATCGCCGTGTGCACCGCGAGGCGCCCCAACTCCTCGTACGGGACATGGACCGTGGTCAGCGCCGGGTGCAGGTCGCGGGCGAGCGGGATGTCGTCGTAGCCGACCAGGGAGATGTCGCCGGGTACCGACGTGCCGGCCTCGTGCAGCGCGGTCAGCGCACCCGACGCGACCATGTCCGTCGCCGCGAACACCGCCGTGAAGTCGAGCCCTTCGGCGAGCGCCCGGCGCATCAGGCCGTGCCCCGAGTCGCGGGTGAAGTCGCCGGCCAGACGCAACGCCGGATCGGGCTCCACGCCGAACGCCCGGTGCGCCGCCTCGTAGCCGCGCTCACGGCCGCGCAGCGTCGCGTTGTCCGCCGCGCCGCCGAGCAGCAGGATCCGGCGGTGTCCCTTGGCGAGCAGATGAGTGGTCAGGGCGTGCGCGCCGCCTTCGTTGTCGTACTCGATGACGGTGACCGGTGCCGACGTGTCGTCCAGCGGTGGCCGTCCGCAGAGCACCAGACGTGAGCCGGCCGCCTTCAGCGCGTGGGCCATCTTCGCGGTGCGCCGGTGGTGCTCGGGGGTGTCGCCCGCGCCGCCCACCAGGATCACGGCTGCCGCGCGCTGCGCCCGCATCATGTCGACGAACGCCATCTGCTGGTCGGCGTCACCGTCCGTGCTGCACACCAGGCACAGGTGCCCGAGCCGCTTCGCCTCGCGCTCCACACCCTGCGCCATCTGCGCGAACGACGGGCCCGTGATGTCGTCGAGCACGAACGCGAGGGTGGGCGTGCCCGCACCCGCCACCGCCTTGGCGCGCGCGTCGGCCACATAGTCGAGGGCGGCCACCGCGCGCATCACGCGGTTACGGGTGTCGGCGCTCACCGGGTACTGGCCGCCCAGGACGCGGGAGACCGTCGACGGTGAGACCCCCGCCCGGGCGGCCACGTCGCGAATGGTGTGCCGGCCCTCGGTCTCGGCGCTCTTCCTGGTCATGGGGGACAACTCCCTGTGGTTCTGGTGGGAACACGGAGGGGAACCGGTTCCCCGAGCCGGAGGCTAGCAGTGCGGGGCCCGCTGGGGGAGGGGTGGGCGCCGGGAACTGGTTGCCGAGCCCGCAGCTGTCGTCTCCCGTAAGAAAGTTGCGGGTAAACGCACAGGTCGTGCGGGGATAAGCGAGCGGTCGGCGCAACAAGTTCGTTCCCGAGTCTTGCCCTGGCGACACCAGCGACTTACGTTGCTCGGCAACCGGTTTCTATGACGTGCCGCGCACCCCTCAGCATCTCGGCACCCCCAGCCTCCCGTCAGCCCGTCAGAAGGACGACGACCATCATGAGTTCGCACCGTTCACGCACCCGTATCCTGCGCGGCGCCGCAGCGACCTTTGCCCTGACCGGACTGCTCACCGCGTGCGGCTCCGGCGGCGACACCGATTCCGGCAGCGGGGGCGGCGCGGCCGACGGCCCCGTCACCCTCACCTACTGGGGCTGGGCCAACGGCCAGGAGGCCGTGGTCAAGGAGTTCAACTCCACGCACAAGAACGTGCAGTTGAAGTACACGAAGGTCGCCGACCAGGCCGCCCTCCAGACACAGCTCGCCAACGCCGTCAAGGCGAAGAACGCCCCCTGCCTCGTGCAGCACACCGCCGAATACCTCACCTCGCTCGTCTCGCAGGGTGTCGTCGCCGACATCACCGGCCAAGTCGCCTCCAGCGAGGCCAAGTTCAACAAGGGCGCCTGGGCCGGCACCCTCGTCCAGGACAAGGTCTACGGCGTCCCCACCGGCTCCGCGCCGAACTTCACCGCGTACCGCGCCGACGTCTTCAAGAAGTACGCGCTGGACCCGCCGAAGACCTGGGACGACGTCATCAAGGCGGGCAAGGTCCTCAAGAAGCACGGCGTGCACATCACCAACTACGCCGGTGAGGACCCCAGCACGCTCGAAGTGATGGCGATGCAGGCGGGCGCCCACTGGTACGAGATCGACGGCAACGCCTGGAAGGTGGACTTCCAGGACGCGGGCACCCTGAAGGCCGCCAAGGTCATCCAGGAGATCATCGACAACGACCTCAACTCCAAGCTGTCGTTCGCCGACTACGCCGCCGTGCAGCGCAACTACGACAAGGGCGGCACCGTCACGCGCCAGATCTCCACCTGGCAGATGTCCGGCATGGTGCAGAACTTCACCAAGTCCAACGGCCGATGGGCGCTGTCCCCGTGGCCCGCCTTCACCGGCGAGGCCGCGAAGACCCCGGCCGGCACCAACCAGAGCGGCGGTCTGACCCTCGTCACGTCCGGCTGCGAGAACAAGGAGCAGGCCGCCGACGCCGCCCTGTGGATGTCCACCGCCGCGGCCCCGGTCAAGACGATGGCCAGCCCCGAGACCGGCAACGGCGTGATGCCCGCCCTCGCCGACAGCGACCAGTACCTCGACGCGACCGTCTCCGACAAGCTGCTCGGCGACCACTACGCCGCCGGCAAGAAGGTCGTCGCGGACAGCATGGACACCGTGACCACCGACTGGACGTTCGGCCCCAACTGGACGGCGATGTATACGGAGTTGGCGACCGGCTGGGCGAAGGTCATGAACAAGGAACAGAAGGTCACCGACCTCCTCGCCCATATGCAGGAGTGGACGGTCAAGGACCTGAAGTCCCGCGGCATCAACGTCAAGAGCTGAGGCGCTGACCCCGATGATGCGCACGCAGGCATGGAAGGGCGCCGCCTTCACGGTGCCCTTCCAGCTCGGCTTCCTCTTCCTCTACGTCGTCCCGATCGGGTACGCCGTCCACCAGAGCCTGTTCACCGAGCACCAGTCGGGACTCGGCCTCGGCGGCGACAGCACCACAGAGTTCAGCGGCCTCGACAACTACACCAAGGGGTTCGGGGACTCCGCGTTCACCGGATCCATCGGGCGGGTGTTCCTCTTCGCCTGCGTGCAGATCCCCGTGATGCTGGTCTGTGCGCTGGTCCTCGCGCTGCTGCTCGACGCGCTCACGGCACGGCTCGCCAACCGGTTCCGGATCGCGCTGCTCGTTCCGTACATGATCCCGGGCGTCGTGGCCGCGATCGTCTGGATCAATCTCTACAGCCCGGACGTCGGCCCGCTCACACCTTTCGGTCACCTCTTCGGCCTCACGTGGGACTTCTTCGCCCCCTCGATGGTGTGGCCGTCCATCGGCAACCTGCTGACCTGGCACGGCATCGGCTACAACATGGTGATCGTCTACGCGGCCCTCCAGGGCGTGGACCGGGCGCTCTTCGACGCCGCCCGCGTCGACGGCGCCTCCGAACTGCGGATCGCGCTCAGCATCAAGATCCCGCAGGTGCGCGGCGCGCTCGTGCTCACCGGCATGCTCTCGATCATCGGGATGCTGCAGATCTTCAACGAGCCGATGCTCTTCCGCCACGTCACCCCGCAGACCGTCAGTGACGGCTTCACCCCGATCATGATCATCTTCAATCAGGCGTTCAACGCGAACAACTACCACTACGCCGCCGCCCTCTCGGTCATCCTCGCGGCCGTCCTGGGCCTCGCGTCCTTCCTCTTCTACCGGCTCACCACGAGGGAGGCCGACTGATGCTGACCACCGAACAGCAGGCGAGGCCCGTCAAGGTGCCCGTCCGCCGCCGCACCACCCCCGACCCGGCCACCGGCACCCGCGGCGGCCGGCGCTTCGTCCTCATCGGCCTGGTCCTCGCCTCGCTCTACAGCGTCTTCCCGGTGTGGTGGCTGATCGTCGCCGCGACCAAGGACCGGGCCGGCCTCTACCAGTCCAACGGCATGTGGTTCTCCGGCATGCACCTGGGGGAGAACCTGAAGCAGGTCTTCACCTACCAGGACGGCATCTTCCTGCGCTGGATCGCGAACTCCTTCCTGTACGCGGGAGTCGGCTCGGTCGGCGGCACGCTGATCGCCCTCGCCACCGGCTACGGGCTCGCCCGCTTCGACTTCCCCGGGCGCAAGGCGGTCTTCGCGTGCGTCGTCGGCTCGTTCCTGCTGCCGGTCGCGCTGCTGACGCTCCCGCTCTACCTGCTGTTCTCGTCGCTCGGCCTCGTCGACACCGTCTGGTCGATGCTGATCCCGTGCCTCATCAACCCGTTCAGCGTCTACCTCGCGAAGGTCTACACCGAGTCCACCGTTCCGTACGAGCTTCTGGAGGCCGCCCGCCTCGACGGCGCCGGCGAACTGCGGATCTTCACCAGCATCGTGCTGCGCATGATGACGACCGGCGGCGCGACCATCTTCCTGCTCGCCTTCGTGAACACCTGGAACAGCTTCTACCTGCCGCTGACCATGCTGCGCGGCGAGAGCCACTGGACGCTCACGCTCGGCCTCTACAACTGGACGGGCCGCCGCCAGGAATCCGGCATCGACCTGACGAGCCTCGTCATCACCGGCTCGCTCCTGTCCATCGTCCCGCTCGCGGTGATGATGACGGCGATGCGCCGCTACTGGCGCTCGGGCGTCACCCTCGGCGCACTCAAGTAGAAGCCACCAACCCCCTTGTCAGAAAGGCCAGTTCACCTTGTCCCACGCCACGGCCGGTGCCGAGGTCCCCGGGCTGCTCGCCCTGGAGAAGCGCCACCTGCCCTACGTCTTCCCGCCCGCCGTGCTGGCCCGGCTGCGGCGCTCCGTACGCATCGACACCGACGTCAGCATCGAGGGGCCGGCCGGTCTCGCGGACCCGCGGGTGCGCGGGGCGCTCGCCCGGGCCGAGATCCTGATCACCGGCTGGGGCTGCCCGCCGCTCGACGAGACGGTGCTCGCCGCCGCGCCCCGCCTGCGGGCCGTCGTGCACACCGCGGGCACGGTCAAGGGCATGCTCGCCCCCGCCTTCTGGAAGCGCGGCATCCGCGTCACGTCGGCGGCCACCGCCAACGCGCTGCCCGTCGCCGAGTACACCCTCGCCATGGTGCTGCTCGCGGGCAAGGACCTCCTCGGCCAGGCCGCGACGTACCGCGCGGCGCGCACCTTCCCGCTCGCCGAGATCATCCCGGGCATCGGGAACTACCAGCGCCGGATCGCCGTCGTCGGCGCCTCCCGCATCGGCCGCCGCGTCATCGAGCTCCTGCGCCCCTTCGACCTGCACGTGACGCTCACCGACCCGTACGTCGACGAGGCCGGGGCGGCGGCGCTCGGCGTGCGCCTCGTCCCGCTCGACGAGGCGCTCGCGACCAGCGACATCGTCACGGTGCACGCGCCCGCGACCCCCGAGACCCACCACCTCGTCGGCCGCCGCGAACTCGCCCTCATGCCGGACGGCGCCGTCCTGATCAACACCGCCCGGGGCAGCCTCGTCGACCCCGATGCGCTCCTCGCGGAAGTGGTGCCGGGCCGCCTGAACGCCATCCTCGACGTGACCGAACCCGAGCCCCTGCCCGCCGACTCCCCGCTCTTCACCCTCCCCAACGTCCTGCTCACCCCGCACATCGCCGGCTCCCAGGGCGCCGAGGTCGCCCGCCTCGGCCTGAGCGCGGTCACGGAGATCGAACGCCTCGCGGCCGGGCTGCCGCCCCTGCACCCCGTGGAGTGGGAGGGCCTGGAGCGGGCGGCGTGAACCACGGGCCGTGAACAACCGGTTGCGCTCACAGGTTTCACCGAAGCGTGCGGGACTTCTTGACGGGGCTGTGACAAGGGGCCAAGCTCGGCTCACCGCCAACAACCGCTTGCCGAGCGGAAGGTGGACGCCCGGCACGCCGAACTACCGCCGGGATACCGAACGAGCCGGGCGCGGCACGCTCGACCGCCCCCGCCCGGCTCGGTCCCCGCGTACGGACCCCCACGGACGGGAGACCTCCGATGAGCCGCAGCACTTTCCCCCACGAGTCGGGACCCAGCAGGCGCCGCCTCCTCAAGACCGTCGGCGGCCTCGCCGCAGGTCTCGGCGCCGGCGGCCTCGGCGCGGCGCTGGCGACGCCCGGCACGGTGCAGGCCGCCCCCGCGGCCTTCACCCACCCCGGCATGCTGCACAACGCCGGGGACATCAACCGGGCCAAGGTGCGCGTCGCCGCCGGCGACGACCCCTGGCTGTCCGGCTGGAACAAGCTGATCGCCAACGGCCGCGCCCAGTCCACCTGGACTCCGCGCCCCCTCGCCACCGTCATCCGCGGCGGCACGGGCGAGAACTACGCGCAGCTCTACCCCGACATCGCCGCCGCCTACCAGAACGCCCTGCGCTGGCGGATCGCCGGCACCGAGGAGCACGCCGCGTGCGCCGCGAACATCCTCAACGCCTGGTCGTCGACGCTCACTTCGGTCACCGGGAACGCCGACCGGTTCCTCGCCGCGGGCATCTACGGCTGGCAGTTCGCCAACGCCGCCGAACTCATGCGGGACTACGCAGGCTTCGACCTCGCCGCGTTCCAGCAGATGATGGTGGACGTCTTCTACCCGCTCAACAACCAGTTCCTCACCGGCCACAACGACGCCTGCATCACCAACTACTGGGCCAACTGGGACCTCTGCACCATGGCGTCCGTCCTCGCCATCGGCATCCTCACCGACGACGCCGCCAAGTACGACCAGGCCGTCACCTACTTCAAGTCCGGCGCGGGCAACGGCTCGATCGCCCACGCCGTCCCGTTCCTCTACACGGACTCCGACGGCTACGCGCTCGGCCAGTGGCAGGAGTCGGGCCGCGACCAGGGCCACACCATGATGGGCATGGGCCAGATGGGTGCGATCTGCGAGATGGCCTGGAACCAGGGCGAGGACCTCTACTCGTACGACGGCAGACGCTTCATGAAGGCCGCCCAGTACGTCGCGAAGTACAACCTCGGCAACGACGTCCCGTACACCACCTACAGGTGGGGCACCGGACAGAGCTGCGCCCCCAGCGAGCAGACCGTCATCTCCGCCGCCTCGCGCGGCCAGGTCCGCCCGGTGTGGGCGCAGCTCCACTTCCACTACAACCGCCGCCTCTACCTCGACGACAAGTACATCTCCGCGATGTACCACTCGATCGCCCCGGAGGGCGGCGGCGGTGACTACGGGACCACCAGCGGGGGCTACGACCAGCTCGGCTTCGGCACGCTGATGTACGCCAAGTAGCCGGTCCCGTAAGGCTGTCAGCCGTTCACGGGCTGTAGCCCCGCGTACACCCCGCCCCGTTCGAGGAGTTCGCCGTGCGTACCGGTCTCCGCGATCCTGCCGCCCTCCATCACCACGATGCGGTCGGCACCGCGGATCGTGGAGAGCCGGTGCGCCACGACGAACACGGTGCGGCCGTGCACCAGGCGCGCCAGCGCCTCCTGGACGAGTGCCTCGGAGCGGTTGTCGAGCGCCGACGTCGCCTCGTCGAGGACGAGGACGCGCGGATCGCGGATCAGCGCACGGGCGATGGCGAGCCGCTGCTTCTGCCCGCCGGACAGGCGTGCGCCCCGCTCGCCGACCACCGTCTCCAGGCCGTCGGGCAGCCGCTCCACGAACTCCAGGGCGTTCGCGTCGCGCAGCGCGCCGAGCAGCGTCTCCTCGTCGGTGTCGCCGAGCCCGTACGTCACGTTGTCGCGGATGCTGCCCTCGAACAGGATCGACTCCTGCGGCACCACCGACAGGAAGCGCCGGTAGCTGCGCAGGTCGAGCGTGGCCATGTCGGTGCCGTCGAGGAGGATGCGGCCCGACGTCGGCCGGATGAAGCCGATGAGCAGGTTCAACACCGTCGACTTGCCCGCACCCGAGGCGCCGACCAGCGCGATCGTCTCGCCGGGGCGCGCGGAGAGCGTGAACCCGTCGACCGCCGGGCCCTCGTCCCCGTACGAGAATCCGACCCGCTCGAAGTCGATGCGGCCGGTGACCCGCTCGACGCGCGCCTTGCCCGCGTTGCTCTCCAGGTCGGGCGCCTGGAGCACCTCGCCCGCCGAGCGCACCGACTCGAGTCCTTTGCTGATGACGGGCGCGAGGCCGAGCAGGGTCGTCGTGGAGTTCGTCAGGACGGTGAAGAACGAGCTCAGCATCACGACGTCGCCCGGCGTCACCGGCAGCCAGCCGTGGTACGCGACCAGCGCGGACCCGGTCAGACAGCAGACGCCGAGGATGTTGAGCAGGACCCAGGCCGCCGAGTTGAAGCGGGCGTTCATCGTGTCCAGGCGCAGGCCCGCCGCGAAGACCTGGCGCAGCGAGCCGTCGACGCGGCCGAGCGCGGTGCGCTCCAGGCCGTGCGCGCGGGTGATGGGGATGAGCGTCGTCATCTCGCCGACGCGCGAGGACAGGTGCTCCACCTCGCGGCGGAACTCCTCGTTGTGCGTGCGCAGTTGACCGCGAAGGCGCATCACCAGATACCCGGCGGCGGGCACGACGACGAGGAAGACGGGCAGGAACTCGGGCGTGCGGAAGCCGATGACGACGAGCCCGCCGACGAGGGTGACGACGGCGCCGAGCCCCATGTCGGAGCTCTGCTGCACCATCTGCTCGACGGCCTCCACGTCCCGGACGACCTTCGCCTGGAGGACGCTGGAGCTGACGCGGGCGTGATACCCGATGGAGAGCTGCTGCATCCGGCGGCACAGGGCCGAGCGCAGGGTCGTGCCCATGCGGCGGATGCTGCCGCCGAGCAGACGGACGTACCACTGATGCAGCGGGTAGTTGATGACGAGGATGAACAGGAGGACGCCCGTCGCCTGCCACAGCTCGGCCTCGTCACCGTGCTGGACGACGACGTCGAGGACCGTGGCGGTGATCAGCGGCAGCAGCCAGATCGGGCTGTGCTTGACGATGAAGAGCGCGCAGGCGAGGGCGAGGCGCGCGCGGTCGGGGCGGAAGAGGTGGCCGAGGGTGCGGATCGGATGCTCACCGCGGTAGCGGTGGTCCAGATGGTCGGGAACCGGTTGGTGCATACCTCGATCTCATCGCATCCGGGGCCATGCGGGAAAGCGCTTTCTCGAACTCCCGGAGAAAACTTCGGGCGAGAACCCCGGCGACCGCGTCACGACGTCGAGTCGGGACGCGGTGAACGCCGGCATCGGTACGGGACGTGCGCCGGCCCCCCCGCCTGCCATGGCCTCGTCCATGACACCGGCGCGGACCGGGCCCCCGTCCCGCAGTACCCCACCCGCGCCGCCCCGGCCGACCCGGCGACGGTCCCCCGGGACTCACGGCCCGCGCCGCCCTGACGGCCGTACGGGCCGGACATTCGGTATACCGAAAGGCGGGCCGCGGTTCGCGGTCGCGGCCCGCGATGCGAAAATGACCGGATGACAGCCGCTGAGGAATTCATCCCCGAGTCGGAGCGGGTCACGCGCGCCCTGCGCGACCAGATCATCGACGGGACCCGGGGGCCGGGCAGCAAGCTGGTCGAGCGCGAGATCGCCGCCGAACTGGGCGTCAGCAGGCTGCCCGTGCGCGACGCCCTGCAACGCCTGGCCGGCGAGGGACTCGTCACACCGCGGCCGCGCACCTGGGCCGTCGTGCGGGAGTTCACGCCCTCCGACATCGCCGACCTCAGCGAGGTCAGGTCCGCCCTGGAGCTCCTCGGGTTCCGGCTCGCGGCGCAGCGGCGCACCCGCGCCGGGCTCGCCCGGCTGCGCGCCGACCTCGACGCCGAACTCGCCGCCGCGGCGGCCGGGGACGGACCGGCCGCCCGCCGGGCCGCGGCCAACTTCCACGAGACGGTCACCGACCTCGCCGACAACGAACTGCTCAGCGAACTCGACGCGACCCTGCGCAGCCGGATGCGCTGGCTGCTCGGCCAGCACGACGACTTCGACGCCGTCGCCGAGGAGCACGAGGAGCTGTACCGGGCCATCGAGGCACGCGACGTCGAAGGCGTGCAGGAGCTCGCCGTCGCCCACCTGGAGGCGAGCCGGGACAAGGTCGCGGCGCGCAAGCGCAGGCCGGCGGACCCGATCGGTCAGACCACGCCGTTGTAGCGGGGCAGATCGGGGACGCGCAGCGCCACGACCACCAGCACGGCGACGAGCAGCAGCGAGCTGAGAAACGTCGTCGTCGCCACCCCCGCGTACTCCGCCGCCGCGCCGAGGCCCAGCGCGGACAGCGGCATGACACCGATGGCGAGTTCCTGGACGCCGAGGGCGCGGCCCTGCACGGACGGGTCGGTCGTCATCAGGAGCAGCGTCGTCTGGAGCACGCCGAACGCCGCGCTGAGCACCCCGATCCCGGCCATCAGCGCGAACGACAGCGCCACCCCGCCGGACAGGGCGAACAGCGTCCACAGCGCCGCCCAGGCCATGGTGCCGTACACGAACAGGCCGCCCTTGAACCGGAAGTCGCCGAGCGCGGCGATGATCAGGGAGCCCACGAGGCCGCCGACGCCGCCGCAGGCGAGCAGCAGGCCGAGGCCGTCCGCGTCGAGGCCGAGCGACTCCTTGGCGAAGACGGGCATGAACGCCTGGTGGACCGGCCACAACAGGATGTTCGCCGCGAGGGTCACGCCGAGGACCGCGGCGGCGAGCCGGCCCCGCAGGATGGAGCGCAGCCCGTCGGCCAGCATGGTGCGCACCGGTTCGGCCGGGCCGGGCGCGGCGGCACCGATGCCGAGGCGGCGCAGCGGCCAGAGGGCCACCAGGGACGCCGCGTACCAGGCCGCGCAGATCCATAGTGCCGCCGGCGCCCCGAACACGCCGATCAGCGCGCCGCCCAGGGCGGGGCCGACGATCTGCGTCATGTTCATCGCCATCGCGTTGAGGGCGTTGGCGTTGCTCAGATTGCGGCGGCCGACCAGTTCGAGGACGAGGGCGGAGCGGGCGGGCTGCGAGGGCGACTGCGCGAGACCCGTCGCCAGGCCGGCCAGCACCAGGACCCAGTAGGGGATCCGCGACAGCGACTGGAGGGCCGCCACGACGACGCCCGCGCCGAGCGCCCACGCGCAGGCCGCCGTGAGCAGCCGCACGCGGTGGTGCCGGTCGGACAGGACACCGGCGAGCGGCCCGAGCAGCATCGGGGCGAGCCGGGCCGCGGTGAACACGGCGAGGAGCAGCTCGGAGCCGGTCGTCTCGAAGACGATCCAGCCGAGCACCATCGTCTGGATCCACGCGCCGCCGAAGAAGAAGACGTTGGAGAGCCACAGCGCACGGAAGCCGGGGCTGTCCCGCAGGGAGGCGAACGGGCCCGTCCGGCCGGCGGCGGGGGAGGGCGGCGCGTCCGTCGAGTGGTCCCGCGTCACGGCGGCGCTCCCATCGGGTCGGTGGTCCCGGCCGTGCGTACCTGGCGGCCTGCCGGGTGGCCGATGAATGGTATACCGAAAGAGGTGCGCAGGGTGAGCGATCAGTCGCCGACGTAGACGATGCCGCCCGGCACCTCGGCGCGGATCTCCGTGCCGACCCGGCGCTCCAGCAGATCGTCGAGCCGCTCCAGTGGGCCGATCAGGGTGCGACCGCCCGCCTGGGCGACCCGGATCGCCGCGTCGACCTTCGGCTTCATCGAGCCCTCGGCGAAGGCGAGTTCGGCCAGGCCCTCCGGCGACGCGGTGAGGATGTCGCGCTGCTCGGGGGTGCCCCAGTCCCGGCTCACGAAGTCGCCGTCGGTGAGCATGATCAGCATGTCCGCCCTGAGGTCGGCGGCGAGCGCGGCGCTGGCCGCGTCCTTGTCGACCACGGCCTGCATACCGGTCTGCCGGCCCTTGGAGTCGGTGCGCACCGGCACCCCGCCGCCGCCCACGCACACGACCAGCGTGCCGTGGTCGAGCAACGTGCTGACCAGCGGCGCCTGCATGATGCGCAGCGGCTCGGGGGAGGGCACGACCCGGCGGAACGCGCCGCCGTCCCTGGCTATCGTCCAGCGGTACTCGGCCGCGGCCTCGGCGGCGTCCTGCGCCGAGTACGTCGGGCCGATCAGCTTGGTCGGCCGTTCGAACGCCGGGTCGTTCTCGTCGACCTCGGTCGTCGTCACGACCGCCGCGACCTCGCGTTCGCCGACCAGTGCGTTGGACAGCTCCTGCTGGATGACGTAGCCGATCATGCCCTGCGTCTCGGCGCCGAGGATGTCCAGCGGGTAGGCGGCCACGTCCTGGTAGGCCAGGTTCTGGAGCGCGAGGAGGCCGACCTGCGGGCCGTTGCCGTGGGTGATGACGACCTCGTGCTCGCGGGCGAGACCCGCCAGGGACTGGCAGGCACCGCGCACGTTGGCCCGCAGCCGGTCGGCCGTCATCGGCTCCCCGCGCCTGGCCAGTGCGTTTCCTCCGAGGGCGACGACGATGCGCATGTGATGTCCCTTGCTTGTACGTGTGTTCGCTTATGGGAGCGAGAATGGTATACCAATATCCGTACAGCGGAACCGCCACGGCCGCCAGGCCCGGACAGCGAGGGAGGAGGCGCACCGATGTGCCCGGACCGGCCGACCAGCCTGCGCGTCACCTCGGCGGACGCCAGGCTCCTGCGGAGTCTCGCCGTGATCGCAGGCCGCGGGCGGGTCCACTCCGTCTTCCGCCGCGTGGTCAACCTGCGCACCCCGCACGGTGAGTTGATCGCCCTCGGCGCCCGCGGGACCGGTGACGCCCCGCGGACGCTGGTCACCGAGATGGTCGACTGGGCGCGTGCGGGCCTCGTCGCGGAGCAGCCCGTGACGTTCGCCCTCGCGAACATCACCCTCGGGGCACCCGGCCGCACCCTGCTCCTGGAGACGGCCGGCGCCCGCCCCTGGGACGCCGCCGCCCCCGCGCTCGGGCACCTGGCACCGGCTGCCCGCGCCGCCGCGGCCGGCCTCCTCGACGACCTCAACCGCCGCCATGGCGAGCCGGGCGGCATGCTCGGCGCGAGCCCCGGCGCGGGACCCATGGAGACCGCCGTCGTCCACGCGCTGCACGACGGCCGCGCGGCGCTGCTCGCCGCGCTGCGCGCCGGGGACGACCGGGGTGTACGGCGCGGTGTCCTCGCCCTGCTCGGCCTCGGCCCCGGGCTCACCCCGGCCGGGGACGACTTCCTCGTCGGGCTCGTCCTGGTCGCCCCTGACCGCCTCGCACCCGTACTCCGCGACGTCCTCGCGGCGTGTCCGGCGCGCACCACGGACCTCTCCCGCGCCACGCTCGCCGAGGCGGCCGACGGCCGGGCCAGGGCCGAACTCATCGACGTACTGCGGCGGTTGGCCAACGGCCGGCCGCCGCGGGAACTGCACGTTCCTGTCCGCAAGGTGCTGGCCGTCGGCCACACCTCGGGCAGCGACACCCTGTCCGGTCTCGTGGCCGGGCTCCGTCTGGAAGAAGAACTGCGAGGTTCGCTGTGAGCACCACAGCAGTCGTACGGAAGAACACGTACTTCGACTCCGTGTCCCTGATGTCCGTCTCGACCAGGGCCAACGGCCTGGACGGGGTGGAGCAGGCGTTCACCGCCATGGGCACCGAGATGAACAAGGGGGTCCTGGACAATCTGGGCCTGCTCACCGACGAGCTGCGGGACGCGGGCAACGGCGACCTGATGATCGTCCTCGTCACCGCCGAAGGCGCTGACGAGGAGGCCCTGTTGGGCCAGGTCGAGGACCTGCTCCGGCGCAAGGCGCCCGCCTCCGCCGAGGCCGGCGCCGTCACGCACCGCACCCTCCCCGGCGCCGCCCGCGCCATCGAGGGGGCCAACCTCGCCGTCATCGCGGTCAACGGCGCCTACGCCGCCCGCGAGGCCCGCAAGGCGCTCGACAACGACCTGCACGTGATGCTGTTCAGCGACAACGTCAGCGTCGAGGACGAGCTCGCCCTCAAGGAACTCGCCCACGACAAGGGCCTGTTGATGATGGGCCCCGACTGCGGCACCGCCATCATCAACAACGTCGCCCTGTGCTTCGGCAACAAGGTGCGCCCCGGCACCGTCGGCATCGTCGCCGCGTCCGGCACCGGCTCGCAGGAGGTCAGCGTCCGCGTGCACGCCCTCGGCGGCGGCATCTCGCAGCTGATCGGCACCGGCGGCCGCGACCTGAGCGAGGAGGTGGGCGGCATCATGATGACCGACGGCATCCGCGCCCTCGCCGCCGACGACGCCACCGACGTCATCGTCCTCGTCTCCAAGCCGCCGGCCCCGTCGGTCGAGAAGAAGGTCCTCGCCGAGGCCGCCGCCGCGGGCAAGCCCGTCGTCGTCTACTTCATCGGCGGCTCCGAGGACGCGGTCGCCGCCGCCGGCGGGCACTTCGCGGGCAGCAGCCTGGACGCGGCCCGGCACGCGGTGCGCCTCGCCGGGATCGAGGCGACCGCCACGGCCACCTTCGACGCCGGTGCCGCGGCCGCCGCAGTCGTCGACCGTTTCACCGGTGAACAGCGGTACGTACGCGGCCTGTTCTGCGGCGGCACGCTCTGCGACGAGACGATGTACGCGGTCCGCGACGCGGGCGCCGACGTCTTCAGCAACATCCAGAAGGACCCGGCGTTCCGGATCGGCGCGAGCGACGCGTCCACCGGCCACACCTTCCTCGACTTCGGCGACGACGACTTCACCAACGGCCGCCCGCACCCGATGATCGACCCGACCCCGCGCCTGGAGCGTCTCGTCACCGAGGCGAAGGACCCCGAGGTCGCCGCGATCGTCATGGACTTCGTGCTCGGCTTCGGCTCCCACGAGGACCCGGTCGGCACCACGCTGCCCGCCGTCGAGGAGGCCCAGCGCATCGCGCGGGAGGCAGGACGCCACCTGGAGATCGTCGCGTACGTCCTCGGCACCGACCTCGACACCCCGTCCGTCGCCGCGCAGACCGCCGCCCTGGAGGCCGCCGGAGTCACCGTCACCCACAGCAGCACCGAGACGGGCGCCTACGCCCGCGAGATCGCCGTCCAGACCGCCGCCGCACGGAAGGCCAAGTGAGCAGCGCCATGAGCACCCCCGCAGAGAACACCCCCGTACAGCGGCTCTTCGCGAGCCCTCTCAGCGTCGTCAACGTCGGCCTCGCCATGTTCGACGAGGACATCGCCGCGCAGGGCGCGCAGGTCACCACCCTCGACTGGACCCCGCCCGGCGGCGGCAGCGTCGAGGCGGCCGCCGCCCTGAACGCCCTGGACGACCCCACCCTCGCAGCGAAGATCGAGGCCGCCAACGCCGAGGCCGTCGAGCGCATCATGGCCGCGCGCCCGATGCTCGTCGGCTTCGGCCGCGCCCTCGACGTGGTCCCCGGCATGACCCCGACCACGATCCTGCACGCGGGCCCGCCCATCTCCTGGGACCGGATGAACGGCCCGATGAAGGGCGCCGTCACCGGCGCGCTCGTCTTCGAGGGGCTCGCCGCCGACCTCGACGAGGCCGCCGCGCTCGCCGCCTCCGGGAAGATCACCTTCAAGCCGTGCCACGAGGCGGACTCCGTCGGCTCGATGGCGGGCGTCACCTCCGCGTCGATGTACGTGCACATCGTGAAGAACGAGACGCACGGCAACACCGCCTTCACCAACCTGTCCGAGCAGATGGCCAAGATCCTGCGGATGGGCGCCAACGACCAGAGCGTCATCGACCGCCTGATCTGGATGCGGGACGTCTTCGGCCCGATGCTGGAGGAAGCCGTCGGGTTCACCGGCCCGATCGACCTGCGGCTGCTGCTCTCGCAGGCGATCCACATGGGCGACGAGGCCCACAACCGCAACGGCGCGGGGACCCTCCTGCTCTTCCAGGCGCTCGCCCCCGGCCTGCTCCAGTCCTCCTTCACCACCGAGCAGAAGAAGGAGGTCTTCGACTTCATCGCGAGCTCCGACTACTTCTCCGGGCCGACCTGGATGGCCATGGCGAAGGCCGCCCTCGACGCGGCGCACGGCATCGAGAACTCCACGATCGTCACGACGATGGCGCGCAACGGCGTCGAGTTCGGCATCCGCGTCTCGGGCCTGCCCGGACAGTGGTTCACCGGCCCCGCGCAGCAGGTCGTCGGCCCGATGTTCGCCGGGTACAAGCCCGAGGACTCCGGCCTGGACATCGGCGACAGCGCCATCACGGAGACGTACGGCTTCGGCGGCTTCGCCATGTCGGCGGCGCCCGCGATCGTCGCGCTCGTCGGCGGCACCGTGCAGGAAGCCATGGGCTGCACCCGCGACATGGGCGAGATCACCACCGCACAGAACCAGAACGTCACCATCCCCGCCCTCGACTTCCAGGGCCTGCCCACCGGCATCGACGTCCGCAAGGTCCTCGACACCGGCATCCTGCCGGTCATCAACACCGCCATCGCCCACAAGGAAGCGGGCATCGGCATGATCGGCGCCGGCATCACGCACCCGCCGGCAGAGGCGTTCGTCAAGGCCGCGCTCGCCCTCGCCGGGATAGGAAACGCGCCGTGAGCAGAGACACCGCCGAGGCGGCGGGCCAGGCCCTCGACGCGGAGTACGAGCACTCCCCGGTCCCGGCCGACAGACGCAAGTCGCTCCTGACGGTCTCGGCCGTCTGGTTCGGCTTCCCGATGATCCTGACCAACGCCGTGCCCGGCGGTGTGGTCGTCGCGATGCTCGGCTTCTGGCGCGGACTCGCCGCCATCCTGGTCGCGAACCTCGTCATGCTCGTCTACGTGGGTCTGCTCAGCCACCGCGCGGGCTCCACCGGCGAGAGCTTCTCCCTCCAGGCCACCCGCACCTTCGGGCGGGCCGGATACATCGTGGCCTCGGCGTTCCTGGCGACGATCGTGGTCGGCTGGTTCGCGTTCAACACCGGCGCGACCGGCGCCACACTGCACGCCTCGTTCGACTGGAACGAGCAACTCGTCTCCGTCCTCGCCGGGTTGGGCTTCATCGCCCTGACCTGTCTCGGCATCCGCGCCCTGTCCTGGCTGGGCGCGGTCGCGGCCCCGCTGTTCATCGTCGCGGGCGTGACGGCGCTCGTCCTCGTCGCCCGCGACCACGACCTGGGCGACGTCTTCTCCTACGAGGGTGCGTCCGGCGGCTCGGCGATGACGTTCGGCGTGGCCGTCTCCACGATCATGGCGACGTTCGCCGACTCCGGGACGATGACGGCCGACTTCACCCGCTGGTCGAAGAACGGCCGCCAGGCCGTCCTCGCCACCGTCAGCGCCTTCCCGGTCGCGAGCCTCGTCGCGCAGATCACCGGCGGCCTCGTGGTCGCCGCCGGAGCCATCGCCGCGCCCGCGGTCTCGGGCGGCGACTTCCTGCCGATCCTGACGGGGGAGGGGTCGACCGCGCTGAACGTGCTCGCCGCCGTCTTCGTCTTCGTCAACCTCGGCTCGGTGTGCAGCCACTGCCTGTACAACGGCGCGCTCGGCTGTTCGCACCTGACAGGCCGCACGATGCGCCTGATGACGGTCGTCCTCGGCGTCGTCGGCACGCTCGCCGCGCTGGCCGGCGTCTGGGACCACTTCCTGGACTGGCTCGTGATCCTCAGCGTGTTCGTGCCGCCGCTCGGCGGTGTGCTGATCGCCGACCAGTTCTTCGCCCGCGGTGGCCGCGCGGCGATGGACAGCCGGCCCACCGCCACCGTCCGGCCCACCGCCTTCGGGGCCTGGGCCATCGGCGCGGCCGCCGCGGCCGTGGCCCACTGGTGGGCGCCGCAGCTGGCCGACGCGGTCACCGGCCTTGTCGTCGCCGTTCTGGCCTACGCCGCGCTCGAACGCCTGCCGGTCACTTCGCCGCGTACAGCTCCTCGATCTCCCGCGCGTACGCCGCGATGACCGCGGAGCGCCGCAGCTTCAGCGACGGAGTGAGCAGCTCCGGGGACGAGCCGAACTGGTCCGGCAGGATCCGGAACGCGCGGACCGACTCCGCCCGCGACACCCGGGAGTTGGCCCGCGACACCGCCCGCTGAATGTGCCCGCGCAGCTCGTCGTCGTCGAGGAGCTGCGCGGGCTCGCTCGGCGGGCGCCCCTTGAGGATCTGCCAGCTGGCGAGCGCCTCGGGGTCCAGCGTGATCAGCGCGGTCACGTACGGCCGGTTGTCGCCGACCACGACGCACCCCGAGATCAGCGGATGGGCGCGGAGCTGCTCCTCCAGGGTCTGCGGCGACAGGCTCTTGCCGCCGCTCGTGATGATGATGTCCTTCTTGCGGCCCGTGATGACGAGATAGCCGTCGGCGTCGAGGTGCCCGAGGTCGCCGGTCGCGTACCAACCGTCGCGCAGCGACTCGGCGTTGGCCTTCGGGTCGTTCAGGTACCCGGCGAAGACCACGTCGCCCGCCACCCAGATCTCCCCGTCGTCGGCGATGCTCACCGCGTTGCCCGGCAGCGGCCGGCCCACGGTGCCGTGCCGGACCGCGCCGACCGGCTGCGCGGTGACGGCCGCCGTCGTCTCGGTGAGCCCGTACCCGTCGTACACGGTGATGCCGCAGCCCGCGAAGAACAGTCCGAGATCGCGGGCGAGCGGGGAGCCGCCCGACACCGCGTTGCGCACCAGGCCGCCGAGGACCGCGCGGACCTTGGCGTAGACGAGCCGGTCGTACACCCGGTGCTGCACCCGCAGGCGTGGCCCCGGGCCGGGACCGGTGCCCGCGGCACGCTCCTGGACCCGCGCCGCGTAGCGCACCGCGACCCGCACCGCCCGCTCGAACAGTGCGCTGTGACCGCTCTGTTGGGCGCGGAGCCGGGCCTTGCCGAAGATCCGCTCGAAGATGTACGGCACGGCATACAGAAAAGTGGGCCGGAACGCTTCCAGGGCAGGGAGCAGGGAGTCGGGGGAGAGCTCCGGCTGATGCGCGAGGTTGATGCCGCCGCGCACCGCGCTGACCACGACCATCAGGCCGTAGCAGTGCGCCAGCGGCAGAAAGGCGAGGATCCGCGGCTGCACACCGGACGGCGCGAGCAGCACACCCCAGCCGGCCAGGAGGTTGTCCGTCTCCGACGCCAGGTTCCTGTGCGTGATGACGCAGCCCTTGGGACGTCCGGTCGTGCCGGACGTGTAGCAGATCAGCGCCGTGTCCTCGGGACGTACGGAGTACCGCAGTTGGTGCACGGCGGCCTCCTCGACCGCCTCGCCCGCCGACGACAGGGACGCGATCGCTCCCGCGTCCAGCTCCCACAGCCGGGTCAGGTCGGTGCGCGTCCCGTAGGCGGCGGCGACCGTCATCGCGTTGTGCTCGTTCTCGACGACCACGCCGACGGCCCCGGTGTCCTGGAGGATCCACCGCACCTGTTCACCGGACGACGTCGGGTACACCGGAACCACCACCGCGCCGATGCTCCACAGGGCGTAGGCGACGAGCGTCCACTCGTAGCGGGTGCGCGACATCACGACGACCCGGTCACCGGGGCGCACACCGTCGGCCGCGAACCCGCGCGCGACGGCGGTCACTTCGCGGCAGAAGTCCGCCGCGGTCACCGGGACCCACCGCTCCCCGGGCCCCGGCACCGAGAACTGGACGCGCCGCGGGTCCTCGAGGGCCGTCGCGAAGACGGAGTCGGCCAGACCCCCCGAGGCGAGGGGCTCCACCAGGCGGGGCATGTCGAGTAGCCGCATGGGTGTGCTCATCACTCCCTGTCGCACCAGTGATCGGTATCGGTAGGGAAAGGTACCTCCCGGCCGCACGTTTCGCGCCGCCCGTGCGGCCGGAAAGGGAGCGGCCGGTTCACAGCAAGGGCGCGTTGGGGCCTTCCGGCGCCCCCTGACGGGCGGCCACCACCGCTTCCGCCGAGGCGCGCACCTCGTCCTGCGACAACTGCCGGTAGCCGTCCTCCGTGACCAGCGCCACCGTCGGGAAGATCTCCCGGCTCAGATCGGGCCCACCGGTCGCCGAGTCCTCGTCGGCCGCGTCGTACAGCGCCTGCACCGCCACCGTCGTCGCGTCCGCCGCCGACAGACCCGGGCGGTGGAGCTTCTTCAACGCCCCGCGCGCGTACGGGGATCCGGACCCGTCGGAGTGGAAGCCGGCCGCCTCGTACGGGCCGCCCGTGACGTCGAAGCTGAAGATCCGGCCCAGGCCGCGCGCGGTGTCGAACCCGGCGAGCAGCGGCACCACGGCGAGGCCCCGCATCGCCTGCGCGAGATGGTCGCGGACCATCGCGGCGAGCCGCTGCGCCTTGCCGTTGAGGGTGAGCGCGCGGCGCTCCAGCTTCTCGTAGTGCTCCAGCTCCAACTGGTAGAGGCGCACCAGCTCCTTGGCGAGCCCGACCGTGCCCGCGAACGCCACCGCCGTGTGGCTGTCGGCGGAGCCCACCTTCTCCAGATCCCGCTGCGCGATCACGTTGCCCATCGTGGCGCGCCGGTCGCCGGCCATCAGGACGCCGCCGTCGAAGGTCAGGGCGAGCACCGTCGTGCCGTGCGGGACGTCGTGCACCGGGCCGCCGAGCTCGCGGTTCCAGGGCAGGGTGTGCGGCGCGACGCGCTCGACGAGACGGGTGAACGACGAGGAGCTGCTGTCCAGGAACTCCGGCGGCAGCCCCGTGCTGTACTCGGTCATGCGCTCTCGCCTTCTGTAGGTCGGAACGACGGTTCCATCATGGCATTCTGTCCCGATGAACCGTCCGGAGATCATCGTCCAAGTCGCCCCGGAACTGGGGCTGTTCGTCCCTCATGCCCGCCGGGGCGGCGTCGCCGCACCGCTCCTGACGGACGGCGTCTCCACGCTCGGCCACGTCGTCGAGTCGCTCGGGGTGCCGATGACCGAGGTCGGGGCGCTCGTCGTGGACGGCCGCGAGATCGCCGCCGGACACGTCCCGGCCGCCGGCGAGCACGTCGAGGTGCGCCCCGTCGCCCGCCCGCAGCACGTCCCCGGCGCCCCGCTCCGCTTCCTCCTCGACGTCCATCTCGGCACCCTCGCGCGGCGGTTGCGGCTGCTCGGCGTCGACGCCGCCTACGAGGCCACCGACCTCGGCGACCCGGCGCTCGCCGCCCTGTCCGCGGCCGAGCGGCGCGTCCTGCTCAGCCGCGACCGCGGCCTGCTGCGCCGCCGCGAACTGTGGGCCGGCGCCTACGTCTACAGCGACCGCACCGACGACCAACTCCGTGACGTTCTGGGCCGGTTCGCGCCCGAGCTGCGACCGTGGACCCGCTGCACCGCCTGCAACGGCCTGCTCACCGAGGCCCGCAAGGAGGACGTCGCCGACCGTCTGGAGGGCGGCACCCGCGCCACGTACGACGTGTTCGCGCGCTGCACCGCGTGCGAGCGCGTGTACTGGCGCGGCGCCCACCACGACCGCCTGGAGGCGATGGTCGCCCAGGTGCTGAACGAGGCCCCTTACGGTCGCAGCACCTGACGGAACGTGTACGTGCCGCTCGGCTCCATCCGCACCAGCGCCATCGGCTTGCCGTCGGGGTTGCCGTCCGAGCCGAAGGAGAGCGGCCCGCTGATCCCCGACACCGCCTTGCTGCCGCTGAGCTGGAGCAGCATCTGGAGCGTGGCGCCCGGGTTCACCGGGCCCTTGCCGTCCGGCCCGGCCGCGTTGCGCACCGCCACGCCGAGCGTCCACACCGCGTCGTGGCCGAGGATCGACTGACCGTCCTCCAACGCCTTGCGGACCGCTTCCGCGCTGCCGCCGAACTCGGCACGGTACAGATCCACGAAGTCCGGCAGCGGATCGTTCGGCTTCTCGTACAGCTCGCCCGCGAGCGCCGGGTGGCCGAGCGCCGTGTAGAGGACGGTGACGCGGCTGTCCTGCCACTGCGTACGGAACTTCGCGCGCCGTGCGTCGCTCTCCAGCGAGCCGTAGTACGCGCCGAGCGCGTCGTCGCCCGTGATCAGCGTGACCGCGCAGCGGCGGTCGGGGGCCGACATGGAGTTGATGAAGTTACGGATGTTCAGACCGCGGCCCGCGAAGAACACCGCGTCGGGCGCGAGGTCGCACACCTTGTCCGCCACCGACGAGAACGCGTTCGTGACGCCGTCCACGCCCGACAGGTACTCCAGCGGCGCACCCTCCAGCTTGAGGCCCTTGGCCTGCGCGGCCCGGGTGAAGGAGCGCGACAGGGAGGTGTTGTAGATGTCGTCGGTGTTGCGGTCGCGGATGACGGCCACCTTGTAGCCGGGGTGCTTCTTCTGCTGCTCCCGCAGGTAGTTGACGGCGCCCGCGGCCTGGTCCCGGTTGGGCGCCGACACCCGGAAGAACCCGGCGTGCGCCGCGTCGGACAGCTCGTCCGCGGTGACCGTCGCGCCCATCATCGGGATACCGGCCTCGCGCAACGCGTCGACCGCGTCCTGCGTGCCGCCCCGGCTCTGCCCGAACCCGGCGACGCCCACCACGTGGTCGTCGCCCTTGGAGCGGTCGATGAGGTCCTGTGTCAGCCGCTTCCACTGCTCGGAGCGCAGCCCCAGATTGCCGACGAGGAGCCGGATCTGGGGCAGGTCGCCACGGCCCGCGCCGAGCTCCGGGTCGTTCAGCTCGCGCTGCGCGAGATACGCGCCGAGCAGCTCGGAGCGGAGCCCGTACTTGGCCTCCTCCTCGCCCGGCACGGTCGTCAGCGGCTCGGCGTACACCACGGAGACGTACTTCTTGCCGGACTTCTCGACCCGCGCGTTCTCCGCCGCGATCTTGCCCATGACGTCCTTGAGCGAGTCGGCGAAGACGAACGAGCCGTCGGAGACGCCGATGCACTCGTCGCGCGGCCCCGTCTGATGAATGCCCGGCGCGCACGTCTTGCCGAGGTCGGCGCCGTCGTCGCCGAGCCAGGAGAACAGGCCCCACCCGGCGCCCGCGAGGACGACGACGGCCGCCAGGGCCCACGGCCAGATGCGCCGGCGCGGTCGGCGCGGCTGGAACGGGTCTACCACCACGGTTTCCTCTCGTACCGCTGGGCCATGCGCAGCAGCACATGGCGGTCGTGCTCGTCGCCGATGGGACGGCGCAGGGTGAGGAACTCCTCGGCGATGTCCGGGTACAGCTCCGCGTACGGGTCGCCCAGCGGGTCCGCGTACGGCGGCGGCTCGCCGTCGGGGCGCGGGTGCGCCGTGATCCAGCCCGCGGTGAGCAGCCGGGTGATCGCCCGGCGGGCCGCGTCGCCCTCGGCCACGCCGACGAGCCGCTCGTAGCGCTCGCGGGCCGACTCCGGCAGGGCGCCGTGCCAGCGGGCCGGGGCGCGCTGGATCCAGGCGAGATCCGCGCACCACTGGTCGGCGCCGGTCTCGTCGAACCGCTCCCTCAAGTAGTCGATCGCGGCCGGGAGTTCACCGAGCGCGAGGTCGTGGTAGGCCGCCGCGCGCAGATCGCCGCGGGCCCGGGCGGCCGCCCGCAGCGCCCGGTGCGCGCCGGTCCAGGTGCCCGCGTCGTCCTCGGCGCCCGGCGCCGCGTCGAGCCGGCGGAGCAGCAGGAACCGGGTCAGGCGGGGGAGCGCGGGCAGCGCCTCGTCGGGTTCCTGCACGGTGCGCAGGTCGTCGGCGCTGAGGTTCACGAACTCGCGAAGGACCGACTCCTGCCCCTCCCACAGCGCGTCGCAGGTCTCGGCGCGGCCGAGGGTGAGGGCGGCGGCCGCGCGCGGCAGGACCCGGGTCAGCTGCGCCGAGCAGTCCCGCAGCAGCCACTCCAGGAGCGCCGGGGCCGCCGACACGTCGGGCGCGGGCAGCACGCTGCCGTCGACCGGGGCGAGGCACTGCCGTACTCGCTGGTCCCACGGCATCTCGGCGGGCATCCGGCGCAGCACGTCCAGAACCTGGGCGGTGCCGGCCGGGTGGCCGCGCGTGATCTCGTGGACGATCCAGCCGAGCCACTGCACCGAGTTGTCGGCGGCGGGCAGCACCGAGTCGACGGGCAGCCGGTCGAGCGCGGCGGCGGCCTGCTCCTCGACCTCGCGGCGGTCCAGGTCGCGCAGCCGTCCCGCCCGCAGCGGCCCGGTGGCGAGCGGCGTGAAGTCGCCCGATCCCTGCCAGCTGGCGCGGTAGTCGGGGCGCCGCCCGCTGCCGGTCTCCGCGCGCACCAGGGCCTCGGGGCGGCGCCGCGCCGTCGCGACGACGAGCAGCGGGTCGGGGCGCCGGGCCCGCTCCCGCGCGTCGAGCAGCAGATGCAGGAAGGACTCGCCGACGGCGCTGTCCGCGTTGTCGAGCAGCGCCAGGCAGTTCGTGGTGCGCTTGCGGTCGGCGTGCGCCGTGGCGTAGGCGCCGCGCAGGTCCGCCAAGAAGGCGTCCAGGAGGACGCGTTCGGCCTCTTCGCGCTGGGCCGGGTAGCCGTGGTACAGCCGGTTCACGCCGACCAGGAAGTCCGCGGTGGCGCCCCGTCCCGGGCCCGCCGCGGACGTCTCGGCGAACCGGCGGCGCAGCCGCAGCCCCCGCCACGAGCGCAGCCCGCCCTGCACCAGCGGTACGACGGCCGAGGTCCAGCCGGGCAGCCCCGCCACCTGCGCCGCGGTGTCGGCGAGGCCGAACAGCTCCTCGTAGCTGTGCTCGCGCGCCCGGCCCTGGCGCAGCGCCTCCGCCATCTCGCGCACCGCCCGCTCCCGGCTGCGCGCGTCGACCGCCGTGCCGACCGCGGCGAGCAGCGAGCCGAGCGCGGGGAACGACAGGGTCGGCAACTCGTCGCGGTGCGCGCTGAGCTGGAAGGCCAGCTCGGTCAGGACGTCGATCCGGGTGCCGCCGCGCTCACTGATCGGCTCCAGGTCGAGGGCGGCCAGCGGCACGCGCTGCGCCCAGCCCCGCAGATGCGCGGTGAGCGTCGACTTGCCGCTGCCCCGGGCCCCGAGCAGGACGAGCGCGGGCAGCGGGCGCAGCGGACCCTGCGGCCGGTTCAGGCTCTCGGCGACGCGGCGGCGCACCGCGGCGTCCCGCTCCGACCGGCCGGCTCTGTCGCCTGTCGCGGCAGCCACCCCACTCCCCCCACTGGGCACACGGGTCCCGCGAACAGCGTGCCGGAACCTCGGGAACGTATCAATTCCCGTTCCTCGTAAGGGTATTCGGATCTCCGCCGTCGTCCGTGGGCTTTTCGCGAGGTGGGGCGCCGACCGTCCGCCACACCATGATCGGATACGCTGCCGCTTCTTTCCTGTGATGGCATGTACACCCTGAGGAGCGATGTCCTTGAAGCGGCGCCCGGCACTGGCCGGACTGACGATGGTGCTGGTGGTCGCGCTGGCGGCGTGCGGCGGCGGGAACGACAGCGGATCGTCGTCGGCGGGCGGTGCGGCGAAGGGCGACAGCGGGTACGCGCAGCACAAGGACAAGGACGTGAAGGTCACCGGCCTGCGCGACAGCGTCCGGCACGTCACCCGGCGGACGAGGAAGGCGAGCCGCCCGCACTACGTGAAGAAGTGCGAGACCGAGAGCCGAAGGGTCCGGCACACCAGCCGCAGCAAGGGCCGCACCAGGACCTGGTACACGACCGAGTCGTACCGGGACTGCGAGAAGGTCCGCAAGGGCACCGAGACGTACACGCGCGTCGTGCGCAAGGAGCGCTGGTGCGTCCGCCTCGACGACGTCGACGGCAAGCCGAAGAGGGACGACGTCTGGTACCGGGTCAGCCCCGCGACCTACAGTCAGGTCAACGGGGCCGACGACCGGGCCGAGGTCAGCGTCGAATGGCTGTCGCAGGGCTGTTGAGCAACCGCCCTGCGACAGCCATCCGGGAAGGCGTCCGGGGTCAGGCAGCCGCCACCCCGGGTATCCGCTCCTTCACCATCGCGTAGAGCACGACCGACACGGCCATCACGCCGGCGGCGGTGAAGACGCCGGGCGCCCAGCTGCCCGTCGCGTCGCGCAGGACGCCGCTGACGACGGGGCTCGCGACCGCGCCGATCTCCGCGACCAGGTTGAACAGGCCGAAGAGGGAGCCGCGGTGACGCTCCTCGGCGAGGTCGCCGAGGAGGCTGTGCACGATGGGCTGGAGCGCGTTGAAGAACAGGCCCGAGAAGAACAGGATCAGGCCGAGCAGCAGCAGTGAGGGCTCGCCGTTCACGAGGCTGACGCCGAACGCCACGGCGAGCACGGTGTGCACCGCCGCACAGGTCACGGCCAGCGGCTTGCGGCCCTTGCCCGCCCGCACCCGCCGGTCGGCGATCCAGCCGCCGACGGGGAAGCCGATGATGCCCGCGCCCGCGTTGAACGCCGCCGTCAGGGCCGCAGCGCCGAGGCTGCTGTGCGCGCTCTCCGCGACGATCTGCACCGACCAGAACGAGAAGAACCACAGGTTCCACATGACGGCGATGAAGCCGATGTAGACCAGCCACACGTTGCGGTTGAGGAGTTGGGACGAGCGCCCCGTCGTGACGATCTGCCGGATCACGATCGTCACCATGACCAGGAACAGCACGGCCGAGCCGATCGCCGTCAGCCAGTCCGGCCAGCCGAACTCGTCGGCCAGCACGAACAGGGCGACGATCGCCACCGCCGCCGGGATCGAGTAGCCGATCAGCCGCAGCGCCGGCGGGCCGAGCCGCAGCGGACGGTCGCCACGCGCGCGGAAGAACATCCAGGTCGCCGCGGCCACGAGCAGCGAGACGCCGCCGAAGACGTACAGCGGCATGCTCCACGCGCGGTCGCCCATGCCCCACGCGCCGCCCCAGTCGATCAGGTGCGGGGTGGCGACGATGCCGACGGTCAGACCGATGGACAGGCCCGCGAGGACGACGCCGAGGCCGATGGTGCGCCGGGCCGGAGGCGTGTGGTTGATGACCAGGACGCGGTCGTTGGAGTAGAAGACGCCCTCGCCGAGACCGGTCAGGACACGCGCCACGACGAAGCCGATGAGGCCGCCGGTCAGCCCGGACACCAGGGTGAGCAGGCCCGCCCACAGCAGCGACACGACGAGCATCTCGCGGTGGCCGTAGCGGTCGCCGAGCCGCCCGCCCGCGTACTGCGTGAGCATGTAGCCGGTGAAGAACATCGAGCCGATGAGGCCGCCGAGCGTCGCCGGGTTCGAGGCGTCGCCGATGAATCCGGCCTTGTTCTCGATCATCCAGGACACGACGGGCCCGGTGACCGTGCGGTCCGCGTAGCTGATCAGCCAGCCCGCGAGCAGGAAGCCCCACAGATGGGTGTAGCGGCCGGAGAACAGCGCGCGGCCGTTCGCGGACGGTGGTGCCTCGCCGTGCACCGGTGCGATGGAATCCTTCATGCGTCCCCCTTGACGCCAGGCGGCTAGAAAGCGCTTGCCAACATCGCAGCGCGGCGCCCCCAGGTCAATGGTTGACTTTTTGACCACCGCCGCATAGCGCGCCTACCCCTGTCCGACTTGCCCGAACGCGCTCTACTCTGGCGTTGCTTGAGAACTGTGCGCTGTGCTTCGACGACCCAGGGTCGACAGGGGGAGCCGCATGAGCGAAGGCAACGGGCGCGCCCGCCGGGGCGAACCGGCGAGCGGCGGGGAGCGTCTCGCCGACTGGGCGGACGGCAGGCTCGGCCTCTACCACCTCGCCAAGTCCCAGATGCGGAAGATCTTTCCGGACCACTGGTCGTTCATGTTCGGCGAGATCTGCCTCTACAGCTTCATCATCCTGATCCTCACCGGCACCTACCTCACCCTTTACTTCGACCCGAGCACCACGGAAGTCGTCTACAACGGCTCGTACGTACCGCTCAAGGGCATCGTCATGACCCGGGCCTACGAGTCGACGGTCGACATCAGCATGGAGGTGCGCGGCGGACTGCTCATCCGGCAGATCCACCACTGGGCGGCGCTCGTCTTCGTCGCGGCGATGACGATCCACATGATGCGGGTCTTCTTCACGGGTGCCTTCCGCAAGCCCCGCGAGGTCAACTGGCTGTTCGGCTGGACCTTGTTGTTCCTCGGCATCGTCACCGGCCTGACCGGCTACTCGCTCCCGGACGACCTGCTCTCCGGCACGGGCCTGAAGTTCGCGCACGGCGCGGTCCTGTCGGTGCCGGTCGTCGGGACGTACCTCGCGTACTTCCTGTTCGGCGGCGACTTCCCCGGCGAGGACTTCATCGCCCGGCTCTACCCGATCCACATCCTGCTGCTGCCGGGCATCATGCTGGGCCTGGTCGTGGCCCATCTGATCCTGGTCTTCTACCACAAGCACACCCAGTTCGCGGGCCCCGGACGCCGCGAGAAGAACGTCGTCGGCGTCCCCTTCCTGCCGAACTACGTGGCGAAGGCCGGCGGGTTCTTCTTCCTCGTCTTCGGCGTCCTCGCGCTGATGGGCGCGGTCGCGACGATCAACCCCGTATGGGCATTCGGCCCCTACCGGACGGACCTCGTCACCACCGGCGCACAACCGGACTGGTACCTCGGCTTCTCCGAGGGGCTGATCCGGGTGATGCCCGCGTGGGAGATCAACGCCTGGGGTCACACCCTGGAGCTGGGCGTCTTCATCCCCTTCACACTGTTCCCGCTGATCCTGTCGTTCATGGCGGTCTACCCGTTCCTCGAAGCGTGGATCACCGGCGACAAGCGGGAGCACCACCTCGCCGACCGGCCGCGCAACAAGCCGGTCAGGACCGGGATCGGCGTCGCCTGGCTGGCGCTGTACGCGGTCCTGCTGATCGGCGGCGGCAACGACATCGTCGCCACCCAACTGCATCTGTCCATCAACGCGATCACGTGGTTCGTGCGGATCTCCGTCTTCGTGGCACCGGTTCTCGCCTACACCGTCACCAAGCGGATCTGCAACGGGCTCCAGCGCCGCGACCGCGAGAAGGCGCTGCACGGACGCGAGTCCGGCACGATCCGGCGGCTTCCGCACGGCGAGTACATCGAGGTCCACGAGCCGCTCACACGCGCCGAGTTGTACACCCTGAACGCCCATGAGCAGCCCGCGCCCTACGAGTTGGGCCCACGGGTCGACGAGAACGGAGTCGCGCGGACGTTCACGGTGCGCCAGCGGCTGCGGGCCCGCCTCGCCAAGGCGATGTTCGGACCGGGCGCGTACGTGCCGAAGGCGACGCCCGAGGAGTACCGGGCGCTGCACGCGGGCTGGCACGAGTCGGAGCGCGTCGACTGACCTCACGTACAACGGAGTTGGGGTGGCCGCCCCGCGCGACGGCCACCCCCGGGCCGGGCCTCAGCCGACGCGGCCGGCGGGGCCCACCTCCAGGAAGGTGCTGCGCTCGTCGGGGCGCCCCGGCGTCCGGCTGGAGGACTCCAGGAGCTTGCCCGACCCCGGCGCGATCACGAGCCGGATCGTGGTGCGCTTCCCGGTGAACTCCGAAGGCGCCGTGGTGTATTCGACCGCCGTCCCGGAACGGCCCTGACTGTCCTTGACCGTGCCGATCAGCTCTACGCCGTCCTGCGCCGCGAGGATCTCGAACAGGGCGGCCCGCACCGCGGGACGCACCGGCGCGTCCTCCAGGAGCACGGCCGCCTGGCCGAACGCGTCCGGGCCCAGACGGGCGGCCAGGGCGCGCGGGTCGGCCGGGAGGGTGCCCAACTGCGGCCAGGACAGCCGGTCTTCACCGACGAGCCAGCGCTTCAGCTTCGGGCCGGGCTTCTCGACGGCCCCGTCGGAACCCGCCGACCAGATCCGTCCGCCGCGGTCGACATAGGTCGTGTCCGTGCGCCGCCCGTCGTCCTCGTTGACGACCTCCTTGCGGACCTTCCAGTACGGTGCCGCCGACACGGGCCCCCGCCCCGCGGTGTCGGCGACGTCCGAGAGGAACGACGCGGCCGAGGCGTCGGCGGCCGGATCGCCCCCGAGCACCGGATACGCGGCGCCTCCGACGGTCAGCGCGAGCACCGCCGCGGCCGCGACGAGCAGCCTGCGCCGGCGCCACCGCGGCGCCGCGGCCACCGGCTCCGGGTGCCCGGCGAGCTCGCGCAGATCGGGGCGGTCCTGGAGCGAGACCTGCGCCACGGCACGGCGCGCCGCCCGCACCGTGTCCGCCGAGGGCGGTGCCACGCGGCCCGCCGCGATCAGGTCGTGCGCCCCGGGAAAGTCGAGGACCTCGGCGCCGTCGAGCGCCTTCGTCGTCCCGTTCGGGGTGTCCTGGTTCTGGCTCATGCCTGTTCTCCTGTCGGGTGTTCGGATGTCGACCGGCCTGCCGGGGCGAGCGCCGCGCTCTCCCGCAGCCGCGCCCGGGCGCGGTGCAGTCGCGAGCGCGCCGTCCCCGCGGGGATCCCGAGCACGGCCGCGGCCTCGGTCGGCGAGAGCTGCTCCCACGCCACCAGGAGCAGCAACTCGCGCTCCACGTCCGGCAGTTCGGCGAGGACGCGGCGCAGTGCGGGGGCCAGCGCCGACGCGTCGAGCCGGTCGTCCACGGCCGCCCACGGATCGCCGTGCGCCCCTTCGCCCGGAGCGCCGAGCGACTCCCGTGACTGCTGCGACTCCTGCGCGAGGCGCCGCCAGTGCGCCGACAGCACGTTCCTGGCGACGCCGAACAGCCACGCCCTGGCGGAGCCGCGCGCCGCGTCGTACGTGTGCCGGGCGGTGTAGGCCTGGAGCCACACCTCGGCCAGCAGATCGTCGGCCGCGTGCGGGGCGCGGCGCGCGAAGTAGCCGTGCAGCGCCACCGAGTGCCGCTCCACCAGTTCCTCGAACCCGCCCTGGCCCCGCGCCGCCGCACCGAGCAGCGCGGCATCGTCTCGTCCGTTCTCCACTTCCGTGGACACGGCACCTCCCTGGCGACCGCCGCTCGGCGGTCTCACCCCGTACTTGCGGCCACGCGGGCAGAGCGTTCGCGCGGGCCCCGAAGCGAGCGGGCGGGCGGGACGACAGGAGAGACGCCCCACCCACCCCTCAGGGACAGGTTCTCAGCTCAGCCGCACCTCGAACGGCCGCGACGTCGACAGCGACGGCGTGCGCACCGTCGTCACCCCCGTCTTCCCGTCGTACGACCAGGAGCCCGCCGCCAGCGGCCGCCCGTTCAGCGTCACACGGTGCGGGGCCGCGCCCCCGTGCACCGTGAACGTGTACGCGCGCTCGCTCACCTTGCCGTCGTAACTGCCCTTGCTGGCCCCGACGTTCAGGGTCGTCCCGGTCCGGTCGGTGTCGGAGGTGACGCGCTGCGTGGCCGCCGCCCCCTTCGCGAAGGCGCGGGTCACGCCGTCGTCCTCGTACAGGGTGTACGCGTGGCGGCCGGGCTGCGCGGCGTAGACGTCCCAGCCCAGGCGGTCCTTGTCGCGGGTCTTCCACGAGGTGGTGCCCTGCGGCCACATCGGCACGATCGCCCCGGCCTTCACGAAGAGGGGGAGCGTGTCGAGCGGCGCGTGGTAGCCGTCGATCGTCGTCGGGCCCTTGTACTGCTTGCCGGTCCAGTAGTCCGTCCACGTGCCCTTCGGCAGGTAGATGCCGTCGCGGGTCTCGGAGTCCTTGTACACCGGCGCCACGAGGAAGTCGTCGCCCGCCAGGTACTCGTACTTCGCCTGCGCGCCGAGGGTGTTCGCGTCCTCCGGATACTCCAGCCACAGCGGACGGATGCTGCCCACGCCCGTCTGCGACGCCTGCTTCGCCAGCGTGTACAGGTACGGCATCAGGCGCTCGCGCAGCTGGAGGTACTTGCGGTTGATGGAGGTGTACGGCTCGCCGTCCACCCACGGCTGCTGGTTGATCTTCTGTCCGGTGGTGATGTCCCGCGCCCAGCCGTCCATCGTCATGACGGCCGGCAGGAACGTCTTGGCCTGGAGGTCGCGGGCGTACATCTTCGCGTCGTGCGAGTAGATCGAGCCGATGTCACCGGTGTTGTACGCGATGCCGGACAGCGTGGCGCCCGCGTACGTGGGGATCTGCCAGCGGATGAAGTCCCACGACAGCTTCTGGTCGCCCGACCACAGCACCGCGCAGCGCTGCGCGCCCGCCCAGGAGACCGGCATCCACACGAAGCCGCGGGCGTCGCTGTTGTCCTCGATCCCGGCCTTCGCCTTGTCGCAGGCGTCCAGGGCCATGCCGTAGCCGTTGCCGACCCAGGCGACGTCGAGCTTCGCGACGCGCTGGCCCGCCTTGACCTGGTCGGCCAGCTTGTCGATGCCGTCCTGCGTCCACAGGCCCAGCTGGGCGCCGCGGTCCTGGAGGCCCTTGGCGGTCTCGGCGAGGTTCTCGTACCCGCAGCCGTAGCCGTCGTTGACGAGCATCCAGCCGAGCGGCATCCGGTTCTCGACGTAGCCGTCCGCGACCTTCAGGGAGTCGAGAGTGTGGCGCTCGCCCTGGTTGGCGTTGTGCAGGTAGCAGTCGGCGTCGCCCGGTTCGAGCCCGTAGACCGGCGGCATGAACGGCTTGCCGACCAGGGAGGTGTAGTCGCCGATGACGCGCTTGGCGTCGCCGAGGAAGTAGTACGCGTCGAGCCGGCGCTCCTGCTGGCCCGTGTGGACCGAGGGGCCGAAGTCGTACACGCCGGGCGCGAAGGTGTTGCGGTAGACGCCGTACCCGGCCGAAGACAGGTAGAAGGGCTGGGAGTTGGGGTAGCCGCCCTCGTTCCAGTTCGTGTTGTTGGCGACGTACACCGTCTTGTCGCGATGCGCGAAGGAGCCGTTCTGTTCGCCGCCACCGAAGAACTGCTCGTCCGCACCGCGCTCCAGGCTCTGCCGCATCCCGCCGGTCGACCAGCGCAGCGGCTTGTCCTCCTGCCAGACGCGCGTCTTGTTGTCCGCCTTGTACAGGCCGAAGCGCAGCGGCTTCTTGTAGACACGCAGAACGGCGGACGAGGAGCGGATGCCGTAGTACGCGCCCGCGTCGAAGGACGTGGTGTGCGGGTCGACCGCGGGCTGCTCGCGCACGATCTGCTGACCGGCCGGGTCGGTGAAGGTGCCCGACGGGTCGGCCCGGAGCCGCAGTTGGCCGCCCTTGAGGAAGTCGGCCTTCGCCTTCAGGTCACCGGCGGCGAACGTGTAGCTGCCGTCCTCACCGGCGAAGGAGGTCAGGTTCCCGGCGTCCGTCGTCTCGGGCAGGTAGGCCTTGCCGACGAAGGAGTTGTCGTGCACGTCGTAGGGGACGACCACGACGTGGTACGTGCCGTTCGCCTTGGGGATGACGGTCGCCTCGGGGTCGGCGGTGCCCGCGCTGGACGCGACCTGCTTGCCCGCGTCGTCATAGACGTACAGGTCGAAGTCGTCGCTGGGCTGCTTCGCCCAGGCGATCGAGATCGGCACGCCGCCCTCGGGGTTGTCGTCCCAATACCCGTCCGGTACCGACACGTTGAGGTCGAACCGGTCGCAGGTCTTCCCGTCAGGATCGTCGGCCGCGGACGGACAGTCCTTCGGGTCGCCGACCGTCCCGGAGGCGTACGTGGGGCTCTGCCACGTCACGCTCTTGTGGTCGGCGTCGAGGGTGCCGCTGCCGGGGGTCGCGGCACCGGCCTGCTGTGCGGGGGCGGCCAGCAGGCCCGCCCCGAGCAGCGCGAGCGCGCCGCAGCTCCCCAACACGACTCTGCCGAACCGTGGTTGACCTCTCCACGGCCCTCGTCTGCGCCCAGTGTGCACGGTGCTCTCCGCTCCCGCAGGGCCGTTCCCGGCCCGGCATCTTCATCGCGTTGATGTTTACTTGTGCTTGAACATCTGTGACTTCGCGCAACTTCGAGCATGAAGATGCCCATGCGGACGTGCTCCTGTCAACGGCTCCGGCGGGGCCGGACGGCCCGGGCCGGGATTCTTTGCGCATCCCGCTTTCTGCGGTCATGGCCGAGGCCCACGGTGGGTTCCCCCGGCGCTCCGACGTCTCCTCGGCGTCCCGCAGCGCGTCGCGGGCCCGCAGCGCGTCGCGGGCCCGGACGAGCGCGGCCCTGACGGCAGGGTCGGCGAGCGAGCCGGGCGGACGTTCCTCGATGAGTGCGCGCAGCCCGCGGCGGGCGGTACCTTTTTGGGCACCACCGCCGACCGCGCCGCCTTTGTGCTGCCCGGATGGGCGGACTCGGCGCTCTCGACCCACGGCTCTCACCATGCCGCCGGGGAGGTTCGAAGAGAGCTTGTGCCGTCTCCTGGACGGCCTGTGCACCGGCGGCTCCGTCCTCCCTCTGCGAGGAGGGGGTGCGCCGGGTCTGCGCGGCCGAACTCGGGCGCCGCGCCGACGCGGTGGACCGCGCGCCCCACGGGGCCCGAGCGGGGGCGCGCCCTCGTTCGCGCCGCCGAGGCCGTGTCCCCGTGCTCGGTGGTCCACCTGCCACCCGCCGCCCCGGCAGCTGGTGGCACCGCTACGCCGAGGACGCCGCCGGTATCGCCCTCGACGCGGGCCGCGCCGGCCCCACGGGCCACGACGTCGAGGTGTCCCTGTCGGCGGGCCCGTGCCGCGAGGCCCGCCGCCGCACCCGCACCGACGACGTGCGCCTCGCCGCGGGCGGCCGCCCCGGCGGGACCCTCGCGTGCCTGCGCCGGTGGCTGCGCGTCGGCGACCAGGTGGACCCGGGGCGCGTCGGGTGCCGGGGCGCGGAGTGACTACTTCAGGGCGTCGGCCCCGTACGCCCAGAAGTCCCGCATGATCTGCTGCGGCGTGGGACCGCTCATCGCGTACTGGGTCATCAGGACGGTGACCGCGCCGGTCGACGGGACCAGGTGGGCGGCCGTGCCGGTGCCGCCGACCCAGCCGTAGCGGCCCGGCACCTGCCACGGGTCGCGCGGCTCGACGTCCACGGAGCCGCCGTAGCCCCAGCCCTGGCCCTGCGTGAACAGTTCGCTCGCCTCCCGCTGCCGTTGCGTGAGGTGGTTGGTCGTCATCTGCCGGACCGAGTCCGCCGAGAGGACGCTGCCGCCACCGTCGAGCAGCATCCGGGCGAACGCCCACCAGTCGTCCACCGTGGAGGCGAGTCCGCCCGCGCCGGAGGGGAACGCGGGCAGGCTGTTCCACTGGCCGTCCGGGGTGTCGACGCGCTCGGCGCCGCCGTCGGCCGTGGGCACGTACGCGCTGGTGAAGCGGTCCCGCCGGTCGGCCGGGACCTCGAAGCCGGTGTCCCGCATGCCGAGCGGCTCGAAGATCCGCTCGGCGAGGAACTGGGGCAGCGGTGTGCCGGAGACCCGCGCGATCAGGACGCCCTGGATGTCCGAGCAGGTGTTGTACAGGTATGCCTCGCCGGGCTGGTGCAGCAGCGGCACGCGGGCGAGCGCCGCCAGCCAGGTGTCCGGCTCCGGGACGCGCTGCGGCGCGTGCGGGTCCATCAGCGGGAACAGCGCCTGCACGGCGGGCTGCGAGAAGTCGGAGGAGAAGCCCCACCCCGCACGGAACGTCAGCAGGTCCTCGACCGTGATGGGGCGGTTCGCGGGGACCACGTCCTCGATCGGCGCCGCCGGTTCGCGCACCACGTTCGGCGACGCCAGCTCGGGCAGCCAGTGGGAGATCGGCGAGTCGAGCGCGAGTTCGCCCTCCTCGACGAGGGTCATCACGGCCGCCGCCACGATCGGCTTGGTGATGGAGGCGATACGGAAGATCGAGTCACGGGCCATCGGCGCGGTGCCCTCGGCGTCGGTGTGGCCGACGGCCGCCACCTCGACCCGGTCACCGCGGGCCACGAGGGCCACGGCCCCCGGCACGGGCCCCTTCGTCACGTGCGGAGCCAGGACATCGGCGAGCGCGTTGCTGTCGGTCATCGGGGGTCACCCTCCAGTCGGACGTGGATGCGTACGAGAAGGGTGACTCCCGGAGCGTGATCAACTCATCGGTTCGCCGTCACCGTCCCACAGCGTGTCGTGGGCGCGGTGCGCGTCGGTCAGACCGTTCGTGAAGAAGCGGTCGTAGTACTCGCCCTCCACGTGATGCGCCTGGAGCCAGATCCCGGGCACGTGGATGGCGTCCGTGTGCGCGGGGAAGCGACGGTGCGTCGACAGGATGTACGTACAGATGTCGCGGGCGCAGTCGATGACGCGCTCGTCGTACTCGCCCGCCTCCGCGAGATAGCGCTGGCCGTAGTCCTCCTTGTAGATACGGGTGAAGACGTCCTTGTCGCCGTACGTGCCGCCGGAACCGAACTTGGCGTCGATGACCGCGTCCACCGCGTCGGACATGGACGCGTGCGCGGGCGGGCAGGCGGCGGCGATCAGCGGCTCGCCGGTCGCCGGGTCGGCGATGCCCACCGGGTGCGAGCGCAGCGTCGCGTACTTCGGCAGCGGGACGTGCCAGCGCCACAGGTCGGCCAGGCGCCAGCGCGGTGTGACGTACGTGAAGCCGAGCATGTTCCCGTACGTCTTCCTGAACTTCGGGTCGCCCAGGGCGATTTGGGGGTTGACGGAGGCGTGGATCCAGGCGCCGAGGCCCATCGCCTCCGCCGTCAGCATCACCGTCTGGAGCAGCAGGTCCGCCTCGATCTGGGTGCGCAGCGGGCCGAGCGAGCCGAGGGGCAGCTTCAGGTCCTTGTTGAGGAAGCCGTTGTCGATCCACTTCTTGACGCCTGCCGGGCGGTACAGATTCCGGTCGTCGACGAGGGTCGGGCGCGCGCCGTCCGGCTGGGTGAGGAGGTACATCAGGGCGTTGATGTACTGGTGCGACAGGTCGACCACCGGGAACAGGACCGTGGTGCCGGGCAGGTTCGACAGGAACCGGTTCGAGTCCAGGTAGGCCGGGAAGGCGCGCAGCCCCTCGGCGACGTCGAGGCGGTGGTCGAGGACCTTCACCTTCGCCTGCCGGGCCCGATCGATCAACGTCCGCGCCTCGAACGGCTCTTGGGGAGCGGGCGGCAGCTTGCGCAGGAAGTACGTACCGCTGTCGTTGATGAGGAAGAAGTACGTGCCCTGCGCGTTGTCGGGGCTGCCCGCGGTGCGGCCCGTCATCGTCAGGTTGGGCTTGGCCATGATGGGCTTGCCGTCGCGCGGGTCCTCGAACGGGCGGTCCGGCATGGTCAGTCCGGTGGATCCGGTGACCGCGACGAGCACCGCCTCCTCCAGTTCGGACAGCGGCTGCGGGGTGTGCGGCGAGCGGTAGCTCATCGACCCGGCCGGCACCGACGCGCCCCGGGAGACCCGGTGGGTGCGGCGGCGCCAGACCGTCTTCAGGAACGGCCGGGCGAGCAGGTCGTCGAGGCCCTTGTGGCCCGACGAGCCGTCAACTTCCGTCATGGCGCCCTCCGTTCTCCATCGGCGGTACCGGCCGCCACGGCGCGAACGCGCTCGCCTCGCGCGGCAGCAGGCCCGCGAGGTCCGGGCAGTGCCGCAGCACGACGGACTTCATGCCGCCCTTCTCCACCCAGTCGATGCCGAGCGGGGTGTAGATCTCCGGGCGGTAGTCGACGTTGAGGAAGCGGTCGCTCTGGAGCCGCCGCGTCGCCATCAGGATGAAGATCCGGAATGCCGTGTCGGAGAAGCCGAAGCCGGTCGGCGGGTTCTCCGCGAACAGGCCGACGACCGTGTCGATCTCGTCGACCGTCCGGTACACGTCCTTCAGCCGCGCCAGGGTCTCCGGCTCCCGCGTCAGGTCCTCGAAGCGGCGGATGCGCTCCTTGTGCAGGCCCACGCGGAAGTCGTTGTAGCGCGGCACGCCGCGGCGCCGGGTGCGCACCAGGTCGACCACCGACAGATCGATGATCTCGCCCTCGCGCTGGAACTGAGTAAGGGACTTGGGGTAGTTGTGCAAGGTGATGGCGCCCGGGTGCGCGATGCCGAACGAGTACAGCGTGTTGGCGAGGCCCGTCTTGCGGATCCGGCTCTCGGCCGCCGCGCCCTGGATGTCGGGGAAGCCGACGGTCTCCAGGCGCTGCCCGAAGTGGTGCTCGCGCAGCTCGTAGTCGTCGGGGATCAGCGGGTGCATCCGGTACACCGTGACGAAGTCCTCGGTGAGCGAGTACGGCGCGCCGTGGTGGTCGGGCAGTGTCTTCGGGATGCCGGTCAGCGAGTGTGCCTCCAGGAGCCACAGACCCAGCTGGTTCAGCCAATTCCTGGGCGGTCCCTCCCAGTTGGTGCGCAGGCCGACGTCGATCGCCTTCGTCGCGAGGATCGCCGGGGTCCACTCCACCGTGTGGATCTTCGCGATGAGCGCCGACACGACGAGCCGCGCCGTGTGGTAGATCCGCTCCTCGCTCATCGACGGGTACGCGGAGCGCAGCGCGTCGCACACCGCGTTGTGCTCCCGCGCGAACAGCGTGTGCATCGCGCTCAGGCCCATCCACCAGTTGTCCTTGAACCCGGTGATCGGGATGCCCGTACGGTCGATCGGGATGTGCCCCGCGTCGAGCAACAGCCGTGCCCCGCCGTCGGGTTCGCGCAACGACTTGGCCGTGCGCTCGTCGCCGCCGTACACCTCGGACCCGTCCCACCAGTGCGAGGCGGTGTTCCCGAAGAGGATCGGCGGCTGCTCGCCGGGCAGGTCGACGCCCTCGTTCTCGGCGAACCGCATCACGTTCTCCCGCGGCCCGTCGGGGCGGTTGACCCACGTGCCGGCGCCGGGCGGCAGCGGCACCTCGACCGTCCTGCCGCCCTCCGGGTAGCGGCGGTGGTTGACCCAGTCGTGCACCTGGAACTGGATCCAGGCGGCCGCGAGGATGTTGAGGGACGTCGCCGGGACGAAGCTCTCGCGGGCGAGGAGCTGGCGGCTGACCGTCACCGGGTTCGGGGTGTCGAAGAGGTCGGGCCGGTACACGGGCTTGAGGTTGCGGCCGAACGCGGCGCCGACCGCGCCCATCCTCGGCGCCGACAGGTCGTTGTAGGTTCCGTCGTACGAGCGTGAGGTGCGCAGCCGCTCGTCCACCGGGACCGGCACCGGCTGTGCCTTCGGCGGCGCCTCGGGCACGTCGGTGTCGATCAGGTTGAACCGGCGCAGCGCCTTGCGCAGGAACACCAGGTTGAGCAGGCTCGCGTCCAACGGCAGCCGGTGCCACGGGACATACCGGTTCAGGGCGCGGAAGCCGAGCCCGACCGGGATCCCGAGGACACGGTTGCGCAGCGGCTCCTGCGGAGTGAACCGGGTGCCCTGGCGCTGGGCGGCGCTCGCCTCGTACGCGACCTTGCGGGCCCGGTTGAGGTTGCCGAGCGGCCTGAAGTCCTCCGTGGTGAACCAGGGGTTGAACGTCAGCTCCTCGACACGGCGGGCCGCCGAGCGCGCCTGCGCCGTCGTGATGTCCTGGGCGGGCACGGAGAGGCGGGCCACCGGCTGCGGCGGCGAGAGCGCCTCCTTCCACTCCACGGAGCCGTCCTCGACGGGTGTACGGCGCTCGTCGACGTAGCGCTGCACGCACAGCTCGAAGGTGAGGTCGCCGCGCGACAGGCGCTGGGCGAGCTCCGTGCGCAGGAAGCCCGGGTCACTGCGGTCGGGGCGCGGCCCGGCGCCGCCGCCGACGGCGGGGCGCAGCAGGTAGCGGACCGGGCCCGCATCGCCCCACAGGATCGCGCCGCGGCTCCAATACGTCTCGCGTGCAAGGCTGTTGACGGTCTGCCGGGTCGCCGCCCGGACGTTGCGGCGCATCCGGTTCGCGGTGCCGAGGCCCACGGCAAGCGGCAGCTTCACGAACAGGCCGAAGGCCTTCTGGAGCGGGCTGCGCGCCCCGGCCATCGCCTTCGCGAACGCCACGAACTCGCGGGCGTTGCGGGCGTGGGACACCGGGAAGGACGTCGCGAGCAGATCGTGGCTCTCGTCGCCGGAGACCTGCACCCGCACCGCCACGCCGTGCAGATCGGGTGCGCCGTCCGGGCCGCGCATGCCGCTCGCGTTGGAGAGCCGTACCGTCGCCGGATACTCGGCGCCGGCCTTGGCGAAGCCGCTGGTCAGGGCGGGTGGCAGAGCGTCGTGGAAGCGGAGGCGGGCGTTCTCGACGCCGAGGGCGGCCTTCGCGTGGAAGGCGCGTTCGTAGGCGGCGGCGCCGCTCGCGCGCCGGTTCGCCACCTGGACCCGCATGATCTCGCGGGCGAGGCGCTGGAACACGAGGCGCTCGGCCTCGGCGCTGCCGCCCTCGTACCGCTCGTACTGTGCGTACCGTTCGGTCTCGGCCATCGTTGCCGTCCCTGTCGTGTGCCGTGCGTCAGGAGGTCGTACGCGGAGGGGCCAGCGACGCTATCGGCGCCGTCGGACGCCCCGCAGCGCCGTATCCCGCCATGTCCGCGTACCGCTTCCCGGTGCGAACTCCCGTACGCACGACGGCATCTGAGCCTGTCAGTGGCCTGGCTGGGGCGGCCCGCGGACGCCCGCCGACACCGTGTGCCGCGCCCCTCCCTCACGCCCCTCGCGAGGGCCCCCGACGGCCCTCCCGGATGGCCGGTCACCGACGGCTTGACGCCATCCGGCCGCGGTGGTGTGCTCGGCAGCCCGCCCCTCGGAGGCGACATGCGCGACACCACCGTGCACGGACCCACCTTCGCTGAGCTGCGGCCCTTGAAGGAGCCGACCTTCGTCGAGGCCGGGCGGACGACCTTTCCCGTCTACCCGGACCTGCGGGAACGACTGCTCGACGACAAGGCGCACCCCGATCCGGACGGCGTCCTGCCGCACGTCATGGCCGTCTGCTCGGCCTACGCGTACGCCGGCTTCGACCAGGGCGGCGACGCCGGGACCGTCGCCATGATCGCGACCCGGCTCGGCCTGGAGGCCAACCGGTGCCGTGTCGTCGAGCAGCGCGTCGACGCCCTGTACATCGCCTCGGCCGCCTATCTCATCCAGGACGAGGACCGCAGGATCGCCGTCCTGTGCTACCGCGGCACCCAGCCCGAGGACATCATCAGCATCCTCACCGACGCCGATGTGCACCCCGAGACCCTCCGCGTCGACCTCGACGGCATCCGGTACCCGGTGCACGCGGGCTTCTACCGCAACATGCGCGCCACCCGCCACCTCGTCCTCCAGGCCCTGGACCGCGCCGCGCGCGGCGAGTCCGTCGACCCGGGGGAGCGGGGCGTGCGCGGCGGCGGCCTCGAAGCGCTCTACATCACCGGCCACAGCCTCGGCGCGGCGATGGCGGCGCTGATGGCCGTCACCCTCGTGCACGAACCGCGGTACGCGCACATCGCCCGCAGGCTGCGCGCGGTGTACACCTTCGGCCAGCCCCTCATCGGCGGCCCGGAGTTCGCCCGCGCCTGCGAGCACGCCACCGACGGCAGCGGCAGGCACGTGCTGCGCGACCGCCTCCTGCGCTACATCCACGACCGGGACGTCGTCCCCGCGCTGCCGCCGCGCCCGGTCGGGCCCTACGCCCCGTTCGGCCGTGAGTTCCACTACCGCAGGCCGCGCCGGGGCCTGGACGCGGTGTTCGCGGCCGCCGCCGACACGGCCGCGGAGGCGGTGGCCCTCCCCGGCGACCTGCTCTCCGGCGTGAGCCCGCTGCACCGCCTGCGCCGACTCGCCGCCCTGCCGGCCCGGGTCCGCGAGGAGGGCTGGGTGGAGCGCCGCGACCCCGCCCTGCCGTACCCCCAGATGGACAGTCTCGCCGGCCTCGCCGTGGTGGCCCCGCTCGCCTTCTTCGCGACCCGCCTCGCGCTGACCCGCTCGCTCCCGTTCCGCTACTCGTTCGAGGACCACGGGCCCGCGCACTACGTCGACGCGCTCGCCCCGGAAGGGGTGTTGAGCGAGTTCGGGGACGTACGGTAGGCGGTCGCGGCGCGCCGCCTCACACCATCTGCCGCCGCACCAGCTCGTGCAGCCGTCCGCCCGCGTCCGCCAACAGCTCGGCCGGAGCGCCCTGCTGGACGACGCGGCCCTCGGACATCACGACCACACGGTCCGCGTCGAGGACCGTGGACAGACGGTGGGCGATGACGATGCGGGTCGCGTGCAGCGCCCGGGTGCTGTCGATGACGATGCGCTGGGTCTCGTTGTCGAGCGCGCTCGTCGCCTCGTCGAAGAAGAGGATGCGCGGGCGCCGGATCAGCGCCTGCGCGATCATCAGCCGCTGGCGCTGGCCGCCCGAGATCGCGCCGCCGCCCGCGATCATCGTGTGCAGCCCCATCGGCATCCGCTTGATGTCCTCGGCGAGACCCGCCATCTCCGCGGCGGCCATCGCCTCCTCCTGCGTGAACGACTCGGCGCCGCAGATGCAGTCGAGGATCGAGCCGGTCAGCGGCTGCGCGTTCTGCAGGACGACACCGCACTGGCGCCGCACCGCCGCCTGGTCGAGCGCCGACAGGTCCTGGCCGTCGTACAGGACGCCACCGGACGTCGGCGCGTCGAACCCGATGAGCAGGCGGAGCAGCGTCGACTTGCCGCAGCCGCTCTCGCCGACGACCGCCACGAACTCGCCGGGGCCGATGGACAGGGACACGTCGTCGAGGACGAGCGGCCCGTCGTCCGTGTAGCGGAACGAGACGCCGCGTGCCTCCAACGCGCCGGTCAGCTCCCCGGGCTGGGCCGCCGCGCCGCGCACCTCGGGCTCCGCGTCGAGCACCGGCTTGATCTGCTCGTACATCGGGAGGACCGCCGCCGCCGAGATCAGCGCGCCGGTGAGCTGCGTGACCGACGTCAGGAGCATCGTGACCGCCGTGTTGAAGGTCAGGAACGCGGCCGCCGACAGGGACCCGCGCGCCGGACCCGCGAGCAGCATGAACATCACCAGGGAGCACAGGGGCAGGTAGACGGCGTTGAGGACCGTCGTCACGTTCTTGATGCGGCCCGCCCGGCGCTGGAGCTCCCGGCTCTGCGCGAACTCCTTGGCCCACGCCCCGTACGCGAACGACTCCGCCCCCGCGACCCGCAGCTTCGGCAGCCCGCGCAGTGTCTGGAACGCCTGGTTGTTGAGCTTGTTGCTCAGCTCCACCAGCCGCCGCTGCCACCGGAGTTCGAGCAGCCCGAGGGTGAGGAAGACGCCCCCGACGAGCACCAGCATGCCGACCGCGGCAAGCGCCAGCGGCACGCTGTAGACGAGGAGGAGGACCAGGTTCATCGCGCCGATCGTCACCGACTGCACCACCACCGGGCCGACGCCCGACAGGAGCCGGCGGATCGCGCTGATGCCCATCGCCGCGCTCGCCAGCTCACCCGTCGAACGGGACGCGAAGAACCGGGTCGGCAGCCTCAACAGGCGGTCCCAGACGGCCGGTTGGAGGACGGACTCGACCCGGCCCTCGATCCGCAGCACCGACATGTTCTGGAGCAGCATGAAGACGGCCGACACGATGCTCGTGACGATGATCGCCAGGGACATCTGGGTGATGAGGTCCGTCTCGGCGTTCGGGACGTAGATGCCGAGCACCTTGCCGGTGGCGATCGGCACGAGCGCGCCGAGCCCCACCGTCACCAGCCCGGCGAGGAGCAGGCGCCGGATGTCGCCGCCCAGCGTCCGCATGCTGAACCGCAGCAGCCCGCGCGGCGTCAACTCCCCTTCGGGAAGCGGCCGGTAGAGCATCACGGCCCGCTCGGCGTAGTCCTCGGCATTGTCCTCGTCGACGCGGCTGCGCCGGTCGCCCGCCGCGTTCACCGCCTCGTAGCCGCCGCGCCGCCACAGCAGCGCGACGGGCGCCCCGGACGCCGCGCGGAAGCCGACGAGCGGCCCCGCGTCCCGCCGCCACCAGTCACCGGCGAGCCGCACCGGACGGGTGCGGATCCGGGACGCGACCGCGATCTGCTCGACCGGGTCGATCCGGTCGCTCACCGCGCCGCCGTGCCGCGGCTCGACGAGCCGGATGCCCGCGGCCCGCGCCACCACCTTGCACGCCGCGTACGTCGCGTCGACGCCCGCGTCGGCCGGGCGCTCGCGCCGCCGCTGCGTGCCGATGGAGGCGAGCAGCGTCCGGTCTGCCTGCTCGCGCACCGCCTCGCCCGCCCGGATCCCGGCCGCCGCCCGGTCCTCGTGCGCGCTCTCCAGGCGCTCGATCCACCGGTCGAGCGTCGACAGGAGCCGGTGCTGCTGGTTCACCATCCGCTGCCACAGCGCGCCGTCGACCAGCAGGTCGGCAGCCGCTTCCGTGGAGTACGCGGACCCGTACTGCACGCTGCCCGGGGCGAGTTGGGGCCACAGCACGTCGTCGTCGCCGAGGAGCTCGGTGTCGGCGGCGCGCCCGCCGTGGTCGTTGAACGGCGCCTCGAACAGCACCCGTTGCCCGCGCCCCACACCGAGCGCGAACGCCTCCTCCAGCAGGCTCCACGCCATGTCGTACGCGCCGTCGTGGGCGGGCGGCGTGTACGGCAGCTCGCGCAGCGGGATACGGCGCAGCGCACAGCCCGCCAACGGCCGTCCGACCAGCGTGTGCTGGGTGCCCTCGACGGGGCCGAGCAGCAGCGTGCCCGGCTCCAGGCGCCCCAGGAAGTTCCAGTGCCCCTGCGCGTACACGTCGACCGCGAACAGATCGAGGGCGCCGTCCGTGACGAGCCACAGCACCTGCGGGCCCTCCAGCGGCAGACTGCGCACCCCCGCGCAGTCGAGCGGGGCGCCGAGCCCGCCGAACGCGGCGACGACCTGGTCCCCGGCGTACGGCGAGGCGAACTGCGGCTGAGGGTGCGCCTGTTCGTACTCGGCGTACTGCTGCTCGTACGGTTCGTAGGTCATGTCAGTGCTCCCTGACCAGCTCGGCGTACGGGCCGCCCGCCGCCACCAGATGTTCGTGGCGGCCCCGCTCGACGACCTGCCCGTGGTCGAGGACCACGATCTCGTCGCTGTCGCGCACCGTGCTGAGGCGGTGCGCGATGACGACGCAGGCGCAGCCGCGCCGTCGGATGTTGTCCATGACGACCTGTTCGGTCTCGGCGTCCAGCGCGCTCGTCACCTCGTCGAGCACCAGGATGCTCGGCCTGCGCACCAGCGCCCGCGCGATCTCCAGGCGTTGGCGCTGCCCGCCGGAGAAGTTCCGCCCGTCCTGCTCGACCCGGCTGTGCAGTCCGCCGGGCCGACGCGCCACCACGTCGTACAGGCACGCGTCGCGCAGCGCGTCGGCGACCGCGTCGTCGGAGATCGACGGGTCCCACAGGGCGACGTTGTCGCGGACCGTGCCCTCGAAGAGGAACACGTCCTGGTCGACGAAGGAGACGGACGCGGCGAGCGCCCCGCGCGGGATGTCGTCCAGGCGCCGTCCGTCGATCCGGATGACGCCCTCCCAGGGTGCGTACAGCCCAGAAATCAGCCTGGACACGGTCGACTTGCCACTGCCCGAGCCGCCCACGAGCGCCACCTGCTGGCCCGGGCCGACCGTCAGCGAGAACCCGTTGAGCAGCGGCTTGTCGAGCGGGCTGTAGCCGAACGTGATCTCCGCCAGCTCCACATGCCCCTTGAGGCGCCGCGTGTCGTGGACCGCCTCCGGCCGCGCGTACGACGTGTCGACGGGGAAGCTCTCGACGTCCTTGAGCCGGGCCACGTCGGCGGCGAAGTCCTGGATCCGGCCCGCGACGCCGTTCAGCCGAGTGATGGGCGCCGTGAACCGCGTGACCAGCGCCTGGAACGCGACGAGCAGGCCCACCGACAGATGCCCCTCGACGGCCCGCAGACCGCCGATCCACAGGATCAGCGCGCTGTTGAGCGTCGCGAGCGTCGGCGCGACGATCCCCAGCCACGCGCTCGGCACCCCGAGCCGCTGCTGCTCCTCAAGCGTCGTCGCGTGCTGCCCGGCCCACCGCCGGAAGTAGCCGTCCTCGCCGCCGGTGGCCTTCATCGTGTCGATCAACTGGAGGCCCGTGTACGAGGTGTTGGTGAGCCGCGCCGTGTCCGCCCGCAGCTTCTGCGTACGCGTCGCACGCAGCCGTACGACGATCCGCATCGCCACCACATTGAGCAGCGCGATGCCGACGCCGACCATCGTCAGCTGCGGGTCGTACGTCCACAGCAGCGCCGCGTACAGGAGCACCACGACCCCGTCGACACCGGCCGCCGTAAGGTCGCGGGCCAGCGTCTCGGCGACCGCGTCGTTCGACTGGAGGCGCTGCACGAGGTCGGCCGGGCTGCGCTGCGCGAAGAACTGCACGGGCAGCCGCAGCAGATGACCGAAGAAGCGCGCGCTGCTCAGCGTCGACGAGATGATCCGGCCGCGCAGCAGGTTCGCCTGTTGCAGCCAGGTCAGGGCGCCGGTGAGCGCCACCATCGCGCCCATCGACGCGAACAGCGCGCCGAGCAGCGAGGTCTGGTCACCGATCAGGAACAGGTCGATGTACGTGCGGCTGAGCGCGGGCACCGCGGCGCCCACCGCGACGAGCAGCAGGCTCGCGACGAGCGCGGCGACCATGGTGCCGGTCGTGCCGCGCAGCCGAGCGGGAAGCGCCTTGAGAACTCCCGGACGGCGCCCGCCCGTTCGGAAGCCGGGCCCCGGTTCCAGGACGAGGACGACGCCGGTGAAGCTGGTGTCGAAGTCCTCGGACGGTACGAACCGGCGGCCCTTGTCGGGGTCGTTGATGTGCACGCCGCGCCGGCCGAAGCGGCGCCCCGTGCCGTCGTAGACGACGTAGTGGTTGAACTCCCAGAACAGGATCGCCGGGCCCTGTACGTCCGCGAGCGCGGCCGGTTCCATCTGCATGCCCTTGGCGGTCATGCCGTAACTGCGGGCCGCCTTCAGGAGGTTGCTGGCGCGCGAGCCGTCCCGCGAGACACCGCACGCGATGCGCAGCTCCTCCAGCGGGACGTGCCGGCCGTGGTGCGCGAGGACCATGCCGAGCGCCGCGGCGCCGCACTCGACGGCCTCCATCTGGAGCACCGTCGGTGTCCGCACCGTCTTGCGGCGCTTGGGCGGCGGGGGAGCGGGGCGGGAGCGGCGGCGGCCACCGTGCCCGGCGGGCGGCAAGGAGGTCGTCGTCACGGCAGCAGCCAATCGATCGGGCGCTGCTCGGCGAGGTGCACGGCGCCGGTGGCGAGGGTCATGGACGTGAGGGCGTACGGGGGCCCGCCCTGCGACGACCAGGCGTAACCGGACGTCGTGGCAGCCGACTTGGTGAGCTTCACGACCACCGGCACGCGTGAGCCGCCCTTCGTGAACTGCGCGGCCAGGTCGCCGTCGCCGAGCGTGTCGGTCACCTGCCGCTTCGTCTGCGCGGCGCGGCCCACCGCCTTCACGGTGCCCCGCAGCACCCCGTAGCTCTGGGCGGCGGGCACGGTCAGGTCGACCGGGGCGCCCGCCGGGACGTTCGCCGCGCTGGTGGCGGGCACGTACAGCAGGGCGAGCAGCGGATCGTGCGCCGACGAGGTGCGCTCGAGGGTCGCGACGTCGGCGCCGGTGGTCACCACCGACCCCATGCGGGCGACGAGCGCCGTGACCCGACCCGCGTCGATGGCGCGGACGACCCGATCGCCCCGCTCCGTACGGACTTTGAGGAGCGGCGCGTGGGCGGCGACGCGCCGGCCCTCGCGCACGTACAGCCCGGTGACCTGTCCGGTGACGGGGGACTGGAGGACGTAACTGCCCTGTCCGTAGGTGAGGATGCCGCTCGCCTTGAGCGTCGAGGAGACCGAACCGGTCACGGCCCACGCACTGGCGGCGGCCATCACGACGACGGTGACGGCGAGCGCGAGCAGCCCTTGCGGCCGCGCGAGCCGCACCGGAAGGTCGAGCGCCTCCGGCGACTGCAACTTGGACAGGGCCTGTTGGCGGAACTGCACGCGGTGATTCCCTTACGTTGCCGAGGTCCGGCCCCTCGAACCGTGGCCGGACGCCCCGAAGGCCCCGGAACCTGGCGGGTTCCGAGGCCTGGGGTCCGCCGCCCGTCAGGTGGGCGGCGGGGTGATCCGTCTGATGCGACTCAGAGGCCGGCGGTCAGACCGGTGGCCAGGCCCGTGACGGCGCCCGCGTTGACACCGGTGAGGCCCTCGACCGTGCCGGTGAGGCCCGAGACGACGCCGGAGACCGGGGCGATCGAGTCCAGGGTGCCGGTCAGGTTGCCGGCGACAGCGCCGACCAGACCGCCGGACACGTTGTCCAGCTCGGCGTCGGAAATCTCGAGGGTCTCGACCTGGGGGGTGTTGCTCATGATGAGCCGCCCTTCTCATGGGTATGTCTGGGTATTTCGAAAAACGCGGAAGGCGTCCGGAATCAGCAGAACCGAATCGGTGAACCGTTCCGCGATGGGCTGGATCAAAGCACGCCGACGCATCGCACAGCCAATCGGAAGGTCCCCGGTCAGAGGGATGTGCGGACCCAATTACCGCAACGTGCAGGGCTGTTCACCGGGTGGTGGCAGCTCCTTCACATTCTTCACTGCGGGAAATGTGAAGAGGGTGTGGCCGCTTTCCCGGAATAGGACACTCACGCATCAAAGGCGCCCGTTACGTGCATCCGGCAATGGATTTTTCCGACCCGACGTGACTGCCCTGCGCAATCGCTGTGCAGGTTTCTGGCACGCCACCGCCGCGGCCGCGAACACGGCGGGAGCGGCGAACCCCCACGCCGGTGCGGCCTCGCGTACGGCGACGGCGCACGCGGCGCCGCCCACCACCGTCAACAACCGGGCGGTCACCCAGAGTTGGCCGCGCCCGCGCGCCGACCCGTCGACCGTGCCCGTCACGAGCGTGGTCAGGGTCCCGGTGAAGTACGTGGTGGGCGCCGCCCCCGACCCCGCCGCGACCATCGCCGCGGACTGCCCGCCCATCGCCAGGGCGGCGGCCACGAGGAGCACGGTGCGCCAGACGCCGTCGGGCCGCCCGTCGAGCACGGCGCCCGCCACGGCGACGAACGCGAGCAGCCCGGCCTGCGCGGCGAGCGCGGCCACGACCCGCCCGGGCCAGTGCGGAAGGCGCCCCGCGTCGCCGACGCCCCGGCATGCGAGCGCGGTGAGCGCGGCGCCCAGCGCGTATCCGCCGAGCGCGTAGAGCGGAGCGGCCACATCGTGCCCGGCGCCGGAGCCCGCCGAGATCCCGAGCAGCACGAGGTTCCCCGTCATCACCCCGGCGAACACGGTGCCCAGCGCGGTGAACGCGAGCGCGTCCACGGCACCGGACGCCCCGGCGAGCAGCAACAGGGAGATCTGGGCGCGGGTGTTCATACCCCGACGGTAGGCGGGCCGGCGCCGGGGGAGAGGGAGGACGCGTGCGACAAGCGGGCCGCGGCCCATGGCTCCCCGCTCACTCCCCATGCCCCGCGAGCCCGCCGCGCCCCCGCTCACCCCCCGCTCACGCCGAGCCCCCGCTCGCACCGCCCCCCGCTCGCACCGCCCCCCCGCTCACCCCCCGCTCACGCCGCGCCCCCCCGCTCACGCCGAGCCCCCGCTCGCACCGCCCCCCGCTCACGCCGCGCCCCCCCGCTCACGCCGAGCCCCCGCTCGGATCTACCTCGGCGTGAAGGCGTTCCGTCAACGCCGGGCGTTGCAGGAGG